>CAMJNS010000026.1 GCA_946407375.1 uncultured bacterium
GCTCAGTTTATTGGATAGCTCAGCAGGGTATATGCAGATGGGACGGAGGCGGAGCTTTTCCAGCCGAGATAATAAGCGACCCTGGAACTGATAGACCAAGTAACATAAGCGAGGACATGAGAAAGATAAACTGGCAGAACCGCCAGAATTTCTCTTGCTGCTATGATTATATAAACAGAAGAATCTATTTCTATATAGAGCATTACAAGAAATACCCAGAGATGATTCTGACCAAAAGTGTATTCGACTTTGAATTGAAAAACGCTTCGTGGTTCAGATGGACCTTCAAGGATAGTTTTGGGATAAACAAGATCTATTTCTGTAATGTTCCTTCTATGGTAGACGAAACAACACAGCTTGATGGAAGACTTATCTTGAGTGGTAACAGCAGTAATGTCATGCTTATAAACTTCGACATCTACCATGAACAGTTTATAGATATAGACCAGAATTATGATTATTTTATAAAGTCCGGTGCTATGGATATGGGAACTACTGAATACGACAAGATTTTCAGAGCGGTTACCTTGAAGATTCTGCCAAACTACAAGAACTATAATGGCGCTCAGGAAATAGACCTTTATGGCTACGCCGATAACCAGCCAACAGAACAGAAAGCAAGATTCAGAGCAAGCTTTAATTTTATTATGGGTGTTTCTGTTATGGGTGACAGATTAACTATGATGTATGCTACAGAACAGCGAAGACCTATTGCATTCAAAGCCAAGTATTTTGCTTTTGAGTTGAGAGGCAAAGGACCAGGCAATGCATTACCGATTTGCGCATTAGGCATAAGCTTCAGAGGCTATTCTAACAGAAGCACTCTTACATGGGATAACGACCTCATCTAAAAATATTGTTGCACATCAAAACTCTTTAATTGGATTTAATTTTCAATTAAGGAGTTTTTTTATGGGCGGTCTTAAAAGTATAGGTAAGAAAATAAAAAAATTTTTCAAGAAGTTAGGCAAGCAGATAAAAACCAATTTAAAGCATGGTGCCAAGTATATAGCTCCGGTTTTAATCTCAGCAATTACTGGTGGTTTTGGTTCAGGGATTGTTAAATCTTTATTTGGCGGAAAAATAGCAGGAGCCTTGAGTAACCTAGGTAATAATACTATAGGCAAGCTTTTTGGCGGAGTAGGCTCTAAGGCAAAGCAGATTGCAGGTGGTTCCAAGATGGCTACTGAATTTATAGAAAGCTCGCCAACAGCTCAGACAGTCTCGGCAATGCTGCCAGGTGTTGAGAATGTAGCTAATGTTGCATTAGATGGAGTAAAGAATATTCTTTCACCAGCTTTAGGAAGTGCAGCGGGAAGTAATGCAGCAGCAAGTCTTGTTTCAAAAGTTCCTTTGCTAGGAGCTGCCGACAAGCTTATGGGTGCTATAGTTACAGAGGGGACAAAGAATGGTATAACCGGAGCACTAGCAAAGGCTTATGGAGGAGGAGACGGAGCCTCTGTAATTAGCGGTGGTAGCGGAGGTGGTTCGGCATCTAAAGCTGACCTTGCGGATTTTTACAGCAAAATAAAACCGCATCAGTTAGGAGATGACGCAAGAACAATAGAGGTAGACCCAAACAATATTTCTGGAGTAGACAAGAAGAAATGGCAGAATACAGAACAATCGGAAATTCCAGTTTTAGATTCAGGTTCAGATAGCAATGAATTAAGGAAAGCTTTAATCGAAGAATTGAGAAAGAATAACGAAGAAGATGAAAGGTTCAGGGCTAATAGTGGCTATAGACCCTATGTTCCATTTAATTATGGCTTGACAAGGAGTTTCTAATTATGACTTCAATATATCAGAAACCACAACAAATGAATCAACAACAGAATCAGAATCAGCCGCAGGCACTTAACAGTCCTTGGACACAGAATCTGATGAAAGCAGCAGGTTATGTTCAGAATGGCGGTAACAATGCCTATAAGAAATATAATCCTAATGCAACAAACACACAGCAACAGAAAATGGCGCAACAATATTCTACACAGCAACAGAATCCAGGAAACTCTAATAAAAGAGATTGGGAACGGGGTATTATGTCTGACCCAATAGGCCCGTCAAATACTGGTAATAGCAATTGGGGTGGCTTAGGTAATACTATAAATAATGCTAAAAACAATACTAATCAACAGCAACCGACAGCGGCACAGAGTTCTCTTCAACAGATTCTTGGGCAACTTACGTCAGGTGACAGCACTCAATTTCAAAAAATATTTCAAGCTTTGCAACAGCAACAACAGCAGACAGCTCCACAGACTAGCCAACCAAATATTTATCGTGACCCGACCTACAAATATAGACTAGAGGAACAACAATTGCTCAATGATCCTAATACAAGGGCGCAGGCTCAGCAACTTTGGAATAACAGTTCTATGACTCAACCTGTGAAAACTAGCCAGAATGTAAATAATACAGCTAATGCAAATCAGTTAGCTCCAGGGTTGAGAGCCAATGTAAGTGCTTCAGGTCAAGTGACCAATACTGCACAAAATAAAAACAACACCAGCCAGTCAGAAGAAAGTATACCAGTTAATAGTTTTATGAAATGGACTGGCGAAGGGGACAATACTGCTGTATTTAATCCTACCATGGCACCCGTAAGTGCTCCTAACTATGTTAAAAAAGAAGGTTCCTACGGTGATTACGATACAAGTGTAGAAAAACAGAAGACCTATGCAGATGAAATAGGTAGCCTTGGTGGAAGAGCCGGAGGAATAGACCTCTTTACTCAAATAGCACAGGGTATAGATGTTCCTACAGGACCTTCATCTAATGTTACAAACGCCTACGTCAATCTCGATGACACACTAGAAAAAATGGCTGGTTCAGCAGATGTTGAAGCTGCACCGGATTCAGGGTATATATCCAGCAAAGGCAGTGATGCTGATAAAACCTTAGACCAGATGACAGATGCTGCAAACGTTCAGGCTTCACCCGATTCAGGCTACAGGGAAAGAGATGAGAAGAAAGGCTACTCTGTAGATGACCTGAATCTTATGGCTCAGAATGGCTATAACTCTCTTAGCGATGCTTACCAGAACGCATTGAATAAGGCAGCAGCCAATTATAACAGATTAGGTTTAAGGGGCTCAGGTTTTGAGCTTGCTGATGAGTTTGGTAACCAGTCTGATTCTATAACCAGTAATTATTTTAAGAATGTTCAGCAGTTACAGAACGATATTGCTTCAAAAGGTTTAGAAGCAGAAAGAGAAGACAGGAAATGGGAAACTGACGCTAACGAAGCTAACCGTCAGTTCTGGAGTCAATTCGGAAACAACCTTGGAAATCAGAATTTCTCTAATCTAGCGCAGCTTGCAGGATTGCAGATGGATTTTTCAAAGATGGACGAAGGTAACCGTAGCAACTGGGCTAACTACTTTACTAATCTTGCTCAGCAGAATTATTCTAACAAGGGTCAGCTTGCAGGATTACAGCAGACATTTGGTAACAGTCAGAATGCTAACGAGTTGGATTGGGATAAATATCGAACCAGTGTAAAACAGAGCAATATCAACGATCTCAAAGACGTTATAAAGCTTTACCAGGGAATAATGGGTCAGTCTAATGATCAGCAGGGAACCTGGGCAACGATTAACGGAGGTCTAGGCAAGAATGACTGGGATGCTTTAATGGGAATATGGAACGGTTCTCTTGACATTAATAAACTCAATACCGAACAGAAAAACGACCTTACAAAGACTATGTTGGCAGCTTTAGCAACAGGAGCACAGGGAGGTAAGGAAGGCTTCAATGCAATGACAGGCTATTTTGGAGATCCTAAATTTGCAGAATATATAAGAGGAATGATGAATGCTGCTGGATATAATGCATAACGGAAAGAAAGTGAGGCACAGCGAATGGGAACATGGGAAAACAACCAGAATGCTTTAAGGGAATACGCCGATACTCTCAGAGGTGGTATTCCCTCTAACTATAAAAACATTTCCAACGTGGCTTTAGGTTCTATGATAAACGCAGCCTGGGCAAGACAGGCACAGGAGGAAGCAGAAAGAAAAAGGCTTCTTGAAGTTCAGAAACAGAAAGATCTGGATGCAGCAGAAGAAAGAAAGCTTAAATTGCAGGAAATGCAGTTTAAAATAGATTCTTTAAATGACGCAAGGGAACAGGCTAAGCTGGTTAATACTCTTGCACCGTGGCAACCAAGTCATAGTTTTGATTCTGAAACAGGGGAAAACATAATAACTGGTAGTATGCCTTTAAATCCGGCTTTTGATGCACTCGCTTCTGCTTCAGGGTTAAATCTAGCAGGTGGTGATTATTCAAAAGTTTTAGATAATACAGCGAAAGCTGTTGCTGCTGAATCGCTGGATCCTGAAAAATATGCTCAGATGGGTGACAAAGAACGGCAAAAAGCCATAGATGATGTTCTGGCACCTTACGAGTTCAATTATGAAACAAGACATATGACTCCTGATGTTTGGAAAATAAAAGAGAATAATGCCAACAAAGAACTTATAAGAGAAATGATTAATCAGCAGCAAACCTATAATGCCAATGTTGGTTTGCAAAAAGCCCAAGAAGGTTATGAAAATAAGTTAAGGATAGAAGATAAAAAAGGTGAAAACCAGATAAACAAGCAAAACACTATCAATCAAGGGAAAAAAGATATTGAAACAGAAAAAACCAACAGAGCTTTAATGCTTAAAGCAATCAAAGAGGGAAGAATTAAACCTAGAATATCCAACGGAAAAATAGCTGGATATGAGGTAGTTGCGGATTATAAACCATCTTTAACTTCTAACGAAAGAAAAGAGTATGAATTCTATGAAAAAGAATGGATGAAAAGATTCAAAGAATTAGAAATTAGTAATGAAAATCTTGATTTTGACCAATTAGTAGATTTAACAACAAAACAAATGGCAACAATAATGAAAACGCTCGATAAGAATAAGCTTGTTTTGTTTGGTAATGTAGTTCAGAAAGAAGTTAAAAACCTAAAAACTTTTGATGATTATGTTACTGGTTCAGATGACTCAAATGAAACAATAGACAATATTTTAAACGACTTCACTATTCCCAGTCTAGACAACCCCAAAGGAATACAGCAAATTCTTTATTCTGAATCTGGTTTAAAATAAGGAGAAGCAATTATGGACGAAACTATGTTTGATATTATCCATAACTATAATCGTAAAAAACGCAGCCTAGGAAGACCAGCTTTCCAAAGTCCTAATAATAATTTAGCAGCTACTTCTACAACAGAAGTAAAGCAGACTCCAAAAGCCACAACCGTAACCAAAACAGTTGTGGAACCTAGTGTTAAAACTTATGAAAATCCCGAAGCGACAAGGTTAGAAATGTTGCTCGGTCTAGACAAACCAGTTCCTAAATTGAATAACAGGCTTGAAACAATGGAGCCCTGGAATGCTGGAATAAGTTACGAACAGGCAAAAGGTATAAGTTCTCCAAAATATCTATCTGATTATCCTAAGCCGGATATGACAAAAGGCAGTATTTCAAATTCTTGGTTAGACCAGCTTATAGATTATGTTTCAACTCCAGTAGGGAAACAGCAGGAGAAAAATGAAGAATATTATAAAACAAAATTGATTAACGACATAAAGGAAGTTGAAGGGATAAAAAGAGATCGCGAAATAGCTAAGGAGCTTTGGGAGGAAGAAAAGAAAAAAGCTCTAAATAATATTCAACACGGCTTGTAAAAGGGATAAAAAGGGAAGCTTTGCAATTACTAGAAATTCTGCTATACTTAGTATTAAGAGTGTGCAGGTGCTACGAACACCCACACACTATAATACTTATTAGTTAAGCTCTGCTGTTATGAGCAGCATCGCAATAACTAAAAGTATGAGTAGAACTTTTTGCAATGCTATACCTCCCTTCCTATCCCACAGGACTGTATAGCAGACGGAAGAGCTTTGTAACTTGCTATACCTGAGTTATCAAAGCTCTTTTGTCATTTTAGATTCTTTTGTAAAAGAACTTCTTAAAGTATAACATAAATTTTATTGCACACCAAAACCCCTTGTTTGAATGGAAATTTTCAAACAGGGAGTTTTTTATTATGGCAATGAAAGCACTGGATTTTTACAATCTCACCCAGAAATATATACATAGCGATGAACATTTAAAACAGGATGAAGAAACTAAAAGAAAAGAACTGGAATCTTTTAATAATCATTTCAATAATCTATTCGACCAGGAATCAGCCGACATGGATGACGAAGAGTTCGAAGCATACAAAGCACAGTTCAAACCTTATGAAGCAAATAAACAAATATCACCACAGGGCAGAAGCCACGAGTTTGCCAGAAGAATCCAGGAAGCCAAGAAGTCTGAAGCATGGGAAAACCTTCCTGATAATGAAAAAGCAAAATACAACCAGGTTATAGGGCAGAAATACAGGGAGCTTAGATTAGCAGAAGGCTTGCCTATAGAAGCCGTAGCTTATAATGCACAAGAAGACGCAGCCCGACAGGTAGCGAACCAATATAATGAAAATGCTAAAGCGGCAGTTGAATATTTAGGAGAACTGGCAGGTCAACACTGGCATTTAGATGAAAACCAGCCAAAGGAAGTAAAAGACCTTACATGGGGAAATGCTGCAAAAGCAGCAGGTAAATCGGTAGCAAGAATACCAGGTTCAGCAGCTTCAACTGCTTTAGGCTTTTTAGGCGGTGTTACAAATATAGCTGGTAAAGCTACAGGTTCAGAATTTTTACAGGATCTGGGCACAGTAATGGGAACAGGTGCTAACTCATTAGATGCAGTCAATCAAGGTATTCTACCGCCTGAACAGAAACAGATAGAAGGCATTAAAGACATCATTCCTGGTATGGGTGATAGAACTTTCGGTCAGAAAGTTTTAACAGGTATAGACCAGTTACCAGAACAGATAGGCACATGGATTATGCCTGGTATTATGGCTAAGACAGCTAAGGGAGCTGTTACAGGTGCCAAAGCATTAGAACAGGCAAGCAAGCTGCCTAAGTTAGGTAAATTTGCCGTAGGTGCTGAAAAATCTGCACAACTAGCAAACAAGCTGGGACTACATAAACTTAACCCGGAAAAGGTTGAAAAAATAGTAGGGTATTTAGGTTCTTCTGGTCTTGAACTTTCTGAAATGTATAAGAAAGCAATATCAGACCAGGGAGAAGTAAAAGACCCAACCCATATGCTTTTAATGGCAGGAATAGCTGGCTATCTTGAAGATGCAGTTCCTTCCAAACTGTTCAGAGGTTCTTTAAAACCAGCAACAAGAGCAATGCTAAGACGTGACTTCGGCAAAGGTGCCTGGAAAACTTCGGCATCTTTTATGAAGAATCTTGGCAAAGACACTTTAAACAATCTCAAATCCGAAGGACTGACAGAGCTTTTACAGACCTATCTAGAACAGGCAGCAGCTAACCGCAACGCAGGAGGCTCAAGATTTTTACCTATAGATGATGTTCAGAAGATAGGAACCTTGCTTAACAAAAAAGGTATAGATGGAGTATTGGAAGAAGCTAAACACAATGAACGCCTGGCAGAACTTGTAAGTGCAACAATTCTAGGCGGATTGTCAGGCGGACTTGGCAATATAGGTTCTAACGTAGCTAATTATATAAGTTATAACTCAAGCCCAGAAGGTTATCTTGAAAGATACCGAGAAAACAGGGAATCTTTAATAGATGCTGTAAACAACGCAAAGACAGATGAGGAACGCCAGGCTAGACAACAGGAACTGGAAACTCTGAAAAGCAATAAGAGAAAATGGGAAGAATCAAATCCGGCTAATGCATTAAGTGGAGATTTGAATACCATTCTTGGAAGCTTCAACGAGATGAGCGATCCTGAAACATCCGAAGACGACTTAAAAGACTCGTTCAGAAATCTTGCAGACTTAAATGATGATTCAATATCGACTTTTCTTGATTATTTACAGAAATCAGGCTGGCAAGCCAACGATACTTTTTATAAGAATCTGGACAGATTTATAAAATACCGTGAAGATTTTAATTTTAAATCTCTTCCACAAGCAGAACAGAACCGCATTTTAAAAGAACGTGAAGAAGCAGAACGCCAGGCAAAACTGGCTGAACTTGAAAGAGTCAAAGCAGAAAATGAAGCTAAGGAAAAATCGGAACGTTTCAATTTAGGTTCCAAGATGGCAAACGCTCTTTTACAGCGTGCTGTTGAAATGAACTGGATGGAACAGGATGCGATAAACAAATTCTTAAGAGGCGAACAGCTAACATCTAATGAAGAAAATATAGTAAATAAGGTTTTTGAAAAATACAGCGGGCAGACAACAGATATTTCACAGGCTCTAAATTCAGAATTACAGTCTTTAAAAGAAACAGAAAAGAATCTTTGGAGTCAGTTAAATCCTGAATCTAATACTGCTCAGAAAAATAATCAGACTGAAACTCAGAACAATAACCAGATACCACAGCAGCCAAAACCTGTTAAGGTCACCAATAACCAGTCTACAGTTCAGCAGCCTCAATCGGAAAGAGACATAAGAGTTCAGCAGGCATTAAACAGACTTAACCAACTTGAGCAGGAAAAAATAAAAGATGAACAGGAAAAAGAACAATTAAGACAGCAGTTGACAGAACAACAAAAATCTGGTTCTAACGCTAATGTTCAAGGTCAGCCATTGCAGAACGGCAAACGTGGCTTTATTGGTAACGAAGCACGCTTAAAAGCAGGTGACATTGATACAAAATGCAACTATGCAGTAGTTGAACTTTCCGACTTGCAGACATTATCTGATGAAGAAAACCCGAGACAGAGAAACGACCGCCAGGCATATGCAAATACAGTAAGTGAAAGAGCGAGAAATCTAGATCCTGATTTATTGATAGATAATTCTGTTGGAGCCCAGAACGGACCTATTGTTGTTGACTCCAATTTTAAAGTTGAATCTGGTAACGGCAGAACGTTAAGTTTAAGAGAAGCCTACGCCAACAGAAAAGGTGAAGGAGAATACAGCAACACTATTGATAATGCCGGCTATGGCAGAGCAGATTTATATAGAAACAAACTTATAGCCGAAGCTCCTAAATACGGTATCAGTTCGGAACAGGTAATGCAGATGAAGGAGCCTGTTCTTGTAAGAATAAGAGTTGCAGATTCAAACATCAACGCCAAAGATTTCTATGCAAAAGCCAACAATTCACAGCAGGAGTCAATGAGTTCAACAGAAACAGCACTTGTTGACGGAGAAAAAATAAAACCTTTATTGAAGCAGTTTGAAGCTATCGGAGACATCAGAGCAAAAAGCAATCTGGAATTTGTAAGAAGCTTTTTAGAAAAAATATGCTCACCCTACGAGCTTAATTCAATGTTTACATCAGATGGACAGAACTTGAGCGAAGCTGGTGAAAAAAGAATAAACAATGCAATCATTGCTGCAGCTTATGGCGATTCAGAAATTGTAAGTCTTTTAACTGAACTAGGTAACGAAGATATCCAGACTATTCTTAATGGTTTAGCTATGGCAGCTCCAGACACAGCAAAACTAATGGGCGAAGCTCAGAATGGAAATGTGTTTGATGTTGATATATCAAAAGACCTGGCAGATGCTATTAAAACAATCAAGAACATAAGACAGAATCCAAATTTAAAATCTCTTATAAAACAGTTCGGCTCAGTCTCTGAAGTTTACTTAAGACAGGGAACATTAGGCGATGACGGATTAAGCCCTACTGCCAGACTTTTGATTGGTGTATTAGGCAACCTCAGCAACAAGGAAACCATCAGAGATTTTCTTAAAGAGATAAACAAAGCAGTAAGAGCCGAAGGCAGTCCGAAACAGATTGGAATGTTTGAAGCTAATACGAAACCATCCAATGAAAGTTTTGTTGAAACAGCTATCAGAAATATGGATCTGAAATACAAGGACGGTTCATCTATTGCATCCGACATTGAACGTCTTGAAAAAGGTCCGGCATCCGCAGCAAGCAATGATGACTTCCACGCAGAAGATGCTCAAGGCAACAGATATTCCGAATCTAATGATGACAACTGGACAGAAGCAGAAAAGATTGCCGATGACGGCACCACCGCAACCAAAGAAGAATTTGATACTTTTGTAGAAAATATCAACAAATCTATCAAACCTGGCACCGGAATAAGTTTTGTAGTTATGGAATCTGTTGACGAATTTAACAAGGATAAGGCAGATGAAGATAAAGCACCTGAAAATGCAAATGCATTATACGAAGAAGGTGGCAGAATAATCCTTTTTCGCAACAGACTGAAAACTCTGACAAGATTAAAACAGGTTGCAGCTCACGAGCTATTAGGTCACGCAGGAATAAAAAGATTTCTTGGAAGCAGATACTACAGAGTCTTCCTTAGTTCTATAAGAAAACTGGCTCAAAGAGACAGAAGTGTAGAAAGACTTTTCAATCAGGTTCAAAACAACTACAGAGGTCTGTATGCAAAAGAATCCATAGATATGTATGAGGAACTTGGAGCACATCTTGCAGAACTTTACGGCAGAAAGCCAGAATCTTTCTCAGACAAAGTGCATCAGTTCTTTAGAAATATCAGAATTATGTTTAGGAATGCTTTGCGTAACTGGGGCATTGATATATCACTAGACCATTTAGATATAGAAGATATATTCGCCAGATCCAGAGAAACAGTAGAAATGGGCTACAGTGACGAGCCTACTTATAACAGGCACATTGAAGAACGCAGATACAGCAGAGGCAGAAGAAAAACTGACGATAAGAACCAGTTAAGATTTTTCGATTACGATATAGAAGATAACCAGGATTACAGCAAAACAGACGATTATGAAGGTTTGTTGGACGACAAAACACTAAACGATTTTCAGGAACTCCATAATTCTGATGAAGCCGAATATGGCGACATGACTGACGAGGGAAAAGAATTTGATTATTACTATGAAAATGAAGCTGAATTCCCAGAGGATTTTTACGGTAAGGAAGGTTGGAAACTTATACAGGATTATCAAGAAAATGGCAGCGTTATTTATGATATTCTCCCCAGAATATTAGAAGAAGACTATGAATTTGTTAACGATCCTTTTGCCGAATATACAGATGAAGATATTCCTGCACCAGTTCAGGCTTTATTAAATATTACCGATAACGGAGAATTCTTTGCAGACTTAGAGCATGAATTACTTGGAGCCATACCAAATAATGCAGTTGATTTATTAGAAAATCTTAAAGACAGAATTAAAGAAACTTTCCATAAGTCTTTTGCAAACAAGATTATAAGAAACTGCGACAAAGCTATTGAGATGATCCGCAAGGGTGAGTTCAAGGAAGGCGTTATTAAACCTATTTCTGTCGAAGAACTTGAACGCCAGGATATTAAGAAAATGCCTAAGACTGGCTGGGAAATAATGGATGAATACGATAAAGCCAATGGCATACACAGAGGAGTTAACGTTGATATACTTGGAAGTCATATTAAATACAGTCTTAGCAGCGAAGCAAAGCAGATTAAGCAGAAAGCTATAGACAACGGAACCTTCTTAAAGGCTCCTAACGGCAAAGACTCTAACCTTAATGAAAACCAGTGGATTGAAGCTAGGACTCAGAAGTTTAAAGACAGCTTTGGCGATTGGGAACTTGCAAACGAATTATACGTTGAAGATAAACCTTTAAATGATAAGGAAACAATAAAAATTTTAGAAAAACTGTCTAAAAAAGAATTAATAAATGATGAAACTGGAATTAAAGCAATAATTTCAAGAAAACAAAGAGATAAACTTGTTAGCATGGCTGCAACAAGAAAATCTATCGCAAATGGTTTTTCTATAAATACTCACAATAGGTCAGTTGCTATTATAGATAAGTTGTTTAAACATGCCTCGTTATTGATTGAACATAACGACAGAGATGAAGATCCAAATATAAAATCAATAAAAAGATTTGTTTCACCAGTTGTTATAGAAGGTGAACCTAATATAGCTTACCTTACCGCTAAAGAATCTATAGAACATGGTCATAGAATTTATTCACTTGAATTGACAGACATAAAAAAACTCGAAGGTAACTTGAACGAACTTATAAATAAGCTACGCTCCGCTTCGAGTTTTGATACTTCTAGTATAAAGAAAAAACTAGATAGTGTCAATATAGACAGAAGCAAGCTTGACTCCAACGGCGAACCATTAGCCAAATACATTACAGAATATATAAACAATAACAAACGCAGCTATTCTCTTGGCTCCGATGGTCAACGCCTGACTAATCCAGAAAGCGACAACCTTGAAGACCTCTATAACAACCTGATGAATGGCAGCGAAGAAAATTCCCAGGATAATGATTTTGTTAAGGACATTAATGCCCTTGGCAAATCTGAAGACAGAAGATATGCTCTTGGCGGAGAAAGAGCCAAGACTGCAAACATCGCACGTCTTAATGAAGCAAAGAGAATGCTGGCAGATGGTGAAGACAAGAAGACAGTTTGGCAGAAGACAGGCTGGTATATAGCCAAAGATGGTAAGCCAAGATTTGAAATTAAAGATAAAATATCTTTCAAAAGAGGATATCCCTATATTGTAGAACAATGTTTACAGTATAATTATCCGACTCGTTTGAGTTGGATAATAAATAATAAACCGCTATTTAAAGCGTATCCATTCTTAGAAGATTACCAGATTTATTTTTATAATGAACTTGATGATGCAGCTGGTTATTTCGACCCAAAAAATAAGGGTATTCATTTAAATCTAAAAAGAGAAAAACCTAATACAGCCAACTCAAAATATGATGTTAAAAGAACATTAATACATGAATTACAACATGCTATTCAGAATTATGAAGGCTTTGCCAAAGGTTCAAGTGTTGAAAACGAAATGGATAAACTAAAGAAATCTAACTATGATAATTCCAGATTAGCAGAACAGAATATAAAACAAACCATAGAAGATTTAAACAACCCGACAGCAGAAAGAATAGCCTGGGATTATGTCAATCTTTTCAGAGAGTTCAGAAAAGCAGAATTAGACTTTATAAATCAAGGAACTGAAGAAACTTTTGACAAGCTAACAAAATTAGGTTTAAGCCGCAAAGAATTAAGAGACCAGTTTGTAGATTTAAATAAATCAAATGAACCTTTAAAGATCATAGAAAAGAATATTGTAGATGCTGATAAAAAAGAAATAGAAGAAAGATTATTAAAAAAAGCTCATGACAATTATTATAAACACTACGGTGAAGGTGAAGCTAGAGCCGTTGAAGATCGTTTAGACTATGCCGACTTCGACAGAGATGAATTTATGCCAGAAGATGACTTCGACTATAATATAGACGAGTCAATCATTTCTGGCGTGGAAGATGACGAGTATGGCTATCCCAGTGAAAGCAATAAGACCAGACGATATAGCCTAACTAATTCCGATGAGTCTATTAGAGATTTTGCTCAAAGACAGGCAGACAAATATAATATTAGAAGTTTAAATGATTCTGTAAATGTTCAGAAACAAGTATTAAATAGTTTGCCAGATTCTTTTTACAAAGACGTATTTGTAAATTCTACTGGTGACACAATAAGAATAAGTAAAAAGGGAATAAAAGAAACTTTTGCTTTTAAGAACTTTTCAAGATTGCCAAGACTGTTAAAAGCTTGCAAATTGGCAGTCCTTGATGATTTGGATAAACTTTTAGGTAGCTCTGAAAGATATGTTTCTGATGAAAAGAATTATCATGCAGGAAACAAAGAAACTTCCTTTGATTATTTCAGAACACCAGTAGAGGTAGATGGTAAGCCTTGCATTGTAAAATTTGACATCAAAAAAGGTAAAGATGGGAAAAGACTATATCTATATCGTATAGAAATAGAAAAACAAGCCCAGCTTGACCTCCTCCCCGAAAATGGAGAGGCACAAAAAAGCTCCGACTTGTCAAATGATAATTTACAACAAATACCAGAAACTCGCAAGTTTTCTTTAAGCTCGCCAGTCGAACAAACAAAGAATCTTATAGCAGTTCATAATCTTAGCGAACAGGAGCTTTTAGATTCTTTAAAACTTGGCGGATTCCCTATGCCATCTATAGCAATAGTAAAAGACTCTATGGGTCATGAAAAATATGGTGATATTAGTGTAGTATTCAACAGAGACACTATTGACCCCAAGAAGAGCAAATACAACAAAGTATATGGTGGTGACGCATACACACCGACTTTCCCAAAAGTAGGCTACAAGTTTAATTCTGAAAAGATTGCAAACATAAACAAAAGAATTGAAGATATTTTAGGCGATGAATTATCTGGCGTAAATGGTTTGGGTCATAGTGGAATAGACGACTACAATTTGAACAGCTACGTTCAAAGCTACGGCGAAGATCTTGCTAGGGCTTACCACGACAATAGCTCATTGAAAGCTACATTCTTAAAAGAAAAAGGTATAGATTTTGATGTTGAATATAAAGATTCTGACCTCAACAGCTATTTTAGCAACGATTTTATTATCAAGGTTCTAAACCGATTAGGCGAGGGAAAGGTTAGGAACATTAATCTGGGAACAGAAGAGATATCGGATAGCATAATAGATGAAATCAGGGATATGGCTAACAATGAATTTAAGAATTCTGAAGACGGCAGAAAAGCTAGAAGAATCTTAAAAGACTATATTCCTTATAATAAAAGTAATTTTGGTTGGTCGAAAGTGGAATCAATAATTAATGCTGCTAATAGATTCTTAAATTTCGGTATCAAGAAAGTTATTAGCAACACTACAAAAGACAATATAAACAAAGCTGTGGAAGCACACGAAACAGAATACCGTCAATGGCTCAACAATCTCTTTGATGGCATTATTGAAAAGAAGGGCTTACGTAACAGCAAGGACTATTACACGCCAAATGGCAATCCAAGAAATTTTGAATCGCTTTATGATGATTTCACTTTAAATAATATTGTTAAAGCGATGAGAAAAGAAAAGCCGAAAAAATCTATTTTTGGTAGTTCAACTTCTGATTATTCTAGCATAGACAACCTGAAAGAAGATTCAGAACGTATTAAATTTATAGAAGATGAAGAATTTTCTAAGCTGAGAAGTGAAATTCAAGACAGATTTAGTGAAATAGAAGAATCGTTAGGTAAAAATTATGGTGCTTCCGAAATGCTTATTGAAGCAGTAAGCAAGTATGAGTCAAAAGCGAACATTGAAAGATACCTGGCTAGAGAGTGTGACAAATTAGGAATAGAGCTACGATCTGACACGGTAGAAAAACTTATTTCTTTACGTGACGACATTAGAAGATTACCTACAGGTTACTTCGAAGCTAAGCCACAAAGAGCTGTTGGATTAGATGAAGTCGTGTCTGTTATTATTCCGAGTCATTCAACTGATAGACTAAGAAATGCTTTGAAAGAAGCAGGAATAGAAACTGTAGAATATGAAATTGATTCAGACAGTTCCGACAGACTTAAAGCTCTTAATAACATAGCCGACAATCATAACATTAGATTCAGCTTATCCAGCAACCAGAAATTAGACCTTAATGGCGAAGAATATTCTGTAGCCTCTATAGAAGATTCTGTAAAAGGCTGGTTCTATGATACCTTTGAAAGTGATATGGACGGACTGAGCGACACACCTATAGACATTAAGAATTTAAAGGTTATCGGTTCCAGGGCAAAGGGTAACTATAATACAGATTCAGATCTCGATGTTATTCTTGAATATGACGACCCTACTGACTCCTGGAGAGAAGACGATGTATTCAATATGCTCAACGAAGTTACTCACGAACTCAATGGCGTTAAAGTAGACATCAACCCAATTAAAAAAGAAGATTCTGGCACTATAGAAGAATGGCTTAACCGCAACTACGACTACAATAAAAACACTGAAGATTCTGGTAGAAGATACAGCCTTAATCAGTTTTTAGATAGTGGAAAAAGGTTTGTAGATGTTCAGGCAAATCAAGAAGAATTTGATGGACTTAGCGACAAACAAAAGATTAATAAAGCTATTAAAATTATAAAGGATAAGTTTGCTCAAAAAGTTATAGGCATCGACAACCGAGTATTTGTAAACAGCTCACAAGCTAAAGAATATGGTTATCCACCAAAAGAAATAAATGATAAAGATATAATTAATGCAAAAATGAGAGCTTCCACAGAGTTAGATAATCTAGTTGACGCTGGAACTAATTTCAGAACAGAAGAAGATGGTAAGGACGGACATATTCACCCTGATGCAAAGAATTTTGAATATTTCGATGTGCTATTCAAGGTAGGTGACCAGTTCTATAAAGGTGTTATAAACATAAAGAATAATAACAGAGGCAGACTATTCTATGACATTACTAAAATAGAAAATGTCACAAAGGACCAAACCGACTCAACAGGCAATATTCCTGCGTTCGGATTCCTTCGTGACATTTCTATGTCAGATGAAAAATCATCTGACAAATTTAGTATAGCAGAAAACTCTGATAACCGCAACCCAGCCGAAAATACTGATCAGACAGAAACCCAGCAATTCAAACGCTGGTTCGGCAAATCCATAATGACAGAAGATGGTAGAGCTGGTGGCAAACCTAAAGTTTTCTATCATGGAACAGATCAGTATGGCTTTGATGTTTTCAGAGATAACTCATTCTTTACAGATGATGAACAATTCGCCAAACGCTATGAAACTCAGAGACACCAGGATTATAAGCCTGGCACTTATGAAGTTTATTTAAGTATAGAAAAGCCTTTCGACATAAGAAATGCCAAAGACCGTAAGATTTTTACAGAATACAGAAATGGTCACAAACCTACCCAGACCGATTCTGGTGCTATGGAGTGGACTGACTTTGATTATGATGAATTAACCGAATACTTGAAGGAAAACTATCCGAATAAATACGATGGTTATGTTATTCAGGAAACATATAACAATTCTTTAAGCTATGTTCCTTTTGAAAAGTCTCAGATAAAATCTGCAACTGACAACATAGGCACATTCGACAGAAATAATGATAGTATCAGGTATTCATTAGGCTCAACCATAGAACAGCAGCGTAAACAGTTTGAAGATTACGTTGACGGGAAGATGGGTATAAAGCTTTCTGACGATGAAAAAGACACCATTAAAGCTATTCTTGAAACAGATGATGATGCAGATCTTGACCTGAATGATATTCCTACTTTCGGTGAAAGACTAGGCAACGCAAAAGAAAGTCTTAAAACTTTTCTAGGTCAGCTAATCACAGGTTTGATTGGAGATACTCAAAGCAGAGCAGACAGAAAGAAAGCACCTTACTTATGGGCTAAAGACCACAGCACAGAAAATGTAGTAGAAACACCCTACGAAATTTCTCGCCGAACGAAGATTGAGCAGGGCATGAAGACCAGAGAGGAAGAAGACAGACTTGTTTTAAAACATCTTGATGCAGATAAGAACCTTTTCACTGGTCTTATAAGAAAGTGGACAAAACCAGGAGCATTACAGGACTGGATGCTTAAAAAAGCTTCTAGAATCCTGGCACCTTTCCAGATTATGAAACCAGTAGAGCAGCTATTGTTTACTGTTGCTGAAAACATAATGTGGGACGAAGCAAAACAGCAGATGGTGATTGCTCCATACAGAGATACAGAATATGATAAACAGACCAACAGACCTATCGGCTATAAGTATGATCCAAACGAAAAGAACGGCAGACTGGCATTAGATATTTATAACAATAAACTTAACGATGAGTTCAAGGCAATCATCAAAGAACGCTCAATAGCAAACAACAAGTTCAGAGAAGACTTTGTTAATCGTGTTGTTCCTTTTGAACAGGCAAAACTTTACCTGGCAAGATTCGGCAGAAAACGCCTTGAAGGAGCAAGCAAGAAGATTGTTGACGGTAACGACCAGCAGGCTTATTCCTATATTACAAAGCTCAAAGGCGTTATTGATGATTTGGATTACAATAACCTTATTTCTCAATATGATCAGATTAAGAGTATACCTGACGAACAATTAGGAAGAAACTCTGCCTTTATAAATTCTATTATCGGTGAGCTTGCAGGTAATCCAGCAATAACCACCAACGGCATAGATGCAAAACTTAACTGGCTAACAACTAACAAAGGTCTTTATGGTTACGCTCACCATCTAGTATCAATAGATCCTGAAACAGGAAACGGCAAACCGTTCAATGCACTTGGAAAGATAAGCCACCCATGGATAGAATCTATAGCTGGTGACAGACGAGGAAGAAAAGGTGACAATTCTGAATACAGGTCCTTGTTAAGAGCAGACTTGGAACGAAATAGAAAAGAAGCCGAAGCGGAAGCTGCAAACAGATGGATGGAAGCTACCGAAAATACTTATGGTATAACTCTTGAAGAAGCCAAAAATCTGGAAAAATTACAGAAGCAGGGCAAAGGTCCTGGTATGCCGGAAGGTTACGAACACCGCCACAAGGTAATAGCCAACTTCGGAAAATTTAGAGGCAAGGTAATCTATCTGCCTGATGAAACTTTCGAAGCTTACCAGATGGTTAGAGACAACAGAAGCCTTGACTCTATGAAGCAGTTCAAGGAGTTCATACAGAAAATGAATAACCTTAACGGCAGAATCAATGAAGCTATGTTGTGGCATCCAGGAAAAGCCATGCGTGACATTATGGCTGGACCTTTCCATCTGTTAGAGTTTTTACGTGACTGGTCCATGAAGCACCCTACAGAAATAAACGATGCAGCTAAAGCAATATGGCACGGTGTAAAAAATTCTGTAAGTCCG
The DNA here is from genome assembly GCA_946407375.1 of uncultured bacterium. Taxonomy (GTDB): domain Bacteria; phylum Muiribacteriota; class Ozemobacteria; order Ozemobacterales; family Ozemobacteraceae; genus RUG334. The sequence continues at coordinate 18,689 of CAMJNS010000026.1, forward strand.
GAATACTGGCAGAGTCATTCACCTGAAAGCATGGGTGAATATTCTGAAAGCGTAATCTATCAGACACAGGAAGGGCAAAGCCCAACATTCGGTTTTATAGATTCTCTGTTTAATTATTTTCAGAGGGCTATACCAGTAGGTAGAACTCTTGAAGCAATGTATAAGGAAATAAACTTTGCTGGTGGAGCCGATATACCTTTGAAGAGAATCTTTACAACCGTTGGTGAAGAACTTGCGGATAAGCGAGGACTTACAGGTCAGGAAAGAGAAAGATTCATTTACGACTTAGTAAACGATTATGCTTTTGATACTGGTGATCTTCCAGAAATTCTAGGCTGGCTGAGAGGTAAAAAACCAGATTCAAAATCTCAAGCACTTGGTATGATTTCTCGTGCTACAGTTCCATTTATGGGATATGCAACCAGAATGATAAAGCAGATGATTACAGATCCAGTTACTAAAGGTGCTATTCCATTAGCTAAAAGAGCTTTTGGTAATGTGGATTCTGATAGTAATTTAAGATCCGAAATATCTGAAATTTCAAGACCATTCTTCTGGCTTATGCTTAAAGCTTTAATCGCAGCAGGTCTAGGCGGAATACTGCCACCACCTACAGCAGAAGAAATACAGGATATGCCTGGAGTTCCACCTTCTGCAAGAACACATGGCAGATTCTATGTTGGCGATTCAGATAAAGGTGAAAGATGGATGAGCACCAAAGGTTTAGGTCAGCTTGAAACAGCCTACATAATGGACGACTATTTGAAAGGCAAATCTGATATTATAGACTTTTCAAGCGAATTTCTAACTATTCATCCTGTAATGAAGTATATAGCTAATCTTAGTGGTCTCTATAGTGAATATGATAGGAAAGTTCCATTCACTACACAGACAGGCAAGATGCTTGCAGGTCTGATTTTCCCAGAATTAACAACAAGATTTACTGAAGACATTAATAAACTTGTCAGAGCCTATATGCAGGTAGGCACAGCAGATAGAAGAAAACAGACTTTTATCCAGGCATTTATAGAAAAACTTTTCGGTATTCCAGCAGGTGAAGTTCAGTTTGACAAGGAAGGTCACCTAAGACTTTCGGATCCGGCTATCGAAACAATGAAAATGTTCGGTATCAATATCCGTGAAATTCCTTTTGATACTATCGAAGAAACCACAAGAGCCGAAGCCTCAAGAATAGCCAACGACTCTAAGAAAATAGAAAAGCTTAGAAATTACCGTTCTGGAAAATATGCAGCCAAATCAGAACAGGAATTTCTCAAGCAGGATTTTGGTGGTGACTTCTCAAGTGTAGATGAAGCTGAAAAACACTACAGCAACATAGCGGATCGTGAAAGAAAAGTAGTCGATACAGCAACAAAGCTGCACAATAAAGGACACTGGACCGACCTTGAAGAAGTTGCCAGGGGAAAGAAAGAACTGGCAGCAGAAAAGAGAAAACAGTATAACGAAGGCAAGCCCACAAAAAGAAGAAGGACTACCAGACGTAAAAAAGCTGAAAGACCATTGCTAAATGATGATTTGAACTATATCAATAACGATATTAGAAAGAGTATTTATAAGAACCGCGAAGAAGAATACCAGGATCTCTATGATAAACTTATGCAGAACAACAAGAAACACAATCCTAGAAGAGGTGTCGCAGGGCAACTTGAAAGACTGTTAAAAGAAATGGAATAAATTTGTTGCACATGAAAACTCCTTAATTGAAATAGCTATTTTCTTTTAAGGAGTTTTTTCATGAAAAAATTTATTTATCTTTTTACCCTTTTTGCCATTTGTATAGGCTTAACAGTAGTTCAGGCAGCAAGCCCTACTTATGATGACGAACCTCCTTCATATATCTGGGGCAGTGGTGGGCTTAATGCACAGACAAGCGGAACACCAAACAAGTCAGGCGAAGACAGGATTGTTGATGCTGTAAATGCACAGGGCGCAAGTATTACCGCAGCTATAGCAAACCAGAGCACTAATGTTGGATCCATATCGGTAGATACCTCAGCCATTGAATCTTATTTGCGTGTAGGTGACGGGCAGATAGCTACAACTACAGTAACTGATTTAATCAACGGCATAGGAACAGATACCAGTAATATAGAAAGCTATTTGAAATATAACGATGGAACTAACGACTATACGCAATCTGAGCTCACACACGATATTAAGACACAGGTTGCAAGTATAAGTAGCAATATAGCAGGTTTATTGGGAGATTCTATCACAGGATACAGAAGTCAGAGATTGAGTATCGCACCCGAGACTCCTACGGTATTGACTCCTATTGTGGGTTCGGTAGGCTCTAGCAGAGCATTCATAGAGTTGCGTGCATTAGATGAAACGGCGGTATTCTATATTGGTTTCGGTAATGGGGTTACTGATTCAAACGGTCGCCCCACCAAAGGCAGAATATTGATAAACGTGCCCACCTCTAACCAGAATATTACAATTTATCATACCAATGAAAGTAATCTCGATATTCAGCAGACAGAGGGGTGGAAATAATGAAGAAGCTATTTGTTTTTCTTTTGCTTTTGATTCTGCTTCCTTTTATCTCCTATGCTCAGATTTGGGAAGGTAACGGAGGAGAGTTTATCCAGGAGGGCATAGGCTTTGGTAGTAATGGCTCTGGTGGTGGAGGTTGGATACCTGAACCTTTAGATCCGAATATGACTCATTACACCATAAGCTTTAAAGACGACAACGAAACAACTTCTCTTTTTTCTCCTATCGAGCTAAATGAGAATACTGTTGTTAATTTGTCTGTTTTTGTGCCTACACGTAGTGAAGGTTACGATTTTAGTCATTGGGAAGATAGCAACGGCGATACTGTCACATCTGTTACAATGACAGCAGATACTACTGTTTACGCTGTATGGACAGCACATACACACAGTATTACCTGGCAAATCACAGATTATTCTAAGAATCCCGTTGCTACTTACACAAGTGTAGACAATAACATCGCATATGGGTCGATAATTGTAGCTTCTTCTACACCTGCAACGCCATCAGGATTTGAATTTTCTGGCTGGGATAATCCATCAACTATGCCTGATTATAATCTTACCGTTAATGGTAGGATAGAACAGCTCAGCATTGTGTTCAAATTAAGCGAAATAGATGATTCGCTTAACCCATCAAGATACCCTATAACTTATGAGGGTAATATAGCCAGTTATCAGCCGATTACTTATTCCAATGGCGTAGCCAGTATGGGTGATTGGGAGGACTGGATTAATGACCACTTCACACCTGTAATGCTTAAGAGCGATGGAACAGTAGATTATGAATTGAGCAGAACAAATCAGAATTATAAAGCAGATGGTGTTACTCCCTCAGACGTAGGCAATGTGAACTACGATGGTAATGCAATGCTTAAAATAAAGAAATTCTATCTCTACTGCACTACAGAGTCAGAAGGTATAGGGGGAGCAACCCATAATGTTCATACAATAAGAATTTCTGATACAAAACCTAACAACAACTATACTTGTTGGGGATTTGTTGACGCAAATGGAGTTGAACAGGATTATGCTTATTATGCTTTGTATTCCTGTTATGTGGACAGTAATAGCAAATTAAGAAGCCTGTCGGGAATAACTCTTAGTAGTTCTGCTGGTGGCAATCACCTGAAACATTATAGCGACATAGTTACAGCTGCAAAAGCAAACGGTAATGGCTGGAATATTTCAAATCTGGCCTTAGAAAATAATATTGGTCTTGTAATGATGCTGCTGTATAAAGATACCAATCCGATGTTCGTTGCTCAGGAAATTGGTTCTGGTAGCACTTACTTTAATTACAGACAGGATATGAGTGTCTATCAGGTGACAGGAACGAGAAATGCAGATGGTGGTTTTCCTTATGCTTTTTACGACCAAAAAGTTAAAGCTTTATGGCTCGAAAGCTACTGGAGAAGCTACGACACAGCACAGGCAGAAACCTGGGTTAACGGGTTAGGTTCTCTGAAACATCCAAATCCGGATTCTACGGGAGGGCTTAATCAATTTCTTGCTTATTACAGAGTAAAAGAACCCTTTGATTTTACTGATTTAAGTAGCTGGAATCTAATGTCAGACATTGAAACTTACGCATACGTCTCTGCTTCTCAGGCTCCTCATAGATTAACTTTCTTTAATAATATTCTTTTCTGCAAAGACTTTTATCAAAGAGGTGGGGCTGTATCAACAAATGATTTTGACAAACACATAGGCGGCGGTGAAATCTCTGGTGCATTAGCACGGTATCAGCTTTCCGATGAAATTCTACCTGCTAAAATGGGCGGTAGACCAATGGGGGTAGGTGACAAATACTGTGACGCTCCCCACTGGCTTTCTTATATGATGTATGGTAATTCTACTCAGGGTAGCAGTCAGAAATTTGCTTATGGCTCAGGCAGACTAACTTATTTGCCACAGTCTAACTAAGGAGGTAATCAATGAAAGAAGTTCTAGATTTTATAAGTAATAACCAAACTCTTATTATTACTATTGTTTTATGTGCTACATTCCTTATTAATAAGCTGGTTAATCATTTGGCAGCTAACCCTAAACAGGACGTATGGGATAAAATAAAACCTTACTCCAACGCTGCCTGTTCAATAGTCTTTGACGGCGTGGAATATTTAGCTAAACATAAAAAGATGACATCCGCTATGAAGTCAATAGAGTATGCCAATGTCTTACAGAAATTCTCTGACAACTGGAGTATAAATAAAGGTCAGGCTTTGGCTGAACTCTTTGCGTGGTATGAAGCTAATAAAAAAAAGTCTGTATCGGAACAGATAACAGCAGATTCAGTAGCAATAGAATAAGCTTCAAAGTGAAGCAGATTGGAAGAGATACATTTGTCTGGGGATTCAAAACCCCGGACAGATGGAAAACCGGAATAGAATGGAGGTTTTAAATGAGAATCTTAGAGTATGCTTTCTGGATAATTCTTAGTTTTGTTCTTTATCTCATCCGGCCTCCTAGATACAGGGGGTGATATTATGCCCGTAAGCGATTGCAAATATCATACAGACCATGAGCATAGGCTTGAAAGACTTGAAAAGGAGATGGTAGAAGTGCAGACCCATATAAAAAAGCAAAGCGTGATTGTAGCAATTATTAGTTTCTTAGGTGTACTTATCACAGCAGTTTTGCAGTTTGGCGCAGTTATCTATTCATCAATGCACTAAAAGAAAAGAGGTATGCTAATGACTACAATGCAGGATAGCGACTGGAAAGAGATAGAATTTTTTAAGCCAGGAGAATTTAATGAACCCAATAAAATGGAATATCATTTTATAAACAGGCTAGACCAGTTCAGAAGGATGATAGGGAAACCGATAATAATTCATTCTTCCTACCGTGAAGGTGATCCACGATACCACGGCAAAGGCGAAGCTGTAGACGTTCATGTTAAAGGGATAAGTTTATTGTGCGCCTATATACTTGCTAGCGAAAGTGGTTTGTTTGGCGGAATCGGGGTATACCCTAACTGGAATAACCCCGGACTGCATTTAGATATGAGACCTGAAAGAGTCAGGTGGGGATGCTGGACTCCTACTGATCCAAAAAAGAAAAACATCTACGTGCCTTTAGACTCAGCTTTTATCGAAAGAATAGACAAAAAAGAGGGTAAGCAGAATGATTGAGGCCCTAGCAAAATATTGGAACGAATTTATTTATCAGTTTTTCTGGAGTAAATAACGTGGATCAATGGGTAATAGATGGGCTTAAGGCTCTTTATGAATTTCTTTATGGTAGTAAAAAGAATGAAAATCAAAAAGACAAATAATAAGGACCAGTGGATAAAGGATTGGCTTATACTTCATCTTAACTATTTATATGGCAGCAAAAAAGACAAGCAAGAAAACAGCACCAGTTCAAGTTAATAAATCTATTTCTATAAGACTTTCAGATTCTGTCGCCAGGTCTATAATAGATAACGACCACTGTAGTTGTGGTGGTCATATCTGGTCATATATTGTTGACGGCAGAATCGTCAGAAAGTGTGGCGACTGCGGATTTGTATTTTGAATAAGAAAAATCCCTAGCAGAAACACTAGGGATTTTTTCTTGTGATTCTAATAAGAAGGAGAGAAATGACTTCATTAATATTATAATATAAACATGGAAGTTTATCAAATAAATGCTACTCACTTGCTACTCACCTTTTAAAAATTCTACAAATCCTATTGTTTGAAACAAGCATTAATACCGTAAAATGCTTTGTGTAAAAATGGCCCACGAAACCTCCGTGTTTATCTAAATATATAAGAACTAAAGCTTTTTGCAAGGAAAAAAAATCCCCAATTTTTATAATTGGGGATTTCTTAGCATTCAAGCAACTTTTAGCTTAAAAGTCATCAATCATATCAACATATTCTGGATGATCTATATAAGGATTACGATTATTTTGAAGCGCTTCGACTTTATCGTTTCTTGCTATTTCATTAGCATCAACGGGGTCTTCTTTATGCCACTTTCTTAAAACTTTTTCTTGAGCTTCGTCTATTTTCTGGTTATAGACAGTAGCAAAATAGAACATAGAACGAGCTACATTGCCTCTATGCTGTCTTCTAACTTCAAATACATTACCATCGCCTTTGCTGCCACCAACATTGAATTTTGGATTTGGATCAGAGATTAAACCAAATGGATGATTCCCTCTAATAGAATTGGCTTTTGAATCAGTTGGATACAAATGGTGTAAATCAGTTTTAGCTACACCTTTTGCTCCCTTTGATTGTGGCCAAGTATGTTCAATGTTTACCATTTCTGCAGGAGGCATTTTTTCGGTTCCAACGTGCCATACTTTTCCAGTATAAACACATTCTACATCACCGCCGTGATTGTCTACACCAAGTATTACAAGTTCACGAGCTGTAGTGTAGTCATAAGATTTGTGCTTCGAAACTTCATTACGAAGCTGTTGCAAAAGGTCTTTATTTCTCAAACCTTTGCATGAATTGTAAAATGCAACTCTTTTTGACTTGTTTGCTCTACTTACAGAAGTAGCGTTCCCACCTTGATGTGAAAACATCAATTCTGGTGTGTTTTCGTCTGAAGAATCGTCAGCACTCATATTTTTGAGTTTGACTAATTTTTCACGAATACGTGTAATTTCTACTTGAGATTTTGGAGCATTAAGCTCTACTTTTTCAAGTAAAGTTATAGCATCATCCAGCAATTTTTGCCGTGCACTTTCTGAATCATTTCCTTCCTGTGCTGCGAATGTTGTTCCTGCTGAAAGAGCTACTGATAACCCTAACATCAAAACGCATTTTTTTATTGTATTTAATTTCATAGTTCTTTAATTATAACCTTTTTTTAAAATAATGCTAGATGTATAAAGAATAATTTATTATTATTTTATTTATTAATTCTTGATTTTTTTATCTCGGAGTTTTGTTCTATGTTTGTTATCGTTGGAATAGAACTGGTTATTTTTTTATTAATCATTTCTTTCTTTATATTCTTTAATTTCTTTAAATTGAAGACTAGAAATAGCATTTTAATTCTAATTGGTATGTACATTTTAGGTAATGTCTTTATGGTTTGGAGTAATTTTGGAGTCATCTGTATAAGGAAAGATCCTAATTATATTAAAGGTAGAAGAGAGTGTTTTTCAAATATACGTAAAATTATAGGTGCAGTAGAAATGTACAATATGGATTATTCAACTATGATGACAGACTTGGATTTACCAATATTATTTTCAAAAGGTTATTTGAAAGAATCTCTGACTTTACCTGATGGGCAGATATGTGATTACATTAGTTTAGGTGATTTGACTGATGAAGGTACTGTTTATTGTGTTACCCATGGTTCACCTTACCCACCAGAATTGACTATTAAAAAGTATTTTGAACCTGAAGAAAAAAGGAAATATGATGAATTAATTAGCCCTTATGTAAATAAAATTGAAGATGCCAAAAAAGAACATTATAGAAAAGAACAAATTGAAAAAAATAAATTTTCTAATAGATTAAAGCATTTCTTTAAAAATGCAGGAATTTTATATCCTTTAAAAGTTCTTTTCTTCCCAGTAACTTTGCATCCTTTAAATTCTTGATAAAAAGTTTTTCGAAAAAGAAAAAACCTGTTAATCGTTGATTAGCAGGTTTTTTAAGCTCCTGAAGAGGGACTCGAACCCCCGACCCACTGGTTAACAGCCAGTTGCTCTACCGACTGAGCTATTCAGGATCATCGCTTGATGATGTGGTTATAATACCACTAACAGATAAAAAATGCAATATATATTTTTGTTTATTTTATACAATAGATTCTTGTTTTAACATAAAAAAACCTGTTAATCGTTGATTAGCAGGTTTTTAAGCTCCTGAAGAGGGACTCGAACCCCCGACCCACTGGTTAACAGCCAGTTGCTCTACCGACTGAGCTATTCAGGATCATCGCTTGATGATGTGGTTATACTACCACTAACATAAAAAAAAAGCAATATATATTTTTACTTTGCCTTTTTATTATATTGAGGTGTATGTTTTATTTTTTGTTTTGTTAATTTCTTCACTGAAACCATTTAGTGCGTCAAAAGCCATAAAAAGCTTAGCACGTTGTTTTCTGTCCATAGGTGGATGTTTGAAGGAGAAGTAATCACCATTATGCACAGGGCGCTCTTTTGTCATCATATATAAATAGTTTTTCATGATTTAATTCCTCGTTCCTAACTCCTAATTTATGCCTACGCTCTGTGTCCTCCAATCTGAGAGTTTCGTTCTATTGTTCTGCTAGCTTCAAGAAAGTTCATCCCTTTAAGAATGGCGTTGTTTCCATATCTTGATTTAATCTGCAACAGAGTTTGCTGTAAGTTGTTCTCTCTTGCTTCTTTCTCATAATCTCTAAAAAGTTCTAGTTGGTAACAACCCTTATCTTTTGATACTTTGTTGGCACATAGTCCGACTCTGCGTATAAGTAGGTTTCTGTTTACTATCTTTTCGTCATTAAATATGCATAGAATAGCTTTATTTATTTCCTTTAAAGA
>CAMJNS010000027.1 GCA_946407375.1 uncultured bacterium
ACTAAAAAGAAAAAGGATAATAAAAATAAAAAAGAATTAGAATTAAAAGTAGATAAAAAATTAAATACCTTATTAAAAGGTAAAGATGTTAAAGTTTCAAAGAAATTAACAAGAAATATCGGGAAAACCTGGGATGAAAAGGGAATAGATTATAAAAACGTTCAGGGCTTTTGTACTGATGGAGAATATTGGTATATAGCATTAATGACTTCTACAACATATAATGGGAAAAAAGATTATACCAAGCAGCATACTAAGCTATTAAAAATACGTATTAAAGATAAGAAGGTTGTTGCGGAAAAACATGTAGGTAAAATTGGTCATTCAAATTCTTTAACTTACAATAATAAAACTAAAAAGATTTTAAGTGCTTCTTGCTCTAAGGAAATGGGTTGTATTTATGAATTTAACGCATCTGACCTTGGAGGGAAAAAGACAATTTATTTGAAAGACAAAAAAGGTAAGAAAATGACTAAAAAGTGTATTGCTTCATTTTCTTATGATCAAACAAATGACCAATATATAGTAAAATTAAGTAATACCTGTCTTGGATATTTTGATTCGGATTTTAAACTTAAAAAGAAAGTTACGGTCAAACATTTAAAGATAAATGATAAAATGACCGGGCAAGCTATAACTTGTGATGGGAAAAATATTTTTAGTGTTTGTAATAATTTAAGTGTTAATCCAAGAATAAATTATATTTTAATTTATAGCTTAGATGGCAAATATATTAGATCTTTGACATTTAAAAAAGAGTTAGGTACATCTGGAGAAAGACCAGAAATGGAACAATTGACCTGTTATAAAGGTAAATATTGGTCTTTAACTAATGTTCACGGAAAATTTAGAATTCATAAAATTAAATTGAGATAAAATATAAATAATAGTTGGTTTATAAGGGGTTTATTTGATTTTTAAAAAAGTTCAAATAAATCCCTTTATTTATACTTTTAATCTCTAAACTTGACAGATTTTGTACAGATTCTTATAATTGTTATGATGTGCGACTTATCTACTGGAGGAAATAAGCGTGTTTAATAAGTATATAAGAACCTCGCTTATAGCGATGTTTACTTTTAGTTTAATCCTTACCCAATCTGCAGTTAATGCTGCTGAACCAGAAAAAGAATGGACATTTATGTTGTTCATGGCTGCTGACAATAACCTAGAAGCAGCAACCTCCATTGATATAAATGAATTAGAAAAATATGGCTCTACTGATGAGGTAAATTTTGTCGCACAAATAGACCGAAATGGTAATTATTCTCAAGATTCAGAATTAAAATGGACTGGGGCAAAACGCTTTTATATTAAAAAAGATAATAGCACCAAAAAAATGACTTCACCAGCAGTAAAGAATCTTGGTGATGTTGATATGGCTGCTCCAGAAACATTGACTGATTTCGTTTCCTGGGCAGTTAAAAATTATCCAGCAAGAAAATATGCTTTAATTCTTTGGAATCATGGTACTGGCTGGAAAGAAATCAACCCAGATATGTTAGAATCCGATGTCGGCGAAATAGGTTTGCCATCAGGCTCTGTTCCAAATAATCCGATTAGTTACAACATTTCATATGATGACACTTCTAAAACATCAATGAATATCCCAACTTTGGGTAAAACTTTGGCTAAAATCGTAAATATAACAGGTCAGCCTCTTGAAATAATGGGGTTTGATGCTTGTTTAATGCAAATGGCTGAAGTAGCTTGGACAACTCGCAAATATTCAAGATGTCAGCTCGGTTCTCCTGATCTTGAACCAGAAAGAGGCTGGCCATATGATAAAATAGCCGCTATTGTAACTGCTAATCCAGAAATAGACGGTATCGAATTAGCAAGAAAAATTACTGATGCTTATGCAAAATCTTATAATGGTGGTATAGGTGCTCAGGGGAATACTGCGGTAGCTATATCTGTTATAGACCAGAAAAAATCAGATGATTTTCAGGATGCTTTAAACAATTTCTGTAATGTTGCAATTACTAACATGAGTGACATTGATAAATATGAATTTGCTAGAGACGAAGCTCTTAAATATTCATATGGTGACTATGTTGATTTAGGTCACTTCTTAGCTATTCTAATTCAAAAAACTCATGCTAAATCCGCAGTTAAGAGTGCAGCTACTCGTTTGTTAAAAACTATATGTGGTGCTAACGGGAAAGAAGGCTATGTGAATCGCCTCGCTGTTAATGGTGAAAAATTCAAAGAAAGCCGTGGTCTTTCAATATTCTTTCCAACAAGACAGGGATTTAAGAATTTCAGAACTCGTTACAAAATCCATGATTTGGCAAAAGAAACAGAATGGTATCGTTTCTTGTCTGAAGTATCTAATCCAAATATTCCATATCTAAAATTAGAAGATGTAATATTTGAAGATAAGAACAAAGACGGTCGTATCGCAGCCGGAGAAGAAGTTGACGTAAAGGTTTCTATTAGAAACTTTGGTCGTAAAAGTCTAGATTCTGTTACCTTAGGTGGTTTTTCTAACAGTAAATATTTAGACAATAAGAAAGTTGAAATAGATTTGACTGGTTTACCTGCAGGTGGCAAGTCTAAAGTTATTCCAGCTTTTAAAATCAATATAGATGAAAATACACCAGTAAACACTGAAATAAAAATGGGTTTCACTTTAAAAGGTGATGGTATACCTGTATCTCAACTTAGAACTTCATTTGTTACTAAAGAACAGTTCTCAACAGAAGGTCATGTTTTATTAGTTTATACAGATAGTCAAGCTCCATCTGCTCCAATTCTTGAACAAATGCTTAAAGAAGCAGGTATAAAATTTGATGTTTGGGATCGCTTCTTTGATGGAGACATACGTCCTGAAGTATTAAAACGTTATCTTGATGGTTGGGTTTTGATTAGTTGTTCAGATTCTACTCCAGAACAGAGTTTGAATGATGAAGAAGTTGATTCTATAGACCAATTCTTGAAATCAGGTGGTAGATGTGTTCTTAATGGACAAGATATAGCATTCTGCTTAAGAGATACTGATTTCTTGAAGACTAGATGTAAAGCTAGATTTGTTCAGGATGACGTAAATGTTCATGTTGTTTCTGGAATAAAAGTATGCAGCGGTCATTCTTTCCAAATATTTGGTGGCGATGGTGCAAACAATCAGAAATGGCCTGACGAAATTGATGCATTATCTGGTGCTGAAGCTATTTTTAAATATGAAGAAGGTGCTAGAGATAAAGCAGACGAAAGAGAAATGAATGGTCCAAATCATAAACCAGGTTCTTTCTCTAGAGGCGTTTCTTCTTCTGGAGTTGCTGCTGTAAGAGTAGTAGATGGCTATCGTATTATGCTTTTTGGTTTTAATATTGAGTCTGTTAATAGCAGGTCACAAAGAAATGAATTAATTAAGTTCATTAATGAATTCATGCAACCTAGCACAGAAGACGAAATTAAAAACTTTGCAAAAGCTTCTTCTAGACGTGTAAATAAGACAAGAAGCGTTTCGTCTGAACGTGTTGTTATCGAAAGGGCAGATTTGCTTTCTTGTGTTGAAGAAAGACTTGTAAACCAAATCAAAGAAGAATTTAAAAAGGATCCGAGAACAAAAGCTAAAGTTTTACAGTCTTTTTCAAGTCTAGATTCTAATCAACGTCAAGCTATAATAAATCTTGAAAAAAAAGTTCAAAGTATCTTGGAATTTGACAAACAAAATGATACTCTAGAAGAAAGACAAAACAATTCAAAATTCGAAGAATAAAATATTCTTTATACAATTTTGATTAAATAGAGGGTTAATCCGAAAAAGGGTTTTCCCTTTTTTATGTACAAATTATGAAGGTGGCGTTTTGAATAGAAAAGTATCTGTGATGCTTCCAGTAGAAGCTGAAATTAAAGTTGCACCAAGAGAAGAGTTATCTACTGAAGATATCGCAAGACGAAAACATATCATAAGATTATATTTGACAGCTATTTTATTGCTTAGTTCTATGCTGACTGTTTATATTTGGCAATCAACGAAAATGGTAGAAATAAAATTGCGAATTAAAAATCTTACTAGAGAAATAGAAGAACTTGAGAGTGTAAATCAGGAAATAAAATCAGAGACAACAAAGCTTGAGGCAATAGATGTAATTAGTGAAAAAGCTAAGTCAGAGCTTGGAATGGTGGAACCAGGTAAACCAATTTATATAAAGTTGCCATCTGATTGGAAAAAGAAATACTATGAGTAATATAAAGCCAGAACATAAGCCAGTTTTACTCGATCAGGTAGTAAAATATGCAATGCCAGAAAGTGGAAAAATATTTGTAGATGGAACTTTCGGCTTAGGAGGGCATACTAGGGCTATTTTAGAAAAATATAAAAAGATAGAACTTGCTATAGGAATTGATCGAGACCCGGAAATATTAAAATATGCTCGTGAAAACTTTGATGAACCAAGATTAACTTTATTTCAAGCAAAAGCTTCTGATTTGCCTGCAGTTCTTGAAAACTTGAGAATAGAAAAAGTAGATGGCATATTGCTTGATTTAGGGGTGTCTTCTTATCAACTAGACAACCCTGATAGAGGTTTTTCCTTTTCAAAATCAGGTCCTTTAGATATGCGAATGAACGCAGATGAGGGCGAAACTGCCGCTGATTTAGTTAATACTCTTTCTCAATCTGAGCTTGAGAAAATTATATTTGAATACGGCGAAGAACGTTTTGGGCGTAAAATAGCTGAATCCATAATTAGATATAGATCTTCAAAGACTATTGAAACAACGGATGAATTAGCAAAGATAGTTTGTGATGTCGTTCCAAATCAACCCAAGAATATAAAACATATCCATCCTGCAACTAGAACTTTTCAAGCTTTAAGAATTGCTGTAAATCACGAATTAGACGAAATAAGTGAATTCTTGAATATTGCCTTAGATTGTTTGAATCCTAATGGACATTTAAGTATAATATCATTTCATTCTTTAGAAGATAGAATTGTAAAGAATTTTATTCAAAAGAACATTAAAGGTTGTGTTTGTCCTCCACAATTTCCAGTATGTGTTTGTGGAAAGAAACCGACAATTAAGCTTCTTACTCGCAAAGCTATTTTCGCAGAAGATGATGAAATAAAGAAAAATCCAAGAGCAAGATCTGCAAGGCTTAGAAGTATTGCTAAAATTTGAGGAAGTAGCCAAGTAATGCGTAAGAAAACCTTAAGACCAAAAATTTATAGAGTATATTGTATGATACTCTTGGCTATCGTGATAATGGTCGTTTTTGTGGTTCGATTAGGTTATCTGCAAATTTTTCAACATGAAAGATGGTCTGAATTATCAAAGAAAAATCACATTAGTAAAAGGGTTTTAGATGTAAAAAGGGGAGTTATCTCTGATAGAAATGGTATGGAATTAGCCATTTCTGTTGAAACTTATCATATATACCTATATACCCCAGAGGTAAAAGATTTAAACGCTGTAGCAGTTACACTTTCTTCTGTCCTTCCAATATCAAGAGATGAAATATTGAAAAAATGTCAAAAAGGTAAATATGTATTACTTTGTAAGAATATAGAATTAAACTTGGCAAATAAAATTAGACAGATGAATATTCCTGGAATTAATTTGGAAAGCCATTATCAAAGATATTATCCTCAAAAAACTTTGGCTGCCAACATATTGGGCTTTTGTGGAGCAGATCAGGAAGGTCTTGAAGGTTTAGAAAAACTATACGATAAGACTTTAAAAGGCTATCCAGGTGTTGCAATTCAAGAAGATATCAGTTTGAGCAAAAATAATGGAGCAGCAACTTTAAAGACTATTACCCCACCTATGGGGGGAAGCAATATTACGCTAACTATAGATACTTTTATTCAGCATATATTAGAAAATGAACTGAAAGATTTGGCTGAAAAATATGATCCACTAGATACTACTGCTATAGTTGCAGACCCATATACTGGTGAGATTCTTGGAATGGCTTGTTATCCAACATATGATTTGAATAATTTTGCAAAAAGTAATGCTTTTAATATAAAAAACAGACCAGCTACAGATATGTTCGAACCAGGTTCTTGTATAAAAATTATTGCTGCAGCTACTGCTTTAGAAAACCATAAAATAAATTCTAGCACAAGATTTTATTGTAAGGGCTATGGCGAATTAACAGGACCATATCATAGAAAAATGAAATGTACTGGTCATCATGGATTATTAGATATAAATGAAGCCGTAGCTAAATCTTGTAATGCAGCAATGTTACAGCTTTCTCAACTAGTAGAACCTGAAATGATTTATCGAATGTATAAGCGTTTTGGTTTAGGTGAACCGACAGGTATAGAAGTGCTATCGGAAAGCAATGGTATTTTACATCCACCGTCTAAATGGTCTGCTTTTTCACCTTCTTCTCTTTGTATTGGTCAGGAATTGACTGTTACTTGTTTGCAATTAATTCAGGCTTACAGTGCTATAGCTAATGGTGGTAAACTTATCAGACCTAGATTGATAAAAAAGATTTCTTCCGCAGATGGTAGTTTTGTTCAAAATTTTGAACCAGATGTAATTCGAAAAGTTGTTTCTCCTCAGTTATCAATAAAATTACGTTCTATGCTAAGAGGTGTTGTAGATGAGGGTGGTGGTTATAGAGCTGCATTAGAAGATTATACTTCTGGTGGTAAAACTAGTACTGCTCAAAAACCAGATGGTAAAGGTGGTTACTCTAACGAAAAACTTGTTACTTCTTTTATCGGTATGGCACCAGCAATGGAACCAAAAATAGTTGTTTTTGTCGCTTTAAACGAACCAAAAGGGGATGTAAAAACCATGTTTGGTAGTAGATTAGCGGCACCTTCTTTTGCAAAAATATGTGAAAAAGTATTAAAATATATGAAAGTTCCACCAGACAAAAATACTGGTAATGGAATAAATTCTTTGCTGAAATTAACAGCTACTAACGATGAAAATGCTGAAAAAGTAAAAGATGATAATATAGCTAGCTTGAATAAAACTGATAATCAAAACTCATTGGGTGAAAATAAAAATTTAGTTCCTAATTTAATTGGGAAATCTTTGAAAGGAGCTATACAAACTGTTAATAGTCTTGGTTTAAAAGCTATTTATGATGGTGATGGAATAGTGGTGAAACAGCTGCCACCAGCTGGTCGACCTTTCCCCGCCTCAAAAATACTGAGAATTAAACTATCTTCTAATATAAGTGAATGATTAAAGTATAAAAAGGCTGGTCTTTACAAGTAGCGAAGGAATTTGGTAACCAATACTTTTTATATTATGTGTAAATGGTGTTTTAAACACCTATAACTTCAGGGGTTTATCTCGGGATATGTATATGGAGTGATAAATGACATTATTAAAAGATATATTGCCTTCAAAAGTAATTGAAACTGTTGGTGATTTAGATACCGAAATCACAGGTATTTCTTTTGATTCAAGAAAGGTCAAGAAAGGCGATTTATTCGTAGCTCTTTCAGGTAATAATATAGATGGTTGCACTTTTATATTTGATGCTATTCAGCATGGTGCAGTTGCTACATTAATAGAAGGAAACAGAAAGAATGTTGAGATTCCTGTTGTAAAAGTTCAAAATGCTAGAGAGGCTTTGTCTGAAGTTTCTGCTAAGTTTTATAAAAAACCATCTGAAAAAATTAAATTAATAGGTATTACAGGAACAAAAGGTAAAACAACAATTTCTTATATGGTTCAAAGCATATTAAGAAAAGCTTATGGTAAAGCTTTTAGAATGGGAACAATAGAATATGATATGGAATATGATGTAATTCCAGCTAAGAATACCACTCCCGAATCGCAAGTTGTTCAATCCCTTATGGCAGAAGCTTTAAAAAATGGTATTAAATATGGAGTGATGGAAGTTAGTTCTCATTCGCTGAAACTATGGCGTGTAGAAAACGTAAGTTTTTCTGTTGCTGGTTTTACAAATTTAAGTATGGAACATACCGAATTTCATCATGATATGGATGACTACTATAATGCTAAAAAACGATTATTTTTAGATCTTCCATTTAAAACAAAAAAGAATGTTATTAATATTGATAATGAATATGGGCAAAAATTATTAAAAGACTGTATTAAAGCAAGATTAAATGTTTCAACGGTATCTGTTAAAAATACTGAAGCAGATGTATTTGCCATAAATCCAGTTATAAAAGGGACAGAAAGTAGTTTTATTCTTCATTGTAATGGAAAAGAAAAAGAATGCAAAATTAACTTAGGTGGGGAATATAATCTGTTTAACGCTCTAATGGCGGCAGGATTGTGCAGTGCTTTGGGTGTTGAAATAGATGATATTTGTGAAGGTCTTGCAAATTTAAAATCAGTGCCGGGCAGACTAGAATCTGTTGCTAACAACAAAGGGATTAACGTTATAGTTGACTATGCTCATAGCCCAGATGCTTTAAAGAACGTGCTTTCTGCTTTGAAACCAGTTACAGAGAAAAAGCTGATTTGTGTTTTCGGCTGTGGCGGAAACAGATCTCACGAAAAACGTCCTGTAATGGGAAAAACAGCTATAGAAATATCTGACATTGTTGTTGTAACCTCAGATAATCCAAGAAAAGAAGAACCTCAGAAGATTGTAGATGAAATAATGGATGGAATAAACTCAACTACTATTCCAGAAAATAAGAGAGTTTATCAGATTGTAGACAGAAAAGAAGCTATTTTTAAGGCTCTAAGCCTTGCTGAACAGGGTGATACTGTTTTAATAGCCGGAAAAGGACATGAAACAGGGCAGTATTTTGCCGATAAAACAATAGCTTTTGATGATAGAGAAGTTGCAAAATCTTTCTTTAAATAAAAGGAAAATCAATGAATAATCTAAATTACACAGCAAAACAAATAGCAGAATTATGCAATGGCGAACTAATTAAAAATAATGATATTCCCATAAAAAAAGTATGCATAGATAGTCGCAAAGTAGAGAAGGGTGATTTATTTGTTGCATTAATTGGAGAAAACCATGATGCTCATAAATTCATTCCATCTGTTGTTCAAAATGGTGCAGCCGCATTGTTGGTTTCGTCTGATAATATTGGTGAAACTGGTGATACTGCAGTTATAAAGGTTTCTGATACTTTAGTAGCTCTTCAATTACTTGCAAAAGCAAAAAGAAAAGATTTGAAATCATATTTTGTAGCTGTTACAGGAAGTAATGGAAAAACTACTACAAGATCTATGATTACTCATATTCTTTCAGGTTTCGATAAATGTAGCACAACTACGGGTAATCTTAATAACCACATAGGTTTACCATTAACTATTTTGGGTATAGATTTTGATAGCAAATATTCTGTACTTGAAATGGGTATGAATCATCCGGGTGAAATTAGAGCATTAGTTGATATAGCTTCTCCTGATGCGGCTGTTATAAGCAATGTCGGTCCCGCTCATATAGGTATTCTTGGTAGCTTAGAAAACATTGCCAAAGCAAAATCAGAAATATTAGAACAGCTTAAACCAGGTAGTCCAGCCGTTTTGCCAGGAGATAGCGAATATATTGATTTGTTAAAAAAAGTTGCTTCTAATACTAATTTTTCAACTTTTGGTGAAAAAGAAGGCAATGATTACAGAATAACAAATTTAAATATGAAAACAGAATCTATAGATTTCATATTAGAAACTCCTGTTGGAAATAAAAAAGTAGAATTAAACTTAGCAGGTCATCATAATGCTTTTAATGCTGCTGCGGCTCTTACTCTCTGTCATAAAATTGGTTGTGACTTAGATAAATCCATTGCAAGATTAAAATCTTTTGTCCCTGTTGGTGCTAGAATGGAACGGGTTAACAAAGATGGAGTAGAAATACTTTTAGATTGCTATAATGCTAATCCTGCTTCTATGCAAGAAGCTTTAAGATATTTGTCTATTTGCAATGGACACAAAATTGCTGTTTTAGGTGATATGAGGGAATTAGGCAGTATGTCTGATGAACTACATCGAAAATTAGGTCAGCAAGCAGCAGTAAGTGGATTAGATTTACTTGTTTGTGTTGGTGAAGCGGTTAAAAATACAGTCGATGCAGCCATTGATAATGGAATGAATCCAAATTCTGTAATATTAGTTAATTCTTGTGAGGATACAGCCGATTTATTAAAAGGACAGATGAAAAAAGGTGTCACTGTGCTCTTTAAGGCTAGTCGTGGCTTGCATTTTGAAAAAATAGTTCATGCCTTATGGCCTGACTTAAAGATGGATTTGCATTAATTCTTAAGCGAAATTAAGCGAAGCCTTCGTTACAGTGAACCTTTAAACTGTAACGGAGGTTTCGTCTTGTTTAGTTCAATTTTTGAGCCTTTATCGATTAGAATTATTTTTTCTATCGTTACTTCATTTTTATTGGCAATGATAATTGCCCCTAGAGTTATTTCAAATCTAAAAAAACGACAGATAGGTCAGACAATACGTGAAGAGGGGGTAAAAGAACACTTAAAAAAAGCAGGTGTTCCAACTATGGGAGGAGTTATTATATTAATCCCATTATTGGTAACTACGCTTTTATGGGCTAAACTTAATCCTTTTATTTGGTTTGCTGTAGCTGTTACAGTAGGTATGGGATTAATTGGTTTCTTTGATGATATAACAAAAGTAGTTAATGCTCGTTCATTAGGTTTGACTGCTAGACAAAAACTGGTTTTCCAAATTTTGATAGGTTTAGCAGCAGCTTTCTTTATAAAAATGTATCCAGACTTAAAATTTGATATGCCTGCAACAGGTCAGGTAGTACCTTCTTCTGCTGTTCAATTGCCTGTTATGGGTTTTCTTGATCTTGGCTGGTTATATATACCTATTGCTCTTTTTGTTATAGTTGGCTGCACTAACGCAGTAAATCTGACTGATGGCCTTGATGGATTAGCTGCAGGTACTGTTGCAGTTGCTATTAATCCATTTTTACTTATCACTTATTTTTGTGGAAACCTTATTTATGCTAACCATCTAGGAGTTGTTTATATTCCTGGCGCTGGCGAACTGACTATTATTTGTGCCTCGATGATGGGGGGATGTCTGGGATTCTTGTGGCATAATTCACACCCGGCTTCTGTTTTTATGGGTGATACGGGTTCTTTAGCATTAGGTGGTGCAATAGGAGCAGTAGCATTAGCAACAAAAACAGAATTCTATTTGGCTATTGCTGGTGGAATTTTTGTATGTGAGGCTTTATCTGTTATATTGCAGGTTAGCTATTTTAAGCTTACTCATGGAAAGCGAATATTTAAGATGAGTCCAATTCATCATCACTTCGAACTCTGCGGTTGGCCAGAAGAAAAAGTGGTTATTCGCTTTTGGACTATAGGTATTATGTTGGCTTTAGTAGCTTTAACTATTTTCTGTGCTCGCCTAGTTGCGGTATAAATAAAAAAGGGGGGGTAGATTTATATCTACCCCCCTTTTTTATTTATTAGTGATTCAATCGAATAATTGCAATAGTTAAGGGTTCTAGTTCAATTTTATTTGAAGTAATATTAATGCCTATAGGTTTGTTGATTTTTGTTGTGCCTGCCTTTTTAGCATCTACAATTACTTCGCCATTAGTCAAATCTTCAGATAGAGTAAAACTTCGTTTTGTATTGTCGCAGTTTGCGAAAACATAATAAGTATCTTTGTTTTCGACCGAATGACAAGAGTAGGCTATTGCAAGATCTGTTTCCTTTATTTCTGGAATAGAAAGTAATTTAACATTTGCTTCTACTGATTCTATTGTGCCGAGCCTAAAAGCATCTGTAGATTTTCGTAAGGCAATCAAGCCTTTTGTATATTCTACTGTTTCACAGCTAATTGGTGATGTTTCGCTATTGGTTGCTTTTGTCCAGTCGAATTTATTTATAGCATCTGAAGAATCATAAGAATCATGAATAAAGTAAGGATGTTTAAATTCTTTACCATCTTTATCTTCTAGTCTGAAATATTTTTGTTCTGGAATAGAATCTGCAAGCCATTGTTTTGTTCGACCATATTCTTGCCCAGCGTGAATAAAGGCTGTTCCTTGTGAAGTTAGAACAAAAGCCATACCCAATCTCATTCTCTTGTGTAATTCGGCATAGTTTTCAGGAATTTCTGGGTCTAGTTTTGTAGCTTTTGCTACAACATCGAATGCTGTCAGGTTGTCGTGGGCTTCGATATACTGAACTACAGACCCTGGGGTAGAGGTCTTGAAATTAGTTGGTTGTCCTTTTATATTTGAGAAAATCTGAGCAATATTTCTTGCACCACCACTGATAAATCTAGGTTCTCCTTCACTCATGAAGCCAGACTTCATTTCATTTCTCATTTCATCACTGAAAGAACCGACATCTTTTGTTTTGTGTAGCCAGCCTTGATCAGCTCCTTTTCCTGCTAGAGCTGGGTCTTCTTGGTCTCCCTTAAATGTTCTCCAGCCTTCTCCAATGAAAATAACATTTGGATTGATTTTCTTTGCTTCGTCAAAAGCTGCTTGAACAGAATCTGCGGTAGCATCTCCCATCATATCCCAACGCATACCATCAATTCCATATTCCTTAAACCAGTATTTGACAGAATCAATCATAAGCTTAGAAGCCATTTTTCTAGTTGTTGCTAGATTGTTCCCGAAATCACCAACAAAGTTTCCATTTGAATCTTTAAAGAAGTAGTAATCAGGAACTATATCATTCAAGAAAGTAGCATTTGCCATATGTGTGTAAACTACATCAAGAATAACACCCATTCCTGCTTCGTGAATGGCATTTATTAATTCGCGAAGCTCACTAATTCTTCTTTCTGCTTCTCCTGGAAATTCAGAATAGGCTCCGTCTATTGAAAAATAGTTATGTGGGTCGTAACCCCAGTTGTAGTTACAATGTCTTGCTTTATAGGTGTATTCAGGTTCACCCATCTTAGTTTCATCACCATAATACCAGGCCATAATTGGTAATAGCTGAATATGGGTTACTCCAAGACTTTTTAAATAAGGCAAACGACTAATGAATGCTTTAAAGCTTCCGAATCTGCCATTTCTTGTTCCGTCTATTGTTGGGTCAGATGTAAAGTCTCTAACATGGACTTCATAAATAATAGCATCTTCACGTTTATTATAATTGTCTATTTTAATTTCTGTTGTTTGTGGCTTTATTTCTTTTAAATCAACAATTGCTGCTTTACCTATCCAATCACCACTGCTTCCACAGTCTGATGCGTCTGGATTAACTGTAACTGGAGCCATTGAACGAGCATAAGGATCAAGAGCTTTAATTGGGTCTTTGCCAAGATTTTTAATTTCAAACTGATAATAAAAACCTCTCAAAGAGTTTGTGAAATATTTAGTTGGTTCTAAATCTTTGGCTGAGAGTTTTACAGACCAGACACCTGGTTCGCATTTTTCCATAGGCTTCTTTAAAATTTGTTTGGTTTGATTATCTTTATCAAAAAGCAAAATGTTTACATTTTCTGCCAATGGTGCCCAAAGCTTAATTATTGCTTCATTATTTACAATATTACAGCCAAGATCATCTCCGTCGTAAGCATAAAGTTTATCTACGAATTTCCAATCAAGTGTAGCATTAACTTTTCTGTTATCAAAGGTAACTTTTATGGGTAGATTTTCGTTTAAAGCAGATTCTGTCTTTATAATAGCATAATTCTGGTCAGTTACAGTTACTGAAGATATTTTTAAGGGGTTATCTTTTGCTCCAGTGACTTTGATTTGGCTGGCTAGTTTTTCTGCATCTATTCCTTCCATTATATTGAAAGTTGTCTTAATAAGATTAGAATCAATAATTACCGCTTGTCTTAAAGTTGCTTTTAACTTTAAATCAGGAGTTTCGTAAACATTTGTGTCGTTAGATACAACCCAGACTTCTCTTTTGTCTGTAAGATAAATTGTTCTATTGCCGTCTAATCTTTTCCCTTCTTTCATATCTAGAATAAGAAAACTGACTTTAGATGGATTTGCATTTAAATCTATTTCGAAATAGACTCCAAAATTGTCTTTCCCTGCAGGTTTTGTTGCGCCAGTTGGCCAATCTTTTGACGGAGCTTTAACGTGGTCCCAAAACCATATTCCAAGATTATTATATACTTTATCTGGTCTGGTGTAGTGTATTTTCAAAGTGTTATTTGCTGCTTCAAGATTATTAGACAAACATAGAAAAGCCATTGCTGTTGTAGCAGTTTTTTTTAAAAAACTAGAAAAAGACATTTTTTAACCCCTGTATTCATAAAAAGTAGAAAAATCAAAGATTATAATATATTACTAACAAAGATTTTAAAGACTAACAAGAATATTTTTACTTTAACCAAAAGCAAAATAGATTACACGCTTTTGATTGCTTTTTTGTATAATATCTTTTAAAATATTCTTAGATTTTTTTATCATAAAAGGATAGGAATTAACTTTGAAAGACAAGAAAGATAAAATTGTTACAAATGACAAAAAAGGCAACTGGTATCTATTTGTCAATCTTGTATTAATAGTAGCTCTTCTTATTGGTATTTGGAAAGACGGAATATCTGCTTTTGAAACAAAAATTGAAATTAGATATATAATCATTTTTATAATAATCTTTAATACATTACTTTTATTTAAAGATTTTATTTTAGCTAGTTATCCATCATCTAAAGAGGAATCTTCTCGAAAGCATAAAAAACTTAAAAGTTTGAAGCCTCTTAGAGCTTTTATTAATTCAACAACAACTGTTGATGATAAATTACTTAAAGATTCTGTAGATAAACTTAAAGAAATTAGCGGCTCTGAATATATTGAAATAGTGATTTTAGAAAATGCCCAGTCTAAAACTTTGGTTTCTACTGGTGAACAACCTCAATTATTAGCTGGAACTCGTTTTATTGTTAATGAAGGAATTCTTTCTATTAAGCATAGTGGACAACTTGGTAGTGAAGAAATATCAAATAAAGTAACAGAATACAAACCAGTGAAGTTTAAATCTAAACTTACAAGACTTAAATTAGCTTTGGTTCCATTGAATTTAAGTAATGCTAGACTTGGTTTATGTCTATTCTTTAATAGTAAAGCTCCATATTTACCAAAGATTTCACTGAATAATGCTGGTTTCTTCTTAGAATCTCTTATTTCTATGGTTGAAAATGCTCATAATCAAGTTGGCGGCTATAAAGATAAAACTACTGGTTTAATTCTCTATAAGAATTATGAAGAATTAGTAGATAATGAACTTGAACGCTCTGAACGCTACGAACAGGAAATGAGCTTACTTACTATCAAAATAACTGATTTTGATAAACTTCAAGATAGTCAAAAACCTCTTATCAGCAAGAATATTGCTTCTGCAATGAAACAGTCTCTTAGAAGATTCGACTTAATGTTCTATGGAAAGGAAGCTGGTTCTTATTATGCTCTTCTTACAGAAAGTGGTGTGGAAGAAGCAGAAGGAATTGCTAGACGTCTCCAAAAGGAATTTAACAAACTTATAAAGAAGATTCAATTAGCTGATGATGTCAAACCTATATTGGTTATTGGTTCTGCTACCTATCAAACAGACGCAACTCATAGCGTAGGTCTCATAGAAAAGAGTGCTGACGCCTGTTTGACTGCTATAGAAAGTAATATAGATTTTAAGGCTTTTTCTGTTACTCAAAAACAAACTAAAAAAACGGAGTCAAAGAAATGAACACTGACGAAAAAAGGATATCTATCCAATTTAATTTGAATGGTCATGACGTTAAAACTGAAGTTTTGCCAGGAATGACTGTTCTAGAAATGATTCGAAGAAATTTCAAACTTACTGCAACTAAAGAAGGTTGCGGTAAAGGTGAATGTGGAGCTTGTTCAATTTTGTTCAATGGTCTTCCAATTAATAGCTGTCTAAAACTTGCAGCTACTTTAACTCCAAGTGATAAAATAGTTACTGTTGAAGGTTTAGCAGATGATGAACTAATGCAAAGAATACAAAAAGCCTATGTTGATGAAGGTGCTGTTCAGTGTGGTTTTTGTATTCCTGGAATGACAATTAGCACTTATTCTTTACTTAAAAAGAATCCAAAACCTACAATGGATGAAATAAAATATGCATTGGCTGGTAATATTTGTCGTTGTACTGGTTATCGCAAAATAGAAGCCGCTGTTGCAAAAGCAGCAGAAAGAGGGGAAAAATAATTTATGAGTTTTGAATTTTATAAACCATCTAATATAAAAGAAGCTTCTGAATTACTTAAAAATCCTGGCTATGTTGCTGTAGTTGGCGGCACAGATACTATTGTAAAAGTTAAAGGCGGTTTTTATAAAGCTCTCAAAGCCTTAGTTGATTTAAATGGCTTATTTAGTAAAGAAATAAAGGTTGAAGGCGATAAATGCATTATAGGCAGTGCCTGTGTTATGAACAATATTGCTCATAATCCTGTAATCGTTGAAAACTTTCCTGCTCTTGCTGAAGCAGCTTTGTCTGTTGCAGCAGAACAAATAAGAAACGTTGCAACTATAGGCGGAAATGTTGGTAATTCATCTCCTGTTGGTGACACAATTCCAGCTCTCTATTCTTTAGAAGCTGAAGTAAATATTGTTGGCGGTGAAGAAAAAAGGACTGTTCCTATAAATGAATTTATTACTGGTGTTGGAAGAAATGTCCTTCAGCCTGGTGAAATGATAGAATCATTTGCAATTCCTATGAGAAAAACTAAGGGTGCTTTCCAAAAGCTTGGTGAACGCAAAGCCTTGTCTATATCTAAGATTAATTTAGGACTTAGTTATTGGAACGATGGAAAACCTCATTACAGAATTGGTATGGGTGCTGTTGCTATTACTGTTTTAAGAGTAACAAAAGCAGAAGAATTTTTGGAAGCTGCTCCACATCCACTTTCTGACGAAACAATACAACAAGCTGCTCAATACGCAATCGAAACAGCAAAACCCATTACTGATATTCGTTCAACCAAAGAATATCGGAAACAAATGGCTGGCGTTTTGCTAAAACGAGCTCTTAATGCAATTAAAAATTAATAATATAATCTTTTAAATGGGTTATCAAGGCTACGACAATAATAGATCTGAGGAAGAACTTGAATATCAGAGAATGTTAGAAAGGCTTCCCGCAGATAAGCGTGCTGTCTTTGAAGAGCCCAAAAAAGAGAGAAAAATAAAAAAGAAAAAAATAATATTATTCATTATAATAACAATATTACTTATTGTTATTGTAATGAATAAGTTTTTTATTGCTGAAATACAAGATTATAATTTTGCAGAAATTTGCTTTTATTTTTTAGGCATGATTTTTTACCCAGATCAATATTAATAAACTCCCTTCAGTCACTACGTGACAAGCTTCCCATTAAGAGCTTGTCTAAAAACTAGGTTTTTAACCCAAAATTAGTTTTGTCTAATTATTTTAAAATCCCCCTTAATCCCCCTTTATAAAAGGGGGTAAGGACAACTGCCTGTGCACTAAAATTTTTGCAAATTCTTAGTTTTTAGACAGCCTCTTAAATGGGGCAGCATCTTTAAGATGCTCCACTGCATGCGGGGGAGCTGTCGGCAAAGCCGACTGAGGGGGCTGCAATGCAAAGCATCGCGGTAGAGAGTGGGCCGACTACCTATTTCAAAACCGTAAAAATAGCTTGCTTTGTATCGTATGTAAGGCTAAAGCTACCATCTTCATTTTTTTGTAATATTTTTTTCAAATATTGTATGAAGCGTTCTTTTGTTGTATTTGCAACATCTTTGATTCCGCTTTTTCTAAACAAGACTTCGCAAGCTTCTTCATAATTCTCAAATGTCCATTTAAAAGGTCGCTTGATTATTTGCAAAGAAGGTAACATTCCGTGGTCAATCATTGCGTAATAAATCATTGCTATACGCAATCTTTCCATAGGTATTTCATATTCCCCTAAAATACTTCTCATTTCATCATCAAGATGAGAATCAGCATGGGGAATCAAGATAATAAGTCGCTTTTTAGCTAAAGAGTTAAATTTTTCTAAACATTCACCAAGACGAGTTTTATGTTCGGAATCTGTTGCTACTACACCCAAACCACTTAGGCATAAAACGGTATCGAACTGAACTTGAAAATTGCTTTCTAACCATCTGCTTTTTACACATTCAATTTCTGATACATTTTCTTTTTCGGCTTGAATTTTTAGCTGTTTCAACATTTCATCAGAGAAATCGGTTCCGACTACTTTACAGCCACGTAAAGCCAAGGGAATAGCATAGGTGCCGGGACCGCAAGCTATGTCTAATACTGTTTCGCCTTGTTCCCATTTAAAAAGGTTTAAAAATTCTTCGGCTTTTGCCCTGCCTTGTGGCGAATGTGAGCCTTTTGCATATTTTTCCGCAGCAGAATCCCAAAATTCTGGAGTTTCTTTCGTAGCATCATCACCATAGTTTAAAGCTAATCTATGGTTATAAAAATCTCTAAGTTCTTCAAAATCTTTTGAACGCATTTGATATCCTGTTTTTGCTGTAAACTGTAAGTAATTAAAAGGTCAAAAATATTTTAATAAACTTTGAAAAAAAATTCAATTTATAGTTGCTCAATAGACTATTGATAGAGTAAATTTATAAGCAACACAAGAAAAGGAAAGAAAAGAAATGTCAAAAATCACAAGAGAATTTATTGAAAGAATCCCCAAAACAGACCTTCACTTACACTTAGACGGCTCTCTCCGTCTTTCTACATTGATTGAATTGGCTAAACAGGAAAAAGTTGAGCTTCCTTCCTATACTGAAGAAGGTCTAAAAGAATTAGTTTTTAAAGAAAAATACAAAGACCTACCTGACTATTTGCAGGGTTTTGGTCTGACTTGCTCAGTATTGAAGAATGCTGAAAACCTAGAACGTGTAGCTTACGAACTTGCTATGGATAACATAGCTGAAAACGTAATCTATATCGAAGCTAGATTCGCTCCACAACAGCACTTTGTAAATGGTAAATTCAGCGTTCAAGATTCAGTAAGAGCTGTTAACAAAGGTTTGAAACGTGCTCAAGACGAACGCAACAATTCAGAAGCAGTTAAGAGTGGAAAAGAACTTCCTTTCCACTATGGAATAATCAACTGTGCAATGCGTTTTTGCAACAGATTCTTCTCTGATTACTATGCAAACCTATTTGATTCATTAGAAGCTACCCCTGCTAGACGTGTTGTAGGTATTGCTTCTCAAGAACTTGCTAGAATCACCGTTAAATTAGCTCATGATGAAGGATTGCCAGTAGTTGGCTTTGACTTAGCTGGTGCTGAAGCTGGTTGGCCTGCTATAGACCACAAGAAAGCTTACGACATTGCTCACTACAATTTCATAAAGAAAACAGTTCATGCTGGTGAAGCTTTTGGTGCTGAATCAATTTTCCAGGCTATTACTGAATGTCACGCAGACAGAATCGGTCATGGAACTCACCTCTTTAACGTAGACAAGATTACCGATGAAAGAATTCTTAGTGGCGAACATGGTGACCCAGAATCTTACATTAAACGTCTTGTAGACTATATTGCTTGCCGCAGAATCACTTTGGAAGTTTGCCCAACAAGTAACTTGCAGACATTGCCAGAAATCAAGAGCATTTCTGAACATCCATTGAAGAAAATGCTTGAAAACAAGCTTTCTGTAACAATCTGTACAGACAACCGCCTTGTTTCAAGAACTACACCTACAGACGAACTTCAGCGTGTTGTTGAAAACATAGATATAGACAACAAAACCTTCAAGAATATTATTACTGCTGGTTTCAAGGGCTCATTCTATCCTGGCACTTACTTAGAAAAACGTACTTTGGTAAGACAGGTGATGAATCGTTACGAAGCTATCGAAAAAGAATTTTTCGGTTAAGCATATTAAAAAACCGCAAAGTTTTTAGCTTTGCGGTTTTTTTGTGTGTAAAAAGCCACGCAATAGTCCGCGTGGCTTTTTATTTTTTGCTAGTGTATTTAGATAAATTGGCTTAAAAACTCAAATATTTGTTTTGTAGTTAATTCTATATTGATTTGTCGACACTTAAAATGTCCTTCAGGGCAGTTATCTACTTGACCGTGTAAAGAACAGGGTTTGCAAGGTAATTCTTCAGAAATAACCAAAACATTATCAGAGGGAATCGGAGAAAAACCAAGAGATGGAGCTGTTTGTAAAAATATAGAAACCAAAGGAGTATTTACAGCTCTTGCAAGATGCATGGGGCCAGAATCAGTCGATATAACTGCTGAAGCAAAACTTAAAAATCCGGGTAAATACTTTAATTCTATTTTGTTTCTTAAATCTATATGTGGAGCTTCACAAGAGAAATTGGTTTTACCTGTGCCTATAATAACAGTTGGAAGAGGAGAAGATTTCTGAAGAGAAGTAACTAGATCGCTAGTCATTATTTTGCCAACCTGTGAAGCCTCAGGGTGAATAATAATAAAAGACTTTTCTTTTAATCCTTCTGAAATCAAAATCTTTCTACATTCTTCAATATATTCATTTGATAGATTTAGTGAAGCATTAGGGTTGTTAATGTTAACTCCGCAAACATCGGCATATTTTTGCCAAATAGGTCTATCGTCACTGAATCTAAGAGGATATTTATGCCCTATAGCTTGTAGTTGTTCCCCTATGGTTCTTTTTTGATATACTCTTGTTATTGGAGCATTAATCAAAGTTCGTAATGCAATAGTAGATAGCTTTCCTTGTAAATCAAACAATGCTTCTGGCTTAAGTCTTTTTAATTCATTGGCTAAATGAATCAAAGAAGTCGTTCCATTGTATAAATGAATTTTTGCTGGTAAGAAATCAGATAAAGCTTTCCATCTTTCATTTATAACTAAATGAACTTCTGTATCGTTTTCTGCTAATGCTCTTAAAGTTGGCACTGTCAGAAGAATATCGCCCATAGCATTTAGTCTTAAAACTATTTCTACATTTGACATTTCGGTAAGTATCCTAATTGTTGTAACGCATCTACCGTGCGTTTTGAAGCCCCAGACATTGAGTCTAATACAAAGCGAGCTTTTTTACCCATTTCTATATAAGAATTATTATTTGCATACCAATCTTCTATAATAGCTTGGAGCTCGTTGGGGCCATTAACTATTTTTATTGCAGCTTCTTTGTTTAATGCCATAACTTCATATCTGAAATTGAAGTTGTAAGGTCCAGCAATTATAGGCTTTGAAAAAGCAGCGGGTTCCATTAAATTGTGTCCGCCACGTTTGATGAGGCTTCCGCCAACATATGCTAAATCTGAAATTGCATATAAGTCTCTTAAAACACCCATACTGTCGACAAGAACTATTCTACTATTTCCACAATCTTTTTCAGAAAGTTTTTTGTATGTCAAACCAGAATCGGAGATAATTTTTTCAACTTCAGCAGTTCTTTTTACGTGACGAGGAGCAATAATTACGCCTAAATCTAACTTCTCTATCAGAGGTTTTATTGCTTCAATAATATAGTTTTCTTCTCCAGGATGGGTGCTACCAAAACATATCAATTTTCTGTTAGAAGGAAAGGCGTATTTTTTACGAATCTCATCAAGGTTAGGCATTGCTGCGCTGGCGATGTCGTATTTAAAACAACCTAAACTTTGTTGCTTTGAATTATCTATACCTAGTATTTTAAAACGTCTCAAATATTGTTTTTCTTGGGGAAAAGCAAATGACATTCCTTTTATGCCAGACTCAAAAATAGACCAGCCTAAACGCATCATTCTAACGCTTTTTTCGTTAATTCTGCCGTTAACTATACCGTAGGGGATATTTCTTTGCTTTAAAGTATCAAGCAAAAGAGGCCATATTTCTGTTTCGTTTATCATTAAAAGCTTTGGTTTTATTTTTTCTATAAATGGAACAGAGCAGGCTGGTAATTCTATTGGCATTAAGGTAGCGAAACCGCAGATTTCGTCTTTCTGTAGCTGACGTAAGCCATCCATCGAAGTGGTAGTGCAAATTACACGTTCTCTACCATAAAGTTTTACTAATTCTTTTAAAAAGGGTCTTAAAGTAATAACTTCACCTAAAGAAGCACCGTGCACCCATAAAGAACCATCTTTATGAGCTTTGAAACCTTCTGGTAAATGACCTAATCGGAGAGCAAATTCTTCTTTTTCTAGTTTTCGTGGAGGGAAAAAGCCTAGAATTTCGACTATTGCTCTCAATAACCACTGATATGATTTTAATGCTAATTTTCCCATACTTGTATATTATCAAACTTTTTACTACTTTTTGTCAATATATACTCAGGGAAAAAACAGGGCAAAGGCAAATATTTTTAGCTACTAATCTATAGTTTAGAAGTAGCGTCCTTTTTGGAGTTTGTCTGAAAACTAATTTTTTAGCCCAAATTTGATTATAAAAAATAGTCTACACATTTGTCATAATAAGTATAGCGTATGGGCTTTAGCTCCGAAAGCTATACGGTTATGACAATGTGTAGACTACAAAAAATTAATACTAATTATTTAGCTAATTTCGAGTTTTCGGACAACCTCATCTAAAGAGGGATTTTAATAAACTAGTTTAATTGTTTATCTATCAAAAGAGGCTGCATATATTGTCAGCATCAGTTCTGTGTCATCTAATAACCAAATATTAGGCAAAAATCTGACCAACATGGTCAGATTTTTGCCTAAATAGTCTTGCGGTGTTAATTGGTATTTTATATAATATAGTCAAGAAGACCAATATTTTTGATAGAGGTTAGATATGCAGGTAAATATTCTAGAAGCGAAAACAAATCTGTCAAATCTGGTAAGACTAGTAGAAACAGGGCAAGAAGAAGGAATTATCATAGCAAGGTATGGCAAACCAGTAGTAAAAATGGTTCAGTATAATGATGTCTCTGTATCGAAGCGTATCGGAGTTGCAAAAGGCCGACTCAAATCACCAGAAAATCTTGATAAATACAATGACGAAATTGCCAAGATGTTTGGAGACAAACTATGAATCTGCTTTTGGATACGCATATCTTAATTTGGGCTTTAAACGAAGACTCTAGATTGTCTGAAAAAGCGAGGGAAATGATTCTTAATAAGGATAACGCAATATACTATAGCTCGGTTTCTATTTGGGAGGTTTCAATTAAACATACCAACCATCCTGACAATGTTGAATTTACAGGAAAAGAACTCTCGCAGTTCTGCAAAGAGGCTGGGTTCCTACCTGTGGAAATGCGAGACAAACATGTGTTTGCTTTAGAAACTATCACAAGAGAAGAAGGTGCTCCACCTCATTTCGATCCTTTTGATCGTATGCTTATAGCACAGGCCAAGGCGGAAAATATGTATTTCCTGACTCACGACTCGCTGATTCCTTACTACAAAGAAAAGTGTATTATATCAGTTTGAAATAGTTACCCAACTGATGAAATGACGATTGTTTTTAACGCGAAAAATCAATCGAAAACATTTTTGCGTGAAATTGCGCGTGAATTGTTATTTTTTTACCCCCTTTTGTAAAGGCGATGCTCCCACACGCAAAAATTAGGGTGTGTTACCAAACTATTGTTGAAACATATTTCTAAAAACTTCTCTTTGAGAGCTTGTCCGAAAACTAAGTTTTTAGATATGCTCTCTAAAGATGAATCTACAATGGGCAGTAATAACACACCTTTTACAGCGACCCAATCGCCCATGCCCAGGGCAAACGCAAACTTTTTCGGAAAGGTGTTTTATTGATTATCTTAGCCTTTAACAGCACCTGAAACAATACTCTTGATGATGTGCTTTTGACCTATGAGGTAAATAATAATGACAGGTACAATAGTCAATACAACACAAGCCATCATTGGTCCCATCTGAACACTTCCGTAGCTTCCTCTGAAATACTGAATAAGCATAGGAATAGTTTTATATTGCTTGATATCTAAAACAAGTGTTGGTAGCAGATAGTCGTTCCAAATCCACATTGTTTCTAAGACTCCAATAGAAATCATTGAAGGTTTCAATACTGGAAAAACAATTTTAAAGAAAGTCTGAAAAGGATTGCAGCCGTCTATCATAGCAGCTTCTTCCATTTCTACAGGAATAGACTTCATAAATGCAGAAAACATAAAGACTGCTAGGCCTGCTCCAAAACCTAGATAAATAAAACAAATGGTATATGGAGAATTGAATCTTAACATTCCCACGTGAAAACGGTCTGCCGTCTGAGAAAGAGTAAACATTACAAGCTGGAAAGGCGCAACCATAGAAAAAGCGCACATTGCGTAAATCAGCTTAGATAGCCAAGAGTTAACTCTGCTTATATACCAGGCGCACATTGAACAGCAAACTAAAATCAAAGCCACAGATGAAACCGTTATAATAACAGAGTAAAATAGGCTCCACAAAAAGCCTTGAGCATCAATCGCATTAACATAGTTAGTTAAGCCATTAAATGTTTCTGTTGTAGGAAGTTCGAATACTGTAGAAGTGCTGATTGCTGATTCCTTTTTTAAAGAGTTAAAAAGAATCATCATTACAGGATACATATGAAAAATACAAATTATGGAAAACAGAATAGTTAGAATCAGATTTGTATTTAATTTCTTCATTATAATTGAACCTCCTTGGAATGGGTTGCTTTAACCTGAGCAAGAGCGATGACCACTACTATAATGAAGAATATAACTGCTTTTGCTTGACCAATTCCCATCCATTGCAAGCCTGAATGAGAATAGAAGGTTGAATAAATATTCATAGCCAGCATTTCAGTTAAATGACCAGGTTCACCAGCAGTTAATGAAAGGTTTTGGTCGAAAAGTTTGAAAGCATTTGTTATAGAAAGGAAAAGACAGATGGTTATCGAAGGCATAAGCATTGGAAGTTTAACGTGGATTAAAGTTTCCCATTTTGTGGCACCATCTATTTTGGCAGCTTCCAAAACCGCATCAGGAATATTCTGTATGCCAGCAATATAAATAATCATCATATAACCTATATGTTGCCAGCTTGTAAGTATTATCAAACCTATAAAACCCGCTTGAGAGTTAAGAGCCAGAAGTGGCTGACCGATTTTATAAAGAACACAGTTTATTAGAATTTGCCAGATATAACCTAATACAATGCCACCAATCAGGTTAGGCAGGAAAAATATAGTTCTAAATATGTTTGTGCCTTTGATTTTACCTGTCAGGGCTAAAGCAATTGCTAAAGCCAAAACATTGATTACCAAAGTAGATATTATTGCAAAGGCTGATGTTAGGAGAAAAGATCGCCAGAAAGACCAGTCTTTGAATGCAGAAATATAATTAGCAAAGCCGATAAACTTAGCATCAGAAACAGTTGTAAACTCACAGAAAGATAAATAAATTCCTTCTGCAAATGGAATAATAAAACCTATAATAAACGCACAGAGCGTAGGTAGAACAAATATCGGGAACCACCTTTTTAATGCTTTTTCCATATACCAAATTTTACCTTTCCTACATTCCGTTAGCTAGCTTAAATTCGTATTCCCAGTTGTTTATAAAAGCTTTTGAAACCTCTTTCCAGTTTTCTTCAGTCTGGTTAGCAGCATACTGAATTAAAGCAGTATTTAGCATGTTTTTCCATTCCTGTGATGGAATTGTAGTAAAAGACCAGGGAACAGGGGATTTGCCTTCTTTTGAATAATTATTATTTTGAACTACGAAAACATTTTCTGTTTCTAATGCTTTCTTAAAAGGAATAACAAATCCCATCTTTTCAGCCATAGCTTTGGTTCCTTCTTCGGAAGTCACGCACCAGTTAATAAAATCAAGAGTTGCTTCAATATCAGATTTTGAAACTTTCTGATTTACACACCAGAAATTTTCAGTTCCAGTGCACAAGCCCTGTTTTGCTTCATCTCCAACTCCTATAAAAATAGGCAACATTGCTATGTCTTCTGGTTTAAAAGCTTTATCAGAAACAAGATTTGCAAATTCCCAAGAGCCATTCTGATAGAAAACAGCTTTCTGAGCTAAAAATTCATTTCTTGCATCGTCAGCCGTTTTTGCAGAAATTTCTTTAGGTTCGCAAGTGCTGTTATTGATGTATAAATCCCAAATTGCTTTGTAATTATTCAGGTATTTGCCGTCAATCTTTTCTTCAATAGAAAGGTTTTTATCTTTATATTCAAAGTAAAGCGGCATATTTGCCAGGTGTGTAACGAATCTCCAGTTTGAAGAGTTGTCCATACCAGAAGAACAGAAAGCAGCAAATCCCAATTCATTTTTGCGGGAAGTAATGTCTTCTGCTATTTTCTTTAAATCATTGAATGATTTTATACTGTTTTTGGTGTAACCAGCCTTTTCTAAGAGCTTTAAATTAGCAATCAAGCCATAGGATTCTATTGTGTAAGCTATTCCACATACCTTACCCTTATTGGATTTCAAAACATAAACTTCGTCTGTTAGTTCTTTATAAATGTTAGAAGTGGCTAAATCATAGCAGAAATCTTCTTTTCCATTTAATGTTGATGGACCTTGAACCTGAAAAAGTGTTGGCGCATCAATCTTACTTAGTTCTGCTGCCAGAGTAGTCATATATTGACCAGAAGCTGCTGTAACTACAGTAACTGGAACTCCAGTCTTTTGTGTGTAATATTTGGCGAGTTCCTGCCAAGCCTGGTCTTGTTCTGGCTTAAAATTCAAATAATAAACAGAACCTTTACCAGTATCAGCTTTGGTATTTAAAAAACCAATCTGACCGGTAGCTATACAAACAATGAATATGACGGCAATCAAGGCATAAATTATTTTATTAGACATTTTTTCCATGGGTTCAATTATAAAATTTGTCTAATTTTTTGGCAAGCAAAAATAGTATTACTCACCTTTATAGAGACAGTCAAAAATAAAGTTTTCGGGTAGCCTCTGTAAGGAGCCTGTTCGAAAACTCAGTTTTTTAACACTAATTAGATTATATTCATTGTCTACACATTTGTCATAAAAAGTATAGCGTATGGGCTTTAGCTCTGAAAGCTATACGGTTATGACAATTGGTAGACTACATATAAAGAATTAGTGTATGGTGAATTCTCCTCACTCCCTTTTGTGAAGGCGATGCTCCCCAAATAGAATATTGGGGGAGCTGTCACAAAGTGACTGAGGGGGCTGACTACTGTAAAGTAGTCGGTAAAGGGGGGATTTTAAACTAGACAACCAAAACAATTCCAACTTCTTTCTTTTTTTTAAGCTTATTTTTATCGTTTGATTTCTTTCATAGCTTCTTATACACTCACTGAATCACCTATTACCAATCGCTTACCACTCTTATTTAATCATGATTGCTATGGAATTATATTGTTTCGTTTTTGCTCAAAATACTATTGAGCATTTCAAATAAATAATGGCTTATAGACTTACGATTAAACAATAACTACAATCACTTCCAACAACCATAACTACTATCTTCAATCTTTCAACTTTCCGTTTAATAACTCCCAACAACACTAACTCCCAACAACAATAATTACTAAATAGCATATTGCTCATTTGTTAAACTTGTGTTAGCCCAAGTTGACTAAGTGCTTCTAACTTGCTAAAATTTAGTTATGGGCAATCACGACATATCACATAAAGAGTTCTA
>CAMJNS010000028.1 GCA_946407375.1 uncultured bacterium
AAAAAGAGGCTGAAAAGCCTCTTTTTATTTTATATCGGCCTTGTCTTCAGTATACAAATTACCAAATATCGTACATTTCAGCGGCACCAGGGTCAGAGGCTTCCATTTGAGTAACAGGTTTAACTTCTTCTTCAACTTTAGAATCTGTTAAAGACTCTAATTCTGCCAAAGGATCATCAGAACCATTACCTGAAGACTTATCCTTTGATAAATTAGTTAGCTGTTTCACCATATCATTTAAACCTGTTGCAAATGGTTTCTGAGATCCTTGGGTAATAAATCTTTCAAGCACAAGAACAGTTTTTTCTGTAGGATATAAGGCTTTATAAAAAGAAATATATTCCTTCAACAAACGAAATTCTTCGTCTTTCATACCACGTATTTTTTCTCTAAGACGTTCTGATAAATCAATATCCTTTTTAACATCTAAGCCTAATGCTAAAAACAATGTATTCAAATAAGCTCTTCTAGTTTCATAATAAATAGTATTAGGTAAAGAAAAACCATTAAAAGTAAAAGAAGAATATCCCCACACTTCTGGTCTTGCCTTTTTAACATTTAAACTAAACTTGCTATTCCCAAATTGTTTTGCAAGATTATAAATCTTTTGCACTTCATTTAAAAAGCTATAAATATTTCTATGAACTATCCATAAATCTTCTTCAGATTTTTTGGGTTCAACATTTGTCTTTGGCAGAATAGAAAAAGGACTGGAACACTTAGAAAGAATCATCTCGTCTAAGCCTAATTCAGACATAGCCTTTGCTTCATTATTTAACAACCATACTTTGAATGGAGTTGTAATATCATAATTATTAATCTCACTAGAATAACAAACAGAGCCTATTAAAGAAAATATAATCATAATGAATAATTTTTTCATTTTTCAACTCCTGTCATTTTCAAACTATGAATAGTCTGCTTTTGAAAAGTCCATAATTCTCTGGTTATAGATACTTCCTTACAAACGAGTTTCGAACCATAACTAGATTTCCAATTTGCTTGATGAATTACTCCTTCTGCCATATTAAAAATTATCTGCCCAGTTAGAGTCATAGCTTTCGAATAATATTTATCGTCATTTAAATCAAACTTCGCTTTGAAATCAATTTCAGCAAGGCCTCTAGCATCATCTATTTTATTTAGTGTATAAGTCCAATTAACAGGATATTTTTTCCCAAATGCGACTACATCATTTTTTTTAGTTATAGAAGTGCCAATTTTCCAATCACCATCAGGAAAAACTAGAAAAAAAGGAAAAATACTAGAATCTTCTGCTGGCGAACCTTTAATACTTCCATTTGGAGAAATGTAACGTCTTACAGTAGCCTTTTCATTCCCTATATCTAAAATAAAGGCATTATCTTGAAAACCTACGGTCTTAATAAAAAAAGGGATTTTTTCTACACTTGAATTTTTTTTCGTAGCTATAATTGGAGCATTAACAAAAGAAACATCTTGTCTTATATACTCGTAAGAATAAATTGCCCCATTAGAAAAATCATATTTTATTTCTTCAGCATAAATATAATTAACACAGAAGAAACTGAGCAGAAACACAACAAAACAAAGATTCCTTTTGTTCATTCTCTTTCTCCCTTTAATTATTGAGCTATAAGATATAAGAGTTAAGATTCTTTCATCTTATAGCTCCATCTATGGTCTTAAATATTACAATTTATACAATGGGCTCTTCACGATAACGGTTATCGTTCCAGCTAGGCTTGAAAAGAATCTGAGCCTTTATATGCTCTTTTTCTTCTTCAACAGGATCAGTATCACCTAAGATTGGTTCAATTTTGAAATATTCAGTTTCAAAACTATCTGTGGGTCTCAAGATTATTTCGCGGTCACAGCGTTCAGAAAGCTCTTTCAGTTTTTCGTCTTTATGCCCTCTAATAACATCAAGAATACATTTATGGGCATAAACAATCAATTTGTGAGTCTGATACCTTTTTGCTTCTTCCAAAATATTGGTTTTAATAATATTAGCCATAGTCTGATTAGAAAAGACTTTCCCTGACCCTTGACAGCAGGGGCAAACTTCTTTTCTGATTTCATCAAGACTTGCCGATGTTCTTCTTCTGGTCATTTGAACAAGACCTAGTTCAGAAAAATCAAGAATATTAGGTTTGTTTTTATCACCTTTAAAGCCTTCCTTTAAGCATTTTAATACCTGGCTTCTGTGAGCAGGGGTTTCCATATCGATAAAATCGATAATAATCATGCCCGAGAGATTGCGCAAACGAACCTGCTTAGCTATTTCTTTAGCAGCTTCCATATTAACTTTAAAGACAGTCTCTTCTAAGTCGGAACCACCAGAAAATCTGCCAGAGTTGACGTCTATGCAATACATTGCTTCAGTTTTATCGAAGAACAAATAGCTACCGGAGTTTAACCAAACTTTTCTAGCCATTGCTTTTTCGATTTCGCCTTCAATACCGTATTTTTCAAAGAGAGGGGTATCTTCCTTATAAAGCTCTAAGCTCGCTCTCTGCAAAGGAGTGAGAAAGTCGCAGTCTTCAATGATAGATTTATAAGCTTCTTCATTATCTACTATCATTTCGTCTATTTCATCATCAAAATAGTCTCTGGCAACTTTTAAAGGCAATGGCATATCACGATGAAGAATAGTCTTAGGAGGTGCTTTATGCATCTTCTTTTCAACCTTATTCCACATCTTTATAAGCAAATCAAGGTCAGCCTTTAAAGCTGCTTCTTCTAAACCTTCAGAAGCAGTTCTAAATATTATGCCTGTGCCTTTTGGAGCAAGTTTTGTTCCTATAGCTCTAAGCCTATCTCTTTCTTTTTCCTGGCTAATTCTGCGAGAAACCCCTATACTTGGCTGAGTCGGCATAAAAACCAAGTATCTGCCTGGCAAAGAAATAGTCATAGTAGACCTTGGACCTTTGGCAGCAGTAGGCTCTTTTAATATTTGTAAAACTACGTCTTGCCCAACTTTTAAAACATCTTGAATAGGGCTTCTGAAAATATCCTGAGCATCAGAATTATTCATTTCTTCAACGCCATTCAATGTCAAAAAGGCATCTTTATGAATTCCAATATCTACAAAAGCACTCTGGGTGCCAGGAACAATATTGGCTACCCTACCCTTTATTATGCAACCTACAATTTTTTCATCATCGGCGACTTCATATAAAAGTTCGCAAAGTCTGCCGTCTTCAATTATTGCGGCCCTTGATTCATAAGGACCTATATTTACTAAAATTTTTCTACTCAAATCAAAAACTCCTAATAATTATAAAGCCTGTATAGAAAGACGTTCTATTAGTTTCAGGCTTTCTTTACCTTCCATTAAAAATTTGGAAAGTGCGGTAATGATTTTTGATACAGATGGAACATCAGGAACACCCTGAATGAAATCAGCTGTAATAATATAGTCTTTGCCTTCATGGAACATTGTTGGCTTTTTAACTGCATTACCAAGCTTATATTGTCTATTTCTTCCTTTACTTTCTATTTCAAAAGTTGTTTCAGAATTGTTCAAAAAATCTAATGCTTTATTGCAAATATCTTCATTATCAAATATAAGCCTATATTTTACACAATCTCCTTTATTTTTCGTTCTTTTATCGTGGTATGGTGTAATAACTTCCAACACTTCCATTCCATTGGGCAATTCTTCTGTAAGAGCTTTCTTTAGCCATTCCGGGTCTATTTGTTTCGTCAGAGTTACAACAAAATACTCACAGTAACTTGCATGACCAAGAGGCAAAGGAGAAGCGAATGAAAGCTTTGGTCTTGGATGACAGCCTTGTGAAACAGCATAAGGCAACTGTATTCTTCTCAATGCTTTACACATCACGTCAATATTGTCGAGATGAGCTACATATCTAGCTTGCTGAGTCTTGGTATAGATTATTTTTGCTTTAATTTCTTCTGGATTTTCTATATTTTCAGTTATCTGAACACTCATTTTAAGTCTTCTCCAGCTATTTGAGCGGCAAGTCTATACTCTTTTTCAAAGAAAGCCCTTGGGGTTTGGAAATCAATAAAATCCCAAGGCAAAACTTCTGATAATTCGTGACTTCTTGTATAGTCTTCAGCCTTAATACCTGTCTGTTCAAAAGCCTTTTCCCAGCCTTCTTTATGGAAATGCTCAAACCAGCTATCTAATTTGCAACCATTATTATAAGCTGCTAGAATTAAATCGCAAATACATTCATCTCCACGAGCCAGAACAGCTTCTAACAGGCACAAATATTCTTCTCTCCAGGAAATCTTTGTAGAACTGCCTTCTAAGCCCTTACAAACCATAACTCTTTTTCGTTTCAACTCATCAAGAGAGTTTTGCCCTGCCCA
Source organism: uncultured bacterium (assembly GCA_946407375.1). Classification (GTDB taxonomy): domain Bacteria; phylum Muiribacteriota; class Ozemobacteria; order Ozemobacterales; family Ozemobacteraceae; genus RUG334. The sequence goes on from CAMJNS010000028.1 coordinate 4,324, forward strand.
CTGGAAAGGAGTAAAGGGTTTGGGAATAAAACCAGATAGGCTTATAGATATTTGTTTTTTGGGCTTAGTTGAGCGACCAATTTCTTCAAGACGCTTTACAAGACCAATAAGACCTTCTATATCTTCATCTGTTTCAAAAGGAAGCCCCATCATAAAATAAAGCTTAACTGTGCGATATTCAGAATCACCAGTAGTCTTCATAACATTTATGATGTCATCTTCTGTAATATTCTTGTTTATAACGTCTCTTAAACGTTGAGTCCCTGCTTCAGGAGCGAATGTCAAACCGCCTTTTCTGATTTGTGGAGTTTCATCAAGCAGTTTAATAGTATTGTCATTCATTCTTAAAGAAGGAATAGAAATAGTCTGCTCTGGATAAAGCTTAGATTCTTGCAAACCTTTTACCAAATTTTCAAAATTTGAATAATCTGAAGTAGATAAAGAAAGCAAACCTAATGTTTCTTCACCAGTGTTTTTAAGCATTTCACAAGAATACTTAACAATATTTTCAACAGGACGTTCTCTTTTTGGTCTGTAGTAAAAGCCGGCATTACAGAAACGGCAACCTCTAATACAACCCCTGAATATTTCTATTGCCGCCCTGTTATGAGTTGCCTGAACGTTAGGAATAACCGGGTGTAGAGGCGGAGCACTATTTGCGAAATTTTTAAAGACTCTTCTTTTAACAAGCTTGGCAGGAAATTCTGGAACATACATTCCTGAAATATTTCCAAGAGCTTTACGTTTTTCTTGAAAAGTAGTCTTAGACTTCTTCAAATCAATCAAAGTTTCGCAAATTTCAAGAATAGACTCTTCACCATCGCCAATAAATATTCCATCAAAGAATTTTGAAACAGGCATTGGATTAGCGGCAGAAGGACCGCCAGCAATTACTAAAGGACCTTCTGTTCTATCTTTCCACAATAAAGGAACTCTACCCAAATCAAGAATATAAAGAACATTTGTAAAGGTCATCTCGTAAGGAAGAGTAATAAAAAGAGCATCGAACTCGCTTAATGGAGTTCCTGTTTCTAAAGAATAAAGAGGTAAACCTCTTTGCTTTAAGAGATTCCCAAAATCTGGCCAGGGAGCAAAACATCTTTCAGCCATAATATCTGGTCTATTATTCAATAATTCATAAAAGATTTTAATAGCTTGATTAGACATTCCTAGCTCATAAAGATCAGGAAATATCAAACAAACATTAAGTTTTGGATTATCTTTTATTTTAGTTTGATTAGCCTCGCCCCCAAGATAGCGAGCTGGTTTTTCTATTTCAAGAAGTTCCCAATGGGATAATTCGCTAATAATATTTTTCATTCTTTATTATCTGGTATATTTTTTTTGTTAATAGTTAAAACAAAATCAAATTCTCTTCCTGAAAAATCAATATCAGAAAATACTTCTGAATCCGGAATAGAAAATATTGATGCAGTATCTTGTCGAATATTATCAAGTAAAATTTTTGCATTTTCAGCAGATAATCCAAGACGATTACCTAGGATAGCAAACTTTACTTTTTCTCTAGAAGATAAATTATTATGTATTATCTCCCCAAATTTCAACAAATCACTCATTTTTCAAGAAGTTTTGCTTCAACCATTTTTGCTTTGCGTGAAGCATAAGAGTTTGTTGGATCTAATGCTAAAGCGGCATTATATGAAGCTAACGAAGAAGCATATTCTTTGCGATTAGCATAAATATCACCTAAGTTAACATAAGGATCAACATAATTAGGCATAAGTTCAGAAGCTCGTTTATAGTTTACGATTGCATTATCTAATAAACCGCGCTTATGATAAGCAACACCCAATTGATAGAAAACTTTACCATTATCTTTTTCTATTCTCGAAACACGTTCAAAGCATTTTAAAGATTCATCATCCTGTCCTTCTAGTAAATAAAGCTCTCCAAGAGCAATTAAAACTCTAGGATCTCCTTTATCCTTACTTTCATAGGCCTTGAAGTGAAGAATAGCTTGTTTATTTAAACCTTTTTGTTTACAAATATTACCCAAAGCATAACGTGCTTTCATATGAAATGGCTGAAGTTTAACACAACGATTTAATAGTTCAATTCCATCATTTTCACGATTCATATCCATCATGAAAATTGCTAAATTATAATATGTTTCAGCATAGTTTGGATCTAGTTCTAATGTTCTTTTCCATTCTTTAATAGCTTCATCTATTCTTCCCTGTTTATAATAACATAAACCAAGGTTGTGATGAGCATCAATAAATAATGGTTCCATCTTTAAAGATTTTAGAATATTTTTTTCACATACGTCTAATTTTCCATACTGCCCAGCAATAGTACCATACATATAGTCATTAGTAACTTTGTCAGGCAATTCTCTTTTATATTTTCCTGTAACTTTATCTGTTTTTGGAAGAAGTTGTTCTAAAGTAATTGCCTTCGTTGAATCAGAAAGTTTTACGCTAGGCTTTTTATTATTATTGTTTGATTTACTAGAACTTTTCCTGCAACCAACAGAAAAAGAAATTGCTGTAGTTATTAGCAATAAATACAAAATAAATTTGATTTGTTTGCTCTTCAATGTTTTTACTCCCTAAATATTTCTGTTTGTTTAGCTATTCTAACACAGTTGTCGGACCTTGCCAAGAAGCAACAAAACCTTCTTTTTCTCTTTTTATATGAACTATTCTATGATTTCCGCTATCAAGCAAGAAAATAGTATCATCACAAAGAGCAACATCTGAAGGTTTTTTAAAATTAGAACCATTAGAAGCTTCAGTTATTACACTTAAACGAATTCCTTTTGGTGTATAGAGACTTAATTCATTAGTAGTATCATCACATACCACTATTAATCCATCATTGTCTACAGCGACACCAGTTGGAGCTCTTAAAGAATCCTTAATTTCATATTTATATAAACCTAATCTATCAAAAACAGCTATTCTTGATTTTCCTCTATCAGCAATATAAACAGAGCCATCGATTCCAACATCAATCTGTGTAGGACTTTTTAACTGTTTTTCGGAATAGCCAAAACCACCTATTTCTAATAATTTGGTGCTGTTCGGAGAGATTTTATAAACAAAATCTGAACGTCCATCTACTATCCAAATATTATTTTCGTAATCACTTACAATGCCTTTAGGTTTATTTAATTTATTTCGTCTATCATTTTGTTTAGGATAAAGATTACCTTTATAACTCTTATATGAATCATAAATAGCTATTCTATTATTGTTATAGTCAGATATATAAAAATTAGAAAATCCACCAGCAGCTACATCATAAGGATTATTTAGACTATCTTCGCTTTCATCACTCTTTTTACTTCCAGTATAAGATAATCCAAAGCCACCATGCTTAGCAATGAATCTTCCATCTTTGCCCAATCGAACAATACGGTCATTCCCACTATCTGCTATTAAAATTTCTTTTCTTGAAACATCATAGTCAATACCAGTTGGATTATCAAATTGTCTTTCTCCTTTTCCTCTGCTTCCAGTTTCCTTGAAAGGAGTTAACTTAATGTTATATAACTCAACCGTTCCTTTTCTATTAGTTAATTTACTTTCGGGAAAGCTTAAACGATAAGTCCCCTTTTTCATAAAGCGTGGTCCCCAAATACGTTCTATTTTATTGCGACCGTTAACTTCGCCTATTATGGTTAAACACCCATCAATAGGTAAATTAATTGTAAAAACAGATGTTCCAGAAGCAGTATCGATAGTTGTCCACATTTTATCTGAATCTTTTACGGCTAATACAGGATGACAAAAGATTATAATAAAAACGGCAACTATAAATAACATTGATAGCCTATTAGTTACTTTCATCTTCAATTACCTTATTAATCAGTTTATTAACTATTTTTATAGCCTGTAAATTTCTTGGTCCTGGTCTAACAAATAAATCTTGGTCAACAGCAAAAATATGATTATTTTGAACAGCTTTTATTCTTTTCCAACCTAATCTATTTTTTACAGAATCAACATTTGCATCAGGATAAATTAGTATAATAATTTCTGGATTAGTTAGCAACACCATTTCAGAATTTATTAAAGGATAATCTGATTGTTTAGCAAGAACATTTTTACCACCCGCTAAGCTTATAATGCTGTCTATATTATTATTTCCACCAACAGCCACAATAGGATTATTACTTACTTCAGCATATACTTTAATAGTTTTCGAAAGATTATTTGAGTTGAGACTAGATATTTCTTTATTCCATTCATCTACAAAAGCATTAGCTCTAGTCTTGTCGCCAAGTTGTTCAGCTAACCAGCAAGCAACATTAGGAATATCCGAATGAGACTTTATATCAATATTTACATAATTCAAATTAAGTCTCTTAAAAATATTCTCATATCTTTTATGAATACTATTTGTATCAACAAGAATTGTTGGTGATAAGGAGACTATTTTCTCAACATTAAGAGTTTGGTCACCAATTCTAGGTAAATCTTTAATTTTATCTTCTGGATAATTACAATAATTTGAAACAGCAACAATTTCATTTCCAAAACCAATTGCAAACAAAAGTTCTGTGCTTGAAGGAATAAGTGAAATAATCCTATTTGAAGCAAAAGCAATATTTGAGTTAAACAAAAAAGCAAAATATATTATAAAAAAATAAAACCTTATACAACTTAAACTTCTTGGTTTTATTATGATTAGGTGTGGTAGGTGTGATTGTAACATCAGTTTTCTGTTCTCAGTTTTCTGCTTTTTGTTTTCGTAAATCAAAATATTCTTTCTTATTTTTATTATGTTCATCTACGGTTTTAGAGAAATTATGTCCACCGTTTTGACCATTAACTACAAAAAATAAGTAATCGGTTTTTGCAGGATTTGCAACAGCTTTCATTGAAGCAGTACCAAAATTAGAAATAGGAGTAGGAGGTAAGCCTAATTTCAAATATGTATTATAAGGAGATTCAATTTTTAAATCTTCATAAAGAATTCGTTGCTTATGTGTTCCTAGAGCATAAAGAACAGTTGCACAAGATTCTAATTTCATATGTTTATTCAATCGGTTATAAAATACAGAAGCAATAAGAGGTCTATCTTTATCTAATACAGCTTCTTTCTCAACAATAGATGCCAATATGCAACCTTCATACTGATTTAGTCCATTAGGTAAAGTTGAAGGAAATATTTTATCTATATGATGTCTCATTAATTTCAACATTCTTTCTGCTACCTTATCAGCAGAAGTATTTCTTTGGAAAAAATAAGTATCTGGGAAAATCAAACCTTCAGGCTGAGGTATTAACTCCCAATTGGAAAAGACTTTTCCTAACCTTCCTGGATCAGATACTGATTCAATAAAATCGTCAGCACTACATATAGATGATTCCTGAAGAATCTTTGCAACCTCTTTTAAAGTAGTTCCTTCGGGTATAGTCACAGATATAGTCGATTGACTTCCGTTTAATAACAGATTAATAACTTCCGCTAAATTTTCCTTACCTGTGAAAGAATAATAACCGGGCTTTAAATTCTGATCTACTGCCAAAAAACGAATATAAACTCTGAATAATAAAGAACTTTTTATAATATTGTTTTCTTTAAGCAAGTTTGCTATTTTTTTTGTTGTAAAACCTTGTATTATTTGAATATTGCAAGGAGTTGCTTTATCATTAGCCTTTGATGCATCACAAACCCAAGACCACAAACTATAGAAAAAACCACTAACTAGTGCAAATAATAAAAAAGCCATGATAATAGCTATTTTAAGGCTTTTCATCATGGCTTTTTCTTTCGTTATAAATTATTATTATTTAGATTTTTTAGAAAAATTAATTATTGTGTTACGTGTATTATCTAGAATATAAATATCATTTTGGTCTTTGGCAACAACTCCTGATGGATACAAGAAACTGCCTTCTTTATTACCAAATGCTCCTACTTGAGATATTAATTTTCCATCTGATGATAATACAACTACTGGCACTTCACCTAAATCTAAGACATAAAGATTTCCGTAAGGATCTATAAATAATCCGGACGGACCTTTCATTTCTTCATATTCACCTTTATGCTTGATTTCTTCGATGAAAGAGCCATCAAGATTCATTTTAACAATACGTTTTCCACCAAAATCTGTGACATAAATAATATCTTTATCTATTACAATAGAAGTGGGGAAAATAAATGCTGTCTGCCCTTGTCCGCCTATCTTTTCGATAAACTTACCATCACCAGAATATTTATAAATTTCTGGTTTTCTAGACATAATTACATATAAATCGTGGTTACTATCAACAGCAACATCCATAGGATATTTCATATTTTTAGTAACTCTTCTCAAAGCTGTTCCAGCTGAGTCGAATTGAACGAGCTTGTTACCCTTCTGGTCACAAACCCAAATTACGTCATTACCTTTGTCGACTCCAATGCCACTAATACTTTGAAGTCTCATCCCCTCTAATCCAAATTCCCCACCTGTTGATACTACAGACCCACTAGTAGATATAATTTGGAATCTTGTATTCCCAGCATCAGCAACAACAAGATTTCCATTCTTATCAAGATCCAAATCAGTTGGACTTAAAAATTCAGCAGTACCTGAACCTGACTTTCCTAATTCCTTTTGGAAAGTAAAATTATTTGGCACACAACCTGTTGTTACCAATATAACAGCTAAGAAAAAATATATCATAGTCTGTTTTCTGCAAAACATAATTTATCTTACTCCTATTTTTGTCATACTAATAATAAATCAAATAATATCTATTTGTAAATTTATTTTTTTATGATATAATAAAACATATTCAAGGGGAGTTATATGTTAAGAAAAAAACGTGCATTTACATTAATAGAATTAATGATTGTTATTGCTGTAATTGGTATACTAGCAGCTATGGCTTTACCTAATTTTAAACATGCTCGTGACCGTGCTAGACAAGCAAAATGTCATGAATATACTGCACTATTAACCAGAACAGCTGAAATTTATTATATTGATAACAAATGCTATCCTCAAAAAGCAGAAGATTTGAATAGCTACTTAGGAAAAGGACAAGGTTTTCAGTGTCCGGCAGGAGGTTCTTTCAATCCTCTTAGTGGATCAGGAGTCGGAGAAAACAATCCTTTCGTATTCCTATGCACAATTCACCAGTGCGCATCATCAACTTGGGGTGGATGATTTATTTTTCTATAATTGATTCCAATCTAGAGAATTTCTGGCTTAAATCTACATGCCCTTCTTCACCTTCAGGTTCAGTTCCATTAATTAGGAATCTAACTTGAGCTTTAGGTTCTAGTTCTGTTATAGAATTAACAATAGAATAAACTGCTAAAACTTGTTCACTAGTGCCATAGTTATAGATTTTATTAAACTCCCTACTAAAATCTATAATGAATAGACCAGAATTATAAAACAATCCCCTTAAAGTTAAGTTTTCAGGTAGTAGCTTATATAGTCTTTCATTTGAAGGGTTTTCAATCAAAGAGTTTACTATTTGTCTAGCTTGTCCAATTAATACTGGGTTTCTTCTAACTCTTTTGGTTTCACATTCTATTTTTTCTTTCCCCTTAACCCCAAAATATATTTTCAAATTTTGAACTTCTTCTTGTGGGATATATTCTTCCTCTTTGACTTCTTTTTTTACACTTTCATTATTACTGTTTTCCAATGGTTCTGCCTTTGCAGTAATTTCAGCTGTATTAGCATTAGGTTTATCATTAAAAGCATCAGAAAACTGCTTTTTAAATAGTATTAATCCTGCTATTACTAAACCCAATATAATAATTCCCATCAGGAGGAAAAGAATATTTTCTTGATTCTTTTTAGATTTTTTTGTAGCCATTATTAACTCCTGTATTATTTCAATTCAATGCCGTTAAAGAAATCAATAACAGCGTTTGTAATAGATTTTGCAATAGCTTCTTTATACTTATCACTAATCAAATTTTTGCCTTCAACTTTATCAGAAAGCATTCCAACTTCTACTAATACAGCTGGGTTCATAATAAATTTTAATGGCAAAACAGGACTTTTCATAACTCCACGGCTGTCAGTTTGCAAATGTTTTGTTAATCTTTGATTAATTCTTTTTGCAAAAAATTCAGACAAATCAAATCTTGTATTTTTATTTGTTAACCATTCTTCAAAAACATCATCATAACTTAGAGGATTACTTTCATCCATTTCAGTTTTGTGAGCAATACCTTTATCTGTAAATGTATAGCAAGCCACACCATGTTTTAAACTATCAGCCGAACCTCCAGTGTGAATAGAAATATGTAAATCTCCACCACTTTTATTTGCGAGACTTAATCGTTGTCTATAGCTCATAGAAACATCTTCGTTTCGCAATAGAATAGCTCTAAATCCAGCTTTTTCTAATTCTATCTTTAATAACCTTGCAGTTTCCAAATTAATAGTCTTTTCAGGTGGTCTTCCAGGAGCTTCAAAACCTTTATCGCTTCCACCGTGACCAGGATCTATAACTATAGTTCTGCCTAAAAATGATTTATTTTTAAGTTCTTCAATGGGAACCTCGATATTAATTTCAGGAGGTTTTTCCATTTCTTGGGGTTTTACTATATTTTCAACTTTTTTTGGCTCGTTATCTTCTGTTTTAATTGTTGGAGGAGCAATAGGAGTAGTCGAGGTTGCAACTTGTTCCACAGCTGGTTTTCCCAATGGAAACTCTATTATCATTCTGAATGGGTCTGCTACTGTTTCTATATTTGGAGTTTTTTCCTTCTGATTTAATGTGAAAGTCAAAATCAAACCTTCACGGTTTGCGCCACTATTTAAATCTAATTTTGCAATATCTCTACCAACTGGATTAGTTCTTTTTGTAGGAATAAGATTTTTACAACCACTAATAGTCAGACGATATATACCATCTTTAAAATCACTTTTATAAGTTACATTGTTACTAAACTCTAATACTACCCTAGTGTGATCTTCTCTTTCGCTATGTCTTAAAGCTATTAAGATAGCTTCTGAAGTTTGAGTGGGTTGTATTTCATTTGGAACTTGAACTGGGGTCACTGCAGGCGTTATTGCAACTGGGGTTACTGCAATTGGTCTTGGATTATTTGGAATATTACCAGAAGTTCTATCTTGATTTGGAGTAACAGGATTCATTTTAACTATAGGCACTATTTTACTACCTACAAAAACACTTTGTAATGAATCAATTGGTACATAAATAGAATTATTTTGAATTCTAGGAACTCCACTTAGCTTGATTTCCTTCTCATTTGCCATAGCGGAAGATTCACCAATTCTATACTTTATTGAATTTAAACCTTTTCTCATTATGAGCATTTTTTGTATAGGAAACCACTGATGAGATATACCATTAGCTTCTGCAAAATCTTCTGCACTAATGTAATCAGCAGCAAAAGCTGGACTTATGACTGCTGCCATTGCTAAAAGTAATGCACAAGATAATTGTTTAATTTTCAAAGATTTCATTTGTAACGTCCCCCAAGTTCACGTTCTAAATCTCGCTTAGCATCTTTTTTAGCGATAGCTTCACGTTTATCATACATTGCCTTGCCTTTAACCAAAGCAATTTCAACCTTAACTTTCCCTTCTTTAAAATAAAATTTTAAGGGAACTATGGTAATACCTGTAGTTTTTACTTTTTGACAAAGCTTAATAATCTGTTGTTTGTGAGCAAGCAGTCGACGTTTTCGTTCAGGATCATGATCTAGTCTATTTGAATAAACATTTGAACCAATATGAACATCACACAACCAAAGTTGTCCATCTATAGCATCTACAAAAGAATCTTTTAAAGTTACTCGTCCTTCTCTACAAGGTCTAAGTTCAGATCCAACTAATGCTATTCCTGTTTCGAGTTTTTCAAGGATAAAATAGTCATGATAAGCTTTTCTGTTTTCAGCTATTATTTTTATTCCATTTTTATCTTGCTTTTTTGAACTCAATACTGTCACCTGCTTTCAAACCATTGCTGAACTCTTTCTGAATCAAGGCCCAGCTAGTATTTTTATAGACTTTTGTTAAGAGAAGATCAGCCATAGTCTTATCTGGCTCTCTACCAATTATTTTTCCATTATCAGGGTCTTTTAACATTTCACCTGGTCTGATAGCTTTCATTCTTAACCTGAATTCATCAGAAAGATTTAATCCATCTTCCATTCCAATATTCAAAACAACTTGTCCATCAAGTCTTTTAATAATTCTAGCTTTTCTTACAGGTTCTAAATATTGCTTTTCTATAACGAAATGATTAGCTATCTCTAAAAAACCAGGTTCTTTTTCAAATCTATATTTATGTTTAGATACAAGAGGAGCTAACACATAATCCATGTTTGCTTTTAACATTCTGTCAGCACCTTCTTTAAAATGCTCATAGCTAACTTCTCTCATAAAGAGTAAATCTCTGTAAAACTTAACACTAGCCTGATATTCATTCTTATCCCAAAGAATTCTAGCCATTGTTAGTAAATACTTAGGATTACCAGGATAATACTTAACCGCTTCGCTCATTTCTATTTCAGCACCATCCCAATGACCTGCATCTAACAATACTATAGCTTGGTCATAATGTTTCTTAGCTATTTTTATTTTGTCACTAGTCTTCTTTCTTTGAATGTAATCAGGATATTCATTATTTTGTATTTTTAAAGCTTCTCTTCTATCATGAATTAGCTTATTTAATCTTTCAACTTCTTCCCAATGGAACAAAGCATCATCTAAACGTCCCATTTCTCTATAGAGCTTGCCTAACCAATAGTGAGCTTTTATTAAATTTGGTTCAAAATATAGTGCCTCTTTTAATGAATCTTCTGATTTTTCAAATTCACCATATCTATAATACTTATAACCATTTTCATAAGCTCTAAGTGCTCTATCTAAGGTCTCTTCAGTTCGAATAAAATCAGGTCTTTTTTCTGCAGCTTCTATTTTAGCTATAAATACATTAAGGGAAATTAGGCCTAAACCTAAAAACAACAAAGCTTTTCTTTTACAAATATTATAAGAATGAAAAAACATTTTTTGCTTTGCCTACCTTAAATTGATAATAAATCAATCTATATATCGGTAAAATATATGCAATTATTTAGCTGTTTGTAAGAGCACCACATTATTAAATGTTAAATCTATAGTTTTTTAATACTGCAAAAATAATAAAAAACTAATTATGATACTTCATATGTGCTCAAATAAAAAATAATTATAAACCCCAAACAACATAACTACAAAAACTAGAAATATTATTTACTCAAATATTTAACAGGATTAACGTAGTCACCCTTATAGTATACAGTGAAATGAAGATGTGGTCCTGTTGCTCTTCCAGATGATCCTACGTTTCCTAAAATTTGCCCTCTATTAATTTTTTGCCCAGTAGTACATTTGATTTTACTTAGGTGACCAAAACATAAAGTGTGACCTGATTGAGTTTTAACTTTTACCATTCTACCCAGTGCACCAGCCCAACCAGTCTCAACAACTATTCCATCACAGGGACAAGCAACCTTCGCACCAAACTTACCTCTAATATCTATACCATTATGAAAAGATCTATTGCCAGTAACTGGATGTATTCTCATCCCGAATTTTGAAGTAATAGCTCCTTTTAAAGGCCACATATTACTACTTGCAACTGTTTTCTTAGAGTCAACCTTTACTATTTTCCAAGTCTTTACTGCCTCTTCTGTTTCTTTAATTACGCTTTCTGTAGCTTGTCGATAAGTCTGTATTTCTGTTTGTGCAGAAGCCATCAGAGTTACAATATATTTATATACAGCAAATGGCTTTTTTAATCTTACTTCATCAGAACTGATAGCAAAGCTATATACATCCGTACAAGGAACACTTATTTGGATTAACCATATTGCTATAATTATTAGTAAACCTCTGATTGGCTTACTAAAGGACTTGTTTTGCGAATTCATTATATATTTATATTAATTTTCTGTATCTTTTTTACTTGAAGAGCTTTTATAGTTTGGATTAATCAAGCTAAGAAACTCTTTGTTATTTTCAGTATTTGAAATACCTTTAACAAGCATTTCAACAATTTCCTGAGAACTCTTATCTTCAAATGCACGGCGAAGAATGATAACTTTCTTAAGATCTTCTGGATCCATAAGAAGTTCTTCTTTTCTTGTTCCAGACATTTTAACATCAATACATGGGAATATTCGTTTATTGAAGAGTTTTCTATCAAGATGGAGTTCCATATTGCCAGTTCCCTTAAATTCTTCAAAAATGACTTCATCCATCTTTGAACCAGTATCTATAAGAGCTGTTGCAATAACTGTCAAACTACCACCATGTTCAATTTTTCTTGCAGCACCCAAAAACTTTTTAGGTTTATATAGTGCGAATGGATTAACACCACCGGAAAGAGTCTGACCAGCAGAAGGCATAGATATGTTATAAGCTCTAGCCAATCTTGTTATTGAATCTAATAAAATAACAACATCTCTTCCTAATTCTACGTGACGCTTAGCTTTTTCAAGAAGTAATTCTGAAACCTTAATATGGTTATTAATATGTTCATCAAAAGTTGAAGCGACAACTTCTGCGTCAACAGAACGTTTCATGTCTGTTACTTCTTCTGGACGTTCATCAATTAGCAGAATAAGCATCAATACTTCGGGATGATTACGAGTTATAGCATTTGCTAATTGCTTTAATAAAACTGTTTTACCTGCTTTTGGGGGAGCAACAATAAGACCACGCTGTCCTTTTCCTATAGGACATACCAAATCAAACACACGTGTAGACACATCGTCTTCACCTGTTTCTAATCGGAATCTGTCAGTTGGAAAAACAGGAATACCATCTTCAAAATTTACACGTTGTCTAAGTCTGTCAAGACTTACCCCATTCACTGCTTCTATTTTTAATAAAGAATGATAGCTTTCATCATCTTTTGGTAAACGAACCTGAGCTATAACTGTATCTCCAGACATCAAATTATAACGTTTAATTTGTGAAGGAGAAACATATACATCATCCTCATTTTGAACATAACTGTGGGTTCTTAAAAAACCATATCCTTCAGGCATGATGTCTAGAACACCTTCTGAAAGAGCCAAACCATCTTGAGCATATTGCTCTTGAAGAATACAGCGAATTAATTCGCCTTTTTTCATTTTATCAAGACCATCAATTCCAATGGCTTTTGCAACAGCTTTTAAATTTTTAATAGGTTCATCACAAAGCTGTAAATAAGTAAATGTGGGATTCGGACTTTCCACTTTTTCGCTTCCTTTCGCAGATTACCGTATAATTTCTATTTTTTATGGGGTTTAGTAGTTGATGAAATAATAGATTGAGAAAGCTGCCGGAACATCATATCACCAAGCCCTATTTTTATTTCTTTGGCTCGTTCTTGATCCAACATATCGGAGAATATTTCTTCTGCTTGACCGCCATAAACTAAAGAATTTTTGGGATTGACGGTTTTTCTCATCTCTTTTAACATTTGGTGCATAAAAATTGATTCAAATTCTGAGCAAGCAGCTTTTAGCTTTGAAAGTTCCTGTTTTTTTGATTCAGGAAGTTCCTTTATTTTATCAGCTATTAAAGAGTTGCTCAGAGATGAAACAGTCATTATTAATATCCTAGTTTAGTTTTAAGATCTAATATTTTTTTATTATTTGGTTCTAATGATAAAGCCTTAAGTAAATTTTCTTTAGCTTCTTCATTTTTAGAAAGTTTAGATTGGATTTCTGCAAGAGCAGCAAAGGCTTCAGCATCAGTATAAAACATTTCAAAGGAATAATGGTTATCAACGCTATCAGTATCATACTGTATAGCAAGCTTTAGGTTTTCTTCAGCTTTTTCATAGTCTTCAAGATAGAAATAACATTTGCCTAAGTAATAATAACCTTCAGCAAAATTTTTCTTAGAACGGACTAATCTTGCATATTTTTCAATAACCTTATTAAAATATCCCTTAGCTTGAGCAAGATTTCCTTCCTGTACAAGAATCAAAGCGTAATAATAAACAGACATCATATGATGATCGTCTTCTCTTAAAACATTTTCAAAAGAAGCTTTTGCATCTTTTAAATTTCCCTGTTCGTAATAAATCTTTCCTATAAAAGCATGAATATCTGTCTGGGCTTTCATCTGGTTGGCGATTTTAAAATTTTCTAAAGCATTTGTATAATCACCAAGCATTAAATAAGTACGACCAAGATCATAATAATTATTTTGATTATCTTTATTTAATTCTTTAGATTTCAGGTAACAATCAAGAGCTTCTTTAATGCGACCTAGTTTAAAAAGGAAATCACCTTTTTTATTATAAGCTTGTGCAAAATCTGGTTTAATTTTAATAGCTTTGTCTATAACTTTTAAAGCTTCTTCATTTTTACCAGTTAAGCTTAGAGACAATGCAGTTTCAATGTATTCTTCGCATTCAAAAAATTGTTCTGATTCATCAACCATGATTGAAAAACCTCTTATTTGGGAAAACTCGCTTGTGTAAAAAAAATTCAAGCCTCTTTATGTTAGTATTACCATATATAAGTAGTACTTTGCAAGAGGGAATTTTAATATAATTAGTAATTAGGAGTTAGGAATGAGGAATTGATAAAGATAAAGTTGAGAACTTAAACAGAGAACTAAAATCGGAAAATTGCGACCATAAGAGAGAAAGATATGCTAAGTGATATTACATTATTTTAAGGTCACCGTGCAATGCACCGGCAGCGTTTATGGCTTCAAAAATAGCAATTAAATCCTTTGGAGTAGCTCCTACAGCATTTAGAGCTTCAACCAAATCATCAACGGTAGTTTCACCTTGAACATCAACCATTGATGCTTGTTTTTCATCTCTTCTATTACGTCTTGCACCGCCATTATTTTCATTATTGGCATCAACAGCAATTCGTATTCCATTATGAGAAATAACAACTCGACTTATTCTAACATTATTACCAACAATGACGGTACCGGTTCTTTCGTTAATTACAACACGATTTGGTTCATCAATAGTTAATGTCAAATTTTCAATATTTGCAGCAAAGCTAACTGGATCATCAGACATACTTCTAGGAACAGTTACTTCAACTTGTCCTGGATTAGTAATTACAGCCCATCCATTTCCATAGCGTCTGTCTACAGCTTCTTTAACCTTTCTTGTGAGAATAGCATCTTTTTCTTGAAGCAAAATACTAAATTTTCCTGAACGCGCAAATCTATCTTCAACTCCACGTTCCATTATAGCTCCACCGGAGATATAACCGACAGTTAAATGGTTTCTCTGTGTATTTCTGTTATTGCCTGCTCCACCTGTAGTAGCTTCAAAACCACCGATGGAAACATTACCTTGAGCAACTGCATAAACTTGTCCATCTCCACCTTTTAATAGTGTTGGCAACAAAACACCACCCATTAAACTTTTTGCATCACCAATAGAACTAATTGTAATGTCAAAACTTTCTCCTGGTCTGCCATATGGAGGGAGCATACCTGTAACGACAACAGCCGCCGAATTTTTAGATACAATCTGAGAAGAATTTACTTCCATTCCCATATTCTGTAACATTCCTCTCATCATTTCTATGCTCATTTCACCTTTATCACCAGTAGCATTCAAACCTGTAACTAACCCATAACCTATTACTTGATATTCACGGTCCCCACTTAAACAAGATATATCTTTAATTCTAACTTTTGCTTGTGCAAAAATAGAATTAGAGAATAAAAATAAAAATAGAACCGTAAAGTAAGTTATTTTAAATAATAGATTTTTAGATTTGATTGCTTCCATGCCAAACTCTCTTTGATTTAATTATTTTCCACTAGTTATATCGGCAGTTTGCCCCTCATAGTTTAGAAAAATAATGACAATAAAATAAATTCACAAAAATATAGGCATTATTAATACCTTTTAATAGTATTAAACTTAAATAAGTAGATTAAAACGATAAAAATAATTATAATAGATATAGATTTTCTGTCTAATAAGGTAAGATTTAAACAGATTTATCATACAACAAATTTAAATTAAGAAAAGAGTCAAAAGATGCAAACTAAAGTTACATTTGATTTACCCGAATCAAATCTTAGAATAGGATTCTTAGAAGCCTTTAATATTCAAGTTAAATCATCATCTGATGAATATAAACAAAAAATCAACGAAGATATTAATGAAATGTTAAAACCAAACTATTCTTACCCTGACAATATGCAAAAAGGGATAAGAAGTTTATTAAAAACTTTTGGTTTTCATCCTTCAGGAAGAAGTCGTCCTGCCTCAGAATACCTCTTTAAAGATTTAACTAACAGAGGTGGTTTTAACTATATAAATAATATCGTTGATATTAATAATCATATTTCATTAAAATATAAACTTCCAATAAGCGTTTTTGACTTAGACAAATCTGGATTTGAACTTTGTTTAAGAGTCGGAGCTGATACAGAAGAATATATTTTTAACAAAGAAGGTCAGATTCTTTCACTGAAAAAGTTGCTACTTGTAGCTAAAACTGGTGCCGAAGCAATAGGAACACCAGTAAAAGACTCTCAAGCAACAAAAGTCTTTGAACCTACAAACAAAATTGCATTTTTCGTCTATACATCAAGCAACATTACTTCAAAAGAAGAAATGAACAAAATACTTGATGAAATTGGTAAATATTTACAAAAAGAAGCAAATGCTACAGATATAGCTACTGCTGTTTTAGATGCAAAAAATTAAAAAAGGCTAACAATAAAAAAAGCTCACTTAGTAATAAGTGAGCTTTTTTTATTGCTAATTAATTACTTCAGTGCTTCGGAAACTGCAACTGCTACAGCAACAGTAGCACCAACCATTGGGTTGTTACCCATTCCGAGGAAGCCCATCATTTCAACGTGAGCTGGAACTGAAGAAGAACCTGCGAACTGAGCATCAGAGTGCATTCTGCCCATAGTGTCGGTCATACCATAAGAAGCAGGACCAGCAGCCATGTTGTCTGGATGCAATGTTCTACCAGTACCACCACCAGAAGCTACAGAGAAGTATTTCTTGCCCTGTTCAACACATTCTTTCTTGTATGTGCCGGCAACGGGGTGCTGGAATCTTGTTGGGTTAGTTGAGTTACCAGTGATAGAAACGTCAACACCTTCATGATGCATGATTGCAACGCCTTCGCGAACATCGTCTGCACCATAGCAGCGAACATTGGCTCTTTCGCTTTCAGAATAGCGGATTTCTTTGACTATGTTGAGCTTGCCAGTGAAATAATCGAACTGAGTCTGAACATAGGTGAAACCATTAATTCTGGAAATAATCTGAGCAGCATCTTTGCCAAGACCATTGAGGATAACGCGAAGTTCGGTTTTTCTAGATTTATTAGCATTTCTAACGATACCGATAGCACCTTCAGCGGCTGCGAATGATTCGTGACCAGCTAAGAAAGCGAAACATTTGGTTTCGTCTCTAAGAAGCATAGCACCAAGTCTGCCATGACCAAGACCAACTTTTCTGTCTTCTGCAACAGAACCGTCGATACAGAAAGCCTGCAAGCCTTCGCCGATAGCTTCAGCAGCGTCAGCAGCATTCTTCTTACCAGCTTTGATTGCTATAGCAGCGCCAACGCAGTAAGCCCAGCAAGCGTTTTCAAAACATATTGGCTGGATTCCCTTAACGATTTCGTATGGATCGAAGCCTTTTGCTTTGCAGATTTCACGGCATTCTTCTACTGATTTGATACCGTATTTAGCGAGGACAGCATTAATTTTGTCGATTCTTCTTTCGTAACTTTCGAATAAAGCCATTATTTTGTCCTCCTAATTATTCTTTGCGTGGGTCAATGTATTTGGCAGCATTATCGAACTGACCATAGTGACCTTTAGCCTTTTTGAGTGCTTCGTCTGCAGAATCACCCTTCTTAATGAAATCCATCATCTTGCCAAGATTTATAAATTCGTAACCGATGATTTCTTCATCTTTATTAAGAGCAACACGAGTTACATAGCCTTCAGCCATTTCAAGGTAGCGGGGGCCTTTGAGTTTGGTAGCAAACATAGTGCCGATCTGGCTGCGCAAACCTTTACCAAGGTCTTCAAGAGAAGCACCAACAGCAAGACCGTTTTCTGAGAAAGCACTCTGAGAACGGCCATAAACAATCTGGAGGAAGAGTTCTCTCATTGCGGTGTTGATAGCATCGCAAACAAGGTCTGTATTGAGAGCTTCAAGAAGGGTCTTACCGATTAATATTTCAGAAGCCATAGCAGCTGAGTGAGTCATACCGCTGCAGCCCAAGGTTTCAACAAGAGCTTCTTCAATGATACCATTTTTTATGTTAAGAGTGAGTTTGCATGCACCCTGCTGTGGTGCACACCAACCGATACCGTGTGTAAAACCGCTAACGTCTTTAATTTCTTTGACCTGAATCCATTTTCCTTCTTCAGGAATTGGAGCTGGACCATGATATGCGCCTTTTCTTACTGAGCACATATTATTAACTTCTTGTGTATAAATCATCGCTCATCCTTTCGAGGTAGTTTTAAACTTGCTAGATAGTAGCATTTTTTTTAGTATCAAGCAAGAGTTTTAAAAGGTGAAAATTGAGAACTGAAAATTGAGAGATAAGAGATAAGAATTGGTCTTTGTTCGATTTATTAATTACTAAAAATATGGTATTTTGTTATAGAAAAATTACAATATAAAAGCTTCTAGATTGCCACGCATACGGCTCGCAATTGAAAATGTTAATCAATTAGTTACATTTTGAAGATGAAATAAACCATAAAATACTCCCCTTTTTAAGGGGAGAAGTCGAGCTTTAGCGAGACAGAGAGGTTTTTATTTGCTTATTAAAAATCCCCCAGTCATGCTAACGCATGACATCCCCCTTTAAGAAAGGGGGTAAATAATGAATCTATCAATGTTTTATAATTAACAAACATAGTTTTTTCATCAAAGAAAATGTAACTAATTGATTGACTTATACAGCAATGACAAATGATTTAAATTGGAGAATGAAAATGTTACGATATTTGACGGCGGGAGAGTCACATGGACCGGCTTTGACTGCTATATTAGAAGGCATGCCACCTGGAGTTAGCATAGCACAAGAAGATTTTGATGAGTTATTAAAAAAGCGTAATGGTGGCTATGGCAGAGGCAAACGCAGTCAAATGGAGCCAGAAAAAGTTGAGGTTTTATCTGGCATTGTTAATGGTAAAACAATTGGCTCACCAATTGCCATAATGATAAGAAACGCTGACTATGAGAATCACAAAGCATACATGGCACCATTTAATGCGACAAATCCAGAAATAGGTGAAATCAATATTCCATTACCTGGTCATGCAGATTTAGCAGGAATAATAAAATATGGTTTTAAAGACTGTCGTTATGTCAGGGAACGTGCATCAGCAAGAGAAACTGCTATTAGAACAGCTATTTCTGTTCCAGCTAGGAATTTTTTAAAAGAAAAAGCTATAACCTCTATTTGTATGGTTGAAAGTATTGGGGGAATAAAAGCAAATATAGATTTAGATAAACCTAAAGAGGAATTAGAAAAAGCAATAAACAAAAATGGGAATGATTTTTTAACTCCAGACCCAGACATTATATCTCAATGGAAATCTTTAATAGATGACTGTGAAGAAAAAAACATCAGCCTAGGAGGAAGTGGAATTATTGTTTTTTATGGTTTACCTATCGGCTTAGGAAGCTATGTGGAATATGATCGTCGTTTAGATGGTATACTAGCCCAATCAATAATGTCTATCCCTGCAATAAAAGGGATTGAAATAGGTAACGCATATGAAATATCTCAAAAAAAAGGAAACTCGTCAGACAGAATATTATATGATAACAATAAAGGGTTTTATCGAACAAGCAATTTAGCAGGTGGTTTAGAAGGCGGAATGACAAATGGTCAACCACTAATTATAAGATTTTATATGAAACCTTTACCAGCTAATCCAAACATAGAATCTGTTGATTTAAAAACTAAAAAGTCTGTAAAACCTGAATATTATCGATCAGATACGCAAGCTGTTACAGCAGCAGCAGTTATTGTTGAATCTATTGCATCAATAACGCTTGCCTCATCCCTATTATAACTATGGATTTTAAAAAACTTGGGGCAACATCAAAACTGAGTCGCCCCAGTTTTTTAAAATTCGGAGTTATTTTCAGAATGAGGTATCAAAAGCATTATCGAAAGAGTCGTCAATAGTTCCAGCAGGCTGAGCAACAGGGGCTTGTGCTGAGTAGTTACCAACAGGAGCCATTCCTGTATCTGGAATAAGTGAAGAAGGAGCTGCAGAATCAATATTCTGAGTAATGATATGTGGAGTGATGAGGATAATCAATTCCTGAGAAGTATTTGTCTTACCCTTGTTAGTAAATAGTGATTTGATAATCGGAATATTACCAAGAAGAGGTAATTTAGTACTATTCTTGTTTTCAGTATCTTCAATCATACCACCGATCAATATTTCTTCACCATCTCTTACACGAACAGTTGTTTTTGCGTTTCTAGTACCAATAATAGGATATTGGTTACGCCAGTTTTCAACTTTGGAAACTTCAGGTTCTGCATCAACAGTGATATAACCATCGTCATTGATTCTAGGTGTAATATTGAGTTTAACACCTGTATCTTTTTCTTTTGGTGGCTGGTCAGCGCCGCCAGGATAAATAACTTTAGTACCAACTACGATAGAAGCTTCTTGTCCGTTTACAGCCGATACTTTTGGATTACTAAGAATCTTGTTTTCGTTTCGAGTTTCCAAAGCATTGAATGTTGCATTAAACAACATACTTTCTCTATAGAAATCACCTAAGCCAAATATCTTGCCTTGTTGTCCTTGGAAACCACTTTGATAAAGACCGGAATCTGGATTCTGAGCAAAGTATTCTTTTGTAGATAATACAGGGAAAATACCTTCATTGCTTCCTGGCTTGTTTTCAGTTCCAGCTGTCCATTGGAAACCAATATTCTTTGTAGCATCGGTTTTAACTTCAACAATTTTTGCTTCAATCATAACCTGATGTACTGGAGTATCAATTGTTTCTATCAATTTTTTAACTTCATCAAGAAGTTCTTTACTACCAGAAACAATTACTGCATTAATACGGTCATCTGTGGCAACTTTGATATCTTTTCTAATAGTAGATGATATAACTTTGCTTACATCTGCAGCTTTTGCATACTGAAGTCTCTTAGTAATAGTAAGACCTTTTTCAAAAGCTTCTACAAGTTTCTTTTCATCTGCAAGAATCCAAGTATTTCCTATCTTTCTAACAGCAAAACCATTTGTTTTTGCGATAAGATTCATGGCCTCTTCATAATAAACGTCAGACATTTTGACAGTTACTTGACCACGAACACTTTTTTCGGCAATGATATTTGTGCCAGATTGTTGTGCGATAACCTTGATAATCTGACGAATGTCAGTATCACGGAAATCAAGAGTAATATTGTCCTCGGCCATTGCAGCACCGGGGAACCACGAAGCTGCTGCTAGCGCTGCAGACAATAGAAGTATTTTACTTCTCTTTTTGGTTTTACCCATGAACCTCATTGTTCTATACCTCCGAACGGTAATAGTCTGAAAAATATATCATTAGCTATTTATATAGCTATGACAGTAGACTCATCGACAGCTTTTATTTATTTATTAAGCATTATTTTTATTTTTTTAAACTTTTTTATGTTTTTCACAAAAGAAAAACTAAAAAAATAAAAGCCTTAGTTGATCTTCTAAGGCTCTTATTTCTGGAAGTAATAAGTTATTCTTTAAATAATACTACTTTTCATCTCCACCAATTTTAAAAGTGTGACGTCTTTGTTCTTTATTTGAATAAACAACTACTCTATCAGCATAAATATCTACAACTTTAAATTTACCTTCAACAATCTGGTCTTTAGTAATAGTCATTTCTTCTTTTTCAAATTCGACGATAGCTAAGCGACTTCCTTCATTACCAACAATACCTTTTACAAATATTTTGATTGGTTTTGGAGGTGGTGGCGGTGGTGGGGTATTCTTCTTTGTTTCAACAGGTTTAACAACCTGTTGTTTAACAATCTGATTAACTTCTTTTCTTATTACTGGTCTGAAAGGATCTGGGTTTTCATCATCCTTTTTGGCATTTTCTTTAAACCAAACTGGAACAAGAATCTTTTTACCTTTCATATTAACTTCTTTTAATGAAGCATCACCAAATTTTTCATCTGATCCACACATTCTTTTACAAATGTCATTAATTACATCTGATTCGGTTTTATCATTAGCAGGACTCGCAGCAGGAGTTTCTTCATCTAGACCAAAATCTTCTTGAGCAAACACATTATGTGGAGTAATCATAAGGAAACTAGCCAAAAACATAATCCCCAATAATTTTGTTGATAGGTATCTTCGCATGGTATTTCCTTTCTAATTAAAGTATATAAACTTTAGCACTTAAAGTAACAGTAAGCATAGGACTTCCGCTACCTTCTTTATCCGGTTCATTTGATACGGCAATATTCATTGAACCAGCTGCAAGATTTATTATCTTACGATTTTCCATAACTTTCAAGAAAGAATTAATATTTCTGAAAGTTCCCTGAATAATCATTTCTACAGGAAGTTCACTGCAGTCT
>CAMJNS010000029.1 GCA_946407375.1 uncultured bacterium
TGTTTTTTTTCTTTATCGAGTTTGGAAAATTGCTGGTTTAACTGGTAGAAGATTCACATCCTGGGAATGGTTTCAAGTTTATACATTTAGTATAACAATCTTTATCTGTGGAGTTGTAACCTTTGCTAAACTTCTTTATCCATCTAATGCAGATCAACTTCTCGCTTTACTACATTTAGATGGAGTATTGTTATTACTGGCAAAAACTTTGCAAACAGTTTTATTAAAAATTATACGTGGAATGATATAATTTTTTAGTTGATTATTAATAAAGTTTTAATTTGTTTTTATAATGTGACGATTTTTTATTTGTCTAAAATAATAATGTACGGTATTATTTAGCAAAAATCAGAGATTGGAGATAATATTCAGAATGGAAAGAATTCTTCCTGTATTTTGTATTGCAGTCTTAATCGGGATTGCTTATGCATTTTCGGAAAACAAGAAAAAAGTTGACTGGAAATTAGTAGCTGCTGGTATTGTTATGCAGCTTCTTTTTGCTTTTCTAATTCTTAAAACAAAATTTGGTCGAGATATTTTTGAATTTTTGGGTGGAATAGTAAATAAACTTCTCGATTTCACAAACGCTGGTGCTAGCTTTGTATTTGGTGGTTTAGTCAGAGCAAACCCATTAGGAAGCGAATCTTTCGGCTATATATTTGCTTTTAACGTTTTACCAACAATTGTATTTTTCTCTTCATTCATGGCAATTCTTTACCATCTTGGTGTAATGCAAAAAGTTATTTATGTTATAGCCTTGATTATGCAGAAAACACTAAAAACTTCTGGTGCAGAATCTTTAAGTGCTTCCGCCAATATTTTTGTTGGTCAGACAGAAGCACCACTAGTTGTTAAACCTTATATCGACAAAATGACTCGTTCCGAAATTATGTGTGTTATGACTGGTGGTATGGCTACAGTTGCAGGTGGCGTTATGGCTGGTTATGTCGGAATGTTGCAATCTAAGATTCCAACAATAGCAGGACATTTAATGGCTGCTTCTGTTATGGCAGCTCCTGTATCAATGGTATTTTCAAAAATTATAGTTCCAGAAACAGAAGTTCCAGAAACTTCCGGCAAAATGGAATTTAAAACAGAAAGCTTAGATACAAGTGTTATTGATGCTTGTTCAAGAGGTTGTTCTGAAGGTATGAGTCTAGCAATCAATGTTGCTGCTATGCTTATTGGGTTTACAGCAATGATTGCTCTTGTTAACAGTTGTTGGGGTGGAATTTGTCATTGGTTTGTAGATCCAAAACTCAATCCTGATCACTGGATTTGCAAGATTGATACTCTTCAAGAGCTATTAGGTTGTATACTTTATCCTTTAACTTTCTTATTAGGTATAAGAGAACAAGATAGAATTATTGCCGGTGGTTTGATTGGTGAAAAAACTATATTGAATGAATTTGTTGCTTATTCAGATTTAGCAGATAAATATAGTGGAGTAGGAAGTGTTCTAGAAGAAAAGACACAGATTATTCTAACTTATGCTCTTTGTGGTTTTGCAAACTTCTCTTCTATTGGAATTCAGATTGCTGGTATTGGAGGATTAGCTCCTAGAAGACGTTCTGAAATTGCTGGAATGGCTCTTAAGGCTCTTCTTGCCGCTACTCTAACTTGTTTCTTTACATCTAGTATAGCAAGTATAATGTTTGTTCCAACTGAAAATAGAAAACAAGAAGAACAAAAGGAAATAGTAAAACCACCAGTTCAAAATTTACAAGAACGTGTTGATGCTCTTCAGAAACAACTCGATGATTATATCAAGAATAATCCAAGATAAAACTAATTAAGTTCTTCAAATAAAAAATGGTTTTTGGGAATAGCCAAAAACCATTTTTTATGTACTTTTGTTTGTAGATATAAAAAAATAAAGGATTTGAAATAACCCAAAATATGGGCTATAAAAAACTTATAAAATCAAGAAGAGAAGTGAGTTTTAGGAATCTGTTACTCTTTTTTAAAACATTATACCAAAAAAAGTTAAAGTCAAAAATACCCAAATAGATGAAATAGAAATAAGGTTCCAATCTACATTTGTTTCTAACCAGTCTAACCAATCATTAGCAAAAGTTTCTTTATTGTCTTCTTTGTTTTCCTCTTTAACATAATCATTAGATTCATAGTTATTATCTTTGTTAATAGGTTCAAGGTCTTTATTCATAGTTTTTTACACTCAATAAGTTGGATACATTGAAAAATTAGGATCTACTCTACTTAGAATAGCTTGTTTTTTCACAACCTCTGGATTATTTGGAGAAATTTTAGATATTATAGACATAATTTTAGTAGAAGCCTTAACATTGCCTTGCTTCATCATTTCATCTAACAAAGGAAGATTTACTTCTAATGAAGTTGGGAACTGTGGCATATCACGTTTGCTTGTTCCATCAGCAGCAGTAAGTTCATACCCACATTGAGGGCAGAACAATTCATGAGGCTTACTAACCTTACCACATTCTGAACATACAAACTTAGATTTTGCTATCCACACAACAGCTTTTTGTATAAGCTTATTGCCAGAAACAAAACCGGCAGATTCCTCATAAATTATCATTTCATCAGGTAAGAAATCTGCAATAAAAGCTTTTGTAACCTTATGCAACCTAGTATCAAGCTGTTGCCCTATGGTTTGAATTTTAGATACAGCTTTTGCCTTTTCTAGAATATTGATAGATTCTCTAGAACGTAAGAAAATATCTTTGTTTTCTAAACTATCTTTTAAACGTCGAACGGTTGTAGAAAGAGTTTCAAACAAAAAGATACATTCATCAGGATTAAAAGCGAAATTATTCTTAGAAATAGCTTCATCTGCTTCTCTAGCAGCAATAACATTATGAAGTGTTTCTTCTAGAGTAATAATTTTTTGTTCTAATTTTGCTTTTTCTTTTAATAAACCATTTGGATTATCTGCACTCAATTGTTCTTGTGCTTTTTTAAGTTCCGTCTGACTATTAAACAAAGACTCTTCTAAGAATTTAAGCTTTGTTTTCATTGATGTCATATTGTTTTGATATTCTTCTTTACTTGGAAGAAGATTTACATCGTTTTCCAATTCGGAAACTTGTTTTTTAAGATTTGCATTTTCAGCTTTTATTAGTTCAAAATCTTGAAGTTTATTTCTAAATCTATCTACTTCTGATTTTTCATGATTTATGGCATCTAAAATAGCATCTTTTGATTTACTAAGTTCTATTTCTTTATTTTGGAGAGCTTGTTTTAAAGCAGCAACATTTGTTTTTGATTCGTTATAAGAAGATTCTAATTCTGCTAATTCTGCTTTTAGCTTAATAACAACACTTTCATCAACCATTGATATAGTAGCAGAAGAAGTCGAATCAAGTTTCTGTTTTAAAAGCTCATAATCATTACGATATTTTTCGCAATCATCTTTATATCTTTCATATTCTGATTTATATTTTAAGTTTTCTTTTCTGAGACGTTCATTTTCAATTTTCAGTTTATGAAGCACTTCTTCATAAGCACTTTTTTCATTATCAGTAAACTGATCTAAAGTCTTTGTGGTAAGTTGCTCACGTAATTCCTTATTATTATTCTTTTCTATAGCGAGGAACTCTTCAAGTTTTGCTCTATTTTTCTTTAAATCTTCTATTTGATTTAATAGTTCGCTTTGCTCCTGACCACCATAATTTTCGTTATAAGTAGCACTTTCTAACTGAACAATAGTAGATCTCAGAGTGAATGTAATACTCTGAACTTGTCGCAATACATCATCTTTACTAGTTTTATTTGCTAATGAAGGAACTTGTCCTTTTAGAAATACAAGTAGATTCCTAGCTACTTCATCGAATGATAAATTATTTGACATTTAACAACCATTTTCTAAATAATATTTTCTACAATTTAATGTAATTTGTTTGTTAATGCAAGAGATTAAGAAAAAAAACAAAAAAAACAATATTTAGTTTTATTTTTACTTATTTACAAATTAATTGTATACTATTAGGGACTCAAAATTTTTTGAGCTAATTGAATCGGGAAAAGGCAAATGAAAAAAGATAAAAAGAGTTCTAGAATTTTCCTTGTAACCAGCTTTCAAGGCGGAATAGGAAAAACATTTGTAGCAGGTGAATTGGCAAGGTCTATACATGACAAAACAGGCAAAAATGTTGCTTTAATAGAGCTAAATATGCTTAGACCTTCTTCTTTAATAGAGTCCTTAGAAGGAGATATTTCCTCAAAATTTGGATTATTTGACTTTTATACTTCTAACTGGAATATATATAATGCTAATGATTTAGATAAACTATTTTATCTTAAAGATGGCATTTATTACATACCATTTAGTGGAATCAGAAAAACAGAAACTTTACGACCCTGTTTTAACTTTAATGAATCAGATATAACAGATTCTTTATCATACTTATTAAATCTGATAGAAGAACAAGAAGGTTATATTGTTATAGACGCAACTTTCCAATTTTCTCCATTGCCTGTATATTTAATGAGTCGTTCAGACGTAATTTTATATGTTTTTTCTTCTCAAGCACCCTCTCCTAGTTTTGCAAGAAACTTTAACGATGAACTCGGGAAACTTAGTGAAAAAATTATATGGGTAAAGAATTTTGCAGATTTAACTTCAGGAGAAGCCCCAATTTATGATAATGAATTTCAGATACCTTTATCTACCGATTTTGAAGGGAATTTAGAAAGCATTGTTTCTCAAAATGTAACAAAATGCTTTAAGCAGTTAGCAGAAAATGCTTTATCAATGCCTGCTTTTGGTGTTATCCCTGGCGATTTCACTACATACGACAAACAAGACAACAACCAAGAAATACTAGAATACAGATCCAAACTCCGTCAAGAAGTCCTTGATTCAATGGAAAAACGTTATGGGATTTCCGATGTAGAACTTCGTGATTCTGTAGAAAAAAAGATTGACGAAGCAATTCGTAGGACTCCACCACCTGCTTCTGGTGGGAAAACAGCAGCTAGTGATGTAAAGAAATATTTAATAGATGAAATATTAGGATTAGGTCCATTAGAAGATTTCATGAGAGATGAAGACGTAGATGAAATAATGGTTAACGGACCTGATAAGATTTTTGTAGAAAAACACGGAAGACTACAACTAACAGTTAGAAAATTTACAAATGCTGATCACGTTCGAACAGTTATAGAACGTATATTGATGCCAGTAGGTAGAACTGTTAATGAACGAACTCCTTATGTTGACGCTCGTTTACTTGATGGGTCACGTGTTCATGCTATTATTCCACCACTTTCTTTAACTGGTCCAATGATTACAATTAGAAAGTTTTCTAGAATTCCATTTACTATGGATGATCTAGTAAGCAGATTTAAAAGCCTTACTCCCGAAGCGGCAGAATTTTTGAGACTTTGTGTAAGAATGAAGAAAAACATAATAGTTTCAGGTGGTGCGGGCTCTGGTAAAACAACTATGCTTAACGTTCTTTCAAATTACATATTACCAACAGAACGTGTAATATGTATAGAAGACTCAGCAGAATTGAAACTGAACCAAATAAATCTTGGTCGTTTGGAAGCCAGACAACAAGGAACTGAAGCAAAAACACAAGTTACAATCAGAGATTTATTAAGAAATGCTTTGCGTATGCGACCAGACCGTATTATTGTAGGTGAATGTCGTGGTGCTGAAACGATTGATATGCTTCAAGCAATGAATACAGGCCATGATGGTTCTCTTACTACTTTGCATGCCAATTCTTCAAAAGATGCTCTAGCTAGACTTGAAACACTTGTTTTGATGGCTGGAGTTGATTTGCCACTACGTGCTATTCGTGAACAAATTGCAAGCTCTGTAAACATAGTTATTCAAAGCGCGAGAATGACAGATGGTAAAAGAAGAGTAATGGAAATTGTTGAAATAACAGGTATCGATGACACTAGTATCCAAACTCACACTGTTTTCCAATTTGAAAAGAAATGGATTGGTGAAGAAGGCGAAGTCATAGGCACTTTGAAACCTACTGGTTATATTCCATCTTTCTTGGTTAGTAAAGCAGAACGTAGCGGTCACGACTACTCTTATTTATTTAAAGAAAAAGAAAAATTAGCAGAAGATGCTAATATAATAAAAATTAATCAAAATATTAAAGAAAATATTCCGAAAACAGAAAACAATAATCAGGTCAATCAAGAAGTAGAAAAAAAACCTGATAAACCAGAAGAAAAAAAGAATTCTGAAAACAACATAGAAGATAAACAATTAAGATTCAAACGAAAGAAAGGAGGACGTAGATAACCATGATTGTTATTAATGCTTTGGTCATAATAGCTATACTACTTGGCATTTACTTTTACGTTCTAGAAAAGGTAGATATTAACCTAAACCCTGCAAAAATGGAGGGTAAAGAAGGTGACGCAGCCAATAGTGGATATTTAGAAAGTATAACAGGAGCAAGTTTAGATGAACAACTTATAGAAGTATTGCTCATGATTAGTTCCTGTTTAAAAGCCGGTCGAAACTTAGACCAAGCCTTTGAACTTGTTGCAGTATCTACACCACCGCCAATTTGTAATGAATTTAGAACATTGGTTCAGGAAAGACGTCTTGGTGTACCAATGGTAGAAGCATTAACAAATCTATCTAACAGAGTACCAAGCCAGGATTTGAGATTGGCAGTAAACGCTACAATTTTCCAACAAGAAACCGGTGGTAATTTGGAAGATCTGTATACTCAAATTCTTCTTACCATTTCTGAACGCAAAAAAATAATGGGTAAGATAGTTGCTGGAACTGCCCATGCTAGATTATCAGGCAATATGGTTGCTACTATTCCTGTAATACTTGCATTTATATTAGCTTATATGCAACCAGACTATCTACAACCTATGTTAAGGAATCCTTATGGACAAATAGCTTTGCTAATTGCTGCAACAGCCACGGTAATAGGCGTAATATTTATTAATCGTATTACCACCTCTATTTTACCTGATGCAGAAGATGCTATTATTTCTAAAAACGATTCTACTTATAATGGGAAAAACAAGTACAAAGTTTTACGTTTAATTGTCAAACCATTTTCACTTTTAATGTCTGCATTACCTCCTAATTTGACAAATAAACTCAAAAACGAAACCAGATTTTTGCTTAATGCTTCTGGAAAGTCTACAGAATTTGATGTAGATGAGTATATTGGTTTAATGGCTTTTTCTATGGTTGTTTTTGCTATTTTGCTCTTATTGTTAGTTGGTCCAAGTTCTATGGGAATTTGGGCTTGGATAGTCTTAATAGCACTACTTCCAATAGGATTTAGAATACCGAGATTCTATCTAGCTCACCTAATCAGAAAGCGTCAAAAGAATATTGAATTTGAATTGCCTTATGTTATAGATCTTCTTTCACTAGCTATTGAATCTGGTCTTGATTTAACTGGTGGTATAGCAAAAGTTGTCGAAAAATCAAGAAATACAGATATAGTTGTAGAATTTAAAATGTTCTTAGCTGATATAAAAGTCGGCAAAAGCATGGAAGAAGCTCTGGCAGATATGGCAGAAAGAGTAAAGGTATTATCATTCTTCTCTTTTGTAAGTTCTTTAATTCAAGCCCAAAGACTTGGTGCAGATATAGGTCCTACACTTAGAGCTCAAGCAGAACAGATGAGATACCAAAGACTTATACTTGCAGAAGAAAGAGTTAACAAACTTCCTGTTAAATTACTTGTACCTTTAGTATTCTTTGTTTTCCCGAGTATTTCTGTATTGTTGATTGGTCCTGCAATGATTCAAATTCAGACCAAGTTCCCTCAACCTGAACAATCAGAAATGACTTCTCAAGGTAAGGATATAGGAGTTCTTAAAAACGATAATTCTGATGTAAACAATAAAGTCCAATCAGTTCAAAGCTATAATCAGGTTTCACCAGTAGAACAACCAAAAGTTCAGACAACTTTTGTTACTCCTAATGCTCCAGAAGTAAAAAAAGTATCTCAGCCAGCTATGCAAGCACCTGTTACAGTCACTATAGAAGAACGACATCAAGAACAAAAAATAGAAACTATGCCTGTTGTTCCGAATGTAACTCCTGCTCCGATAACAATAACAGAGCCAGTTGCAGCACCAAGCAATCCGACTCCAATAAAAGTAACAGAACCTGTTATTGTTCCATCTAATCCTGCCCCTGAAACTACAATAGAACCTGTTAAGATCAATGAAACCAATAATAATCAGGTTGTTCCTTCTGAATCTTCAGCAGTTTCTGTCGAAGAAAAGATTTCTCCTATCAAAGTTGAATCAGAAGCAACTTTACCAACGTCAACTAACGAAAACTCATCTCAAAATGATAGGATAGAATCTGAAAAAGTAGTTCCGTTACCTAGCATAATAGGGATTAATTCAGGCAAAGAAGAATCTTCGATTACAGGAATTAGTTTTTCAGTAGAAAAAACTAAGCCTGTTGAAGAAGAAATCATTTCCTCTCCAGAAAATGATAAAAGTTCTTTACCTATAGAAACTCCACAATCTAACAATGAATCTAATGCAGTTTCTGTAGATGTTAACATAGGTGAATAACATAAATAAAAAAACAATAATGGTAAGCGCCTGCTTATTAGGCGTAAAATGTAACTACAAAGGCGGCTGTTCTTATGATTTAACCAAGAACAGTCGTTTTTGGTTAAATTTATGTGACAAATATAATATTATTCCAATTTGCCCAGAACAACTTGGAGGATTACCAACTCCAAGAATTCCTTCTGAGTTATTAGGCAAAGCTGAAGATATAGCGAACGGCAAAGGACAAGTTATCAACAAAGAAGGTAAGGACGTAACCCAGAATTTTATAAAAGGTGCAGAAGAAATTTTAAGGTTATCCAAAGTGTACAAGGTACAGTTTGCCGTTCTTAAAAGCAAAAGTCCATCTTGTGGAACAAAAACCGTTTACGACGGCACATTTCAAGGTGTACTCATCGATGGCCTTGGATATACAGCTTATTCACTAAAGAAATCTGGAATCAAACTATATGATGAAAGTGAATTTTGCGTCTTAGAAAAGTGTACACTTTCAGAAATACAGATTTAAAAAGCTCTCGATTGAAGTGCATTCTTTAATAATGTACCCTTAAGCTATCTTTACAGACTGAACGCAATTTCAAGAAAAAATACAGAAAAAAAAGCTAACCTTTTTTGCTTTAATAAATAAAGGGGACCGTACCCTAAAACTATTTTTTAGAGGAAAACGGCATAGAGTACCGAAACCCCGTTGTACCGCATTTATTCAACTAAAAGCTGTTGACTTTCATTTTTTCTTTTTGATATTATCGACTCATACGAGCAAAAAAATAAGAGGGAAGAAGACAAATGTGTGTGCTGAATTGCTTTAAAGCAATGAATGTTGAATATACTGACGACAATCTTGCTATATATAGAACATCACGTGCATTTTCTATATTAGGTTCTCTTTTTTCTTTAGCTGGTGTTGTCATATTAATTAAACTTCTTATACCAGGTAGTTGTGCATCATCCCTTTTCGGTCTTTGTATATTCTGTTTATTTGTTGCTCTTGGCTTTATTTTAGCAGGAATTCTACTAATCAGCTTTCATAAAATAGTTAAGGTTGATAAAAGCAATTCAAGAATAGAAATTTCAGAATCTAGCATTACAGGTTATTGTAAAAGTACAATAGATTTTAGTGATATATCTGGCCTAGAAATATCTAAAGATTCTGAAAACTTATTTGGCGAAGCTAGCGGTTTATGGATAGTAAGAGTATATGTTTCCAAAATAGGTAAAGACGGGCTCCGCCATTTCAGAAAAGTCGAAAAGATATTTGCGACTGACCGTTTAGACGAAGCCCGTATTGTAGCAGACTATTTTGCAAGAATAGAAAATGTAGATATAGTTAAAAGCTATCCTGAAGATGGAAACTTAGTTTTTGTCCATCAATAATTATTTCTCTCTCAACTATTTTTTCTACTAAGAATACTTCTTATTTTAGCTTTTTTACTAATAAGGATATTTTTTAATCTTTCAAAATCTTCCTTGTCAGCAGGAGCATTCATATTAACATTATTTGTTTTTGAAGTTATTCCAGCAAATTTCAAGGTTTTATCCAAGAGTTTTACTGTATCAAACCAAGTAACTTTTTCATTTCCTGCGAATTTTCTATTATCATACCCTAGATTAATTCCGCATCCATTGAGCTTAGAGAGTGCTAAATATTCAGCATCATCTTCGTCAATATCTTTATAATCAACCTTAGCTGTTTTTTCTTTGTTGGGCACAAAACTATCAAGAATAAATTCAAGAATTAAAGCCATTTGACGTCTTGTAGCATAACCTTCTTTATCAGAAAAGATTGTTTGAAGTCTAAGCATATCGCATTCTTTGCCACTTCTATCAAATATTCCACCAACGATTTCTGTTAAATCATCTTGAACAATATATGAATCGCCATCAAAACTAGGTCGAAGAATTGCTCTATCAAAAGCACCAGCAGCAGTTAAATTTTTAATAGAATCCATTATTGGATGATCTAAAGGAACATCAATAAAACATAGACCTTCGTTTGGCATAGAAGTCATCATATCTGATGAAACTGCTTCATAAAGTCTATAAAGGAAATAGACTGCTTCCCGATTAGTAAGTTTTCTATTGCTTCCTAGATAATTATTTTGAAGTCCTCTTACGACAAACTTACTTTGCATATATCCAAAAGGACGACTATATTTTTCAGGGACTCTGTAATCTTTATAATTAGAAACTGGAATAGTAGGCATATTAAATATTCTATTAGCACTCATAAACAAAGTAGCCCTAGCCATAATTTCAACTGCATCTTTGCGGCTTATAGAAACATTTTGATTGTAAGAGTCAATTATGCCATTTTCAACTAGACTATTAAAGCTAGTATTTTGTACACCAAGCATATTCATAACAATAGCTGTTTTATTCGCAAATTCTCGCTTTGTTATAGTTCTGTTTAAGAACTTATTGTTACATTGATTTACACCTATTAATCCTAACTCAGCACCCAATCGTAATTCCCTAGGTGCACTTCCTAAGCCATTAGCTAAGATAGGATTCAATATTCCTGTACCGCCAAGAACAGCCACACAGAAAATAGCTAGAATTATTCCTGCAAAAGTATGTTTGTCTGCCTTAATCATTTTTTCTCTCCAAAAAGGATATAGATATAACTTATATCGGTATTGCAAGAAGTTTTATTAATGATTTTGCTATATTCTATTTTTTTTGTTATCTTATTTTCATAAGTTAAGGAGCTAAAAAATGAAGTTACACATTAAATTATTATTGGCAGTTTTTATTTGTTTTATTTCATTAGGAAATGTTTTTGCAGAAAATGCAACTGAAGCAGTATTAAATAACGGCCTAAAAGTTTTTATAAAACCTATGCGTGCAGCTCCTGTTGTAACTATGAGTTTTTGGGTAAAAAATGGTTCTGTTTACGAAAGCGAAGGCGAAGCAGGATTCTCTGAACTTATTAGTAAATTATTATTTACTAGCAGCCTTAACTACTCTAATCACGCATTAAAAACAGAATTAACAAAGCTTGGAGTAAAACTGAGCAAAAATAGCTCAAATGATTGCCAAAGCTATACTGTTACCGGAGCTTCTAAAAATTTTGAAAAAATTCTTGAATTATCAATTGATGGATTGTTTAGAGCTGGTTTTTCAGAAAATGATATAAAGAAGTCTATAGATGAATTAAAAGCCGAAATTGCAGAGCTTGAAACTCACCCTGATGTGGTTGCTCATAATGCAATGATGCAGGAAGCATTTGCCATCCACCCCTGCCGAAGACCATATTATGGTTTAAATCCTAATTTTGAAGGTGCAGACTCTTTTATATTAAATAGGTATTATAACAAGAATTATATTCCCCAAAATACAATTCTTATAATTACAGGTGATATAAATCCATCTAGAGTTCTCTCTTCCTTACAAAAATATGCAGAACCAATTAGAGGTTCTAATTTTACAGAACCAGAACTACCAAAAGAAATTGCACAAAATTCTTATCGTGAAATCATTAAATATGCAGATTTAAAAAAGGTTTATCTGAGTTTTGGATGGAAAATCCCCCACATAGAACAATCAGACAAGTATGCTCTTTACGTATTGGCAAAACTTTTGGGCGGGAATGAAGATAGCATTTTATGGAAAAGGTTAGTTAAAGGTCATCAAACCTGTG
Organism: uncultured bacterium; assembly: GCA_946407375.1. Classification (GTDB taxonomy): domain Bacteria; phylum Muiribacteriota; class Ozemobacteria; order Ozemobacterales; family Ozemobacteraceae; genus RUG334. Next base: position 12,164 of record CAMJNS010000029.1, read on the forward strand.
AATTTGTCTGTGCAGATTATGAAACTTCTCGTTTTCAAGGAGTCTTTGTAGTTTCTGGTGTTTCTTCAAAAAGTAAAATGAGATATTTTGTAGATGATGTCAGAAGAATAGCCAATGGATTTTTAGAAGAAGTCATCTCTGAAGAAGTATTAGAACAAGTTAAAAAGAGTATAATCAATGAAGATATTTTTGAATGTGAAAGCGTAGAAAATTGTGCTTTAGACTATGGGAGTTTTGCAGTAGTTTCACAAGCTTCTGATGCTGACAAATTTGAAAATGGAATTATTTCCGTTAATTTCGAAGACGTTAGAAGAGTTGCCTGTGAGTATTTAAGAGATGAAAATCTCAGTGTTGCTATTTTACAAGCTCCACCGGTTTCTGAAGATGCAAGTCCAACTATGCTTACACTAGAAAATGGAATTAAATTGATTCTTAAAGAAAACCATTCTTCTCCTGTAATATCTGTTTCTGCAAAATTTCTGGCAGGTGGATTAAAAGAGGAAAAACGTAATGCAGGCATATCTTGTCTTGCAGGTGAACTATTATATAGAAGTTTTGATACTGATGAAAAATCTTTTAATAGCAAACTAGAAAAAATTGGAGCAAAACTTTCTTACGAAGCTAATAAAAACTATGTTTCTGTAAATATGAAAGCTGTTTCATCTAATTTTATTCCTGCTTTTGATATATTTATTAAAATGCTAGATAAACCCGAATTTCCATCTGCTTATAGTAAAGCAAGAAATGTTCTAGAAGAACAATTAAAAATAGAAAACGATAATTTGGAATTACAAAATGAATATAATGTTTTAAAAACCCTATTTGGAACTAATTCCCCATTATCATACTCCGATTTTGGGAGAACCGATGATCTTAGTAAAATTAAAAGAAGTGATGTTGTAGACTATTACAAGAAGAATTTTATTCCCTCCAATATGGTTATTGCTGTAGTTGGAGATTTCTATTCGACAGAACTTAGAGATTACCTTTTAGCTAGTTTAGGTAAATTCTCTTCAAACAAATCTTCTAATAATAAAGAAAACAAAAATACTGAAATTCCAACAATTAAAAGCGAAAGTCCTGTTTTCACTAAAAACAGTTCAGATTACGCTTATATTACTTATATCTCTAAGAGCATATCAGCAAATGATAAAAATCTTATTGCACTAAATGTTGCTTGTAAAATATTAGATAATTCTCTTAAAAGTTCATTTAGAGAAGCTGATAAGACAGGTCTTATGGCATCAACAGTAGAGATAAAAAACAATAGTTTCATGAGTGATGGTTATTTTAAGGCCTGCCTAACAACAAATAAAGAAAACGTTGCCACCGCTGCCCAACTTTTAAACTTAGAAATTGAAGCTTTTAAAATAAGTAATATTTCTCAATATAAACTTCAAGAAGCCAAAGATGCTATATATACAGAGTTTGCATTAGGAATGACTGATAGTTTGTCTTTAGCAAATATTTATTCTCGAGATGAAATACTTGGTTTAGGTTTTGATTATTATACTAAGTTTGAAAGGAATCTATATTCTGTTACAATCAAAGAAGTTTTGGATGCTGCAAAAGAATATATGCTTCCAGATAAAAAATTTCTACTTGGAGTATCTTCTTCTAACATTTCTGACTTAATTTATGAAGATAAGAAACTACTATTTAAAACACAAAAAGATATAAATCCTGCAAATAATACCAAAACTAGTAAAGACTCTAAGGATAGTCCTAAAGATTCTAATAATAAAAATCAGAAAGAAACAACAACTTCAAATAATACAAACGATAACAAGAATAATAATGTAGAAAAGAAACAGAACTAATAAAGATTATTCCATAAAAAAAGCCTTTTGATATAGTTAATATCAAAAGGCTTTTTTTAAATTAAATGTTGTTGTTTACGAACCGTATTTTGCTTTTATCAGGTCTAGAACCTTAAAGCCTAGGGTTACAGTTACACTTGTTATCACCACTGCTACGGTAAACAACCCCAAAACAGTAAGGATTACCATTTCAAACTCCGATTAAACGGCTGCCAATGTTGCTGGTAAATTATTATAAACCACTTCGTGATTTCTTGCTCTCATAGACTCAAGAAATTCATTTCCAAGTCTTGTAATATTACCAGCGCCCATAGTAAAAATAACGTCTCCTGGTTCAACATAATTCAGTAACATATACTTTACATCATCAACATTCTTAACCATTTTCACTTTTCGTCTATTGGAAACTGGCATATGGTCTAGAATGACTTTACTTGTTACACCAGGAATAGGCTTTTCAGATGCAGCATAAATATCTGTAATGAAAAGCTTGTCGCAATTATCGAAGCAACGCCCAAATTCCTGAGACAAGAACAATGTTCTTGAGTATCTATGAGGCTGGAACACAACAACCACTCTTTTAGCACCTAAGCTACTAGCTGCTTCAAGAGTTGCTTTGATTTCATTAGGATGATGACCATAGTCATCAATTACTGTGACACCTTCACATTCGCCTTTGATTTCAAAACGTCTTCCAGCTCCATGGAAGTTCTTCAAGCTTTCAAGAATTACTTCAAGAGAAAGACCTATTTCAAGGCAGAAAGCAATCACAGGAAGAGAATTAAGGACATTATGTCTTCCTGGAACCGAAAGTTCAACTTTGCCATAATTCTGACCACCTACAGTTAAAGTATAACTAGAACCAAAAGGATGGTAACTAATATCTTCAGCCATAAAGTCAGCTGCGGTATCTATACCATAAGTTATGACACGTAGTTTTTCCGGAAGAGACAGATTGCGGGCAATAACATCATCGGCACAGAGGAACAAACCACCAGATTCACTTATATGACCTGCAAAACGTTCAAAAGCTTCAATTATAGCATCCAAACTAGAATAATGATCCATATGGTCATTATCAATGTTTGTAATAACTCCATATTGAGGGAAATACTTTAAGAAAGTCCCATCGCTTTCGTCCGATTCAGCAACAAATAAACCTGATTTACCAAAAGATGAATTGCCATTAAGAGCTTTAACATGTCCACCAACTACACAGGTAGGATCTTTACCAGCTTCTGTCAAAATTGTTGAAATCATTGAGCTAACTGTAGTTTTACCGTGACAGCCTGCTACGGCTATACCACATTTAGCGTCTAGAAACAATTCAGCCAAAAGGTCAGAACGATGAACAATATTAAGTTTGCGTTTATGAGCTTCGATAAGTTCTGGGTTATTTTGACTAATAGCCGAAGAAACAACTACTCGATCTATTCCATCAATAATATTGGAAGATTTATGACCAATAAAAATGCGAGCACCTTCATTAGCTAGTTTAAGAGTTCTATCGCTTTGGCTTATATCTGAGCCAGATACTTTATAACCCTTCTGTAAGAAAATGCTGGCAATGCCACTCATTCCAACACCGCCGATTCCAATAAAGTGAATACCCTGCTGTGTCATCTGCTTTTAAAACGCCTCCTTGCAATCCTGAACAGTTCTGCCGGTTCAGTCTTTCTTAACAATATCATCGGCAAGCCTTTGATTTTTCGTTAGGAAAATTACGATTGCAAAACATAGGAATGAATGTGTTTCTTAACTTTAGGGCAAAATTCTATCATAAAATGCAAAAGATTGCAATCAAACTCGCTGTTTAAAAAAGTTACATCTTTCTCCAGATGATGATTTTACTACTATAGAGGGCATTTGAGGACCCTTAAAGCCATAAGCTTTACATCCATATGGACAATTTTTTTCCCAAGTGACAAAAAAATGAGCACATTTTCTACAGTCTATTTTATTTGAGGCATTGTCTTCTTCTTTTATTTTGTTAGCAGAAGGCAATTTTTGCCCTAAATCTAATGATTGAACGAATAAATTTCTAGCCAGTCGTTTTTTTGTAAGTTCATCCATATTTGTTGTTATATGTTATATTCTTTTTATGCTATATTTATGCAATAAATTATATACTTAAATTATGATTATTGAAAGACATAAATATAGTACTTATTGTTGTTATTGTTGTTGGTTGTTGGTTGTTGGTTGTATTTCAATCTTCAATCATCTATATCTAAACTTAACTCTTAAAAACAATGCTTCCTGATAAAATTGAAAAATTATTTTGGGTTTTGTTAATCGGTTGGTTCATATTAAGAACCTGCTTATTGGGCTGTCAATATACAGGTAACACCGACCCTGTTTTTAAACAAGAAGTATTAAAATATTTCTCGGAATCAGACATAGAAGCTGGTAGGAATTACGAATTAAATGGCTTTTGGTTCAAAGCTATTTATGGCACGATTTATATACTAGCTCTAGTTTTATTACTACGTTTTGGTTTTTTTAGTTATTTGTGGCAAAAAGTCAGTAATTTAGCTAGTGAAGGTATATTCAAAAGAGATTTGCTCTTTATTTTGTTTTTCTTAGCTTTTTTACATATTCTCTCATTCCCCTCCTCTTTTTATTTTGGTTATTTTATGGAAAAAGCAGCTGGTTTTTCTAATATAGATTTAACCGATTGGTTTATTCGATATTTTAAAGTCGTTAGTCTTAACCTTATAATACAAACAGCTTTTATTGTAGTTATTCTAACTTTTATAAGATGGTTTCCACAAAAATGGCCTTGGATAGTACCATTAGTTTCTGCAATAACCGTTGCTGGCTCTATTATTTTAATGCCTTATTTAATTACACCTCTTTTCTACAATGAAAAGCCATTAGAGGAGGGAGAACTAAGAAATAAACTCTTTGAAATTGCAAATAAAGCAAATTTAAGCGTTAAAGAAATATATGTTATAGATGAAAGCCGTTATTCCAAACATACAAATGCTTATTTTTCTGGCTTTGGTAGTTTTCGAAGAATTGTTCTCTATGACAACCTTATAAATAGTCATACTCCTGATGAAGTAGCTCTGATATTTGCTCACGAAGCAGGACACTGGAAATATAATCATATTATCTGGGGAATTAGCTGCGGTCTATTTGGAGCTTTTGCTATTTGTTTCCTACTTTATTGGATTATAGATTATTTAGCTACAGTAAAATGGTTTGGAATAACTTATATTAGTTCCGCCTCTTCTGTTCCATTTTTTATGATTGCATATTTATTACTACAATTGTTTTTTGCCCCGATTGAAAGCCAAATTAGTCAATTTATGGAAACCCAAGCAGATAAAACATCAATAGAACTTACAGGTTTAAAAGAAGTATTTAAAAATGCCCAAATTAGACTTGCAAGAGACAATAAATCAGATTTACTTCCCCATCCCTTTAGAGTTTTTTGGCTCTATTCTCATCCAATAGCTATTCAAAGAATTCATTTTGCAGAATAAAAATATTAATACCAAGAGTTCATTTGTCAGGACTTGACCTATTAGAGCAATTTATGTATTATATAAGCTCATAAAAAGAGGTGAAACAATGAATTTAACTGATTTTTTAAAGAGAGTTCCTTTATTCTCAGAACTAACAGATGATGAATTAAAAAACTTAGAACAAAAAACTGAAGTTTTATGTTTTCCTAGAGATGCATTTATTTGTAAAGAAGGACAACAAGCCGATACTATGTTCATCATAAAATCTGGAATTGTACAGATTTATTGTGATGATGGGACTGGTGGAAAGAAAATATTAACTCACTTAAAACTAGGTGAATACTTTGGAGAAATGGCCCTTCTAACTGCAGGTCCAAGAAATGCTACAGTTGTGGCATTAGCAGAAACAGAAGTTATAAGACTAAAAAAAGATGATTTTGATGAATTATTAAAAACCCATAATGGGGTTTGTATCAGCATCATAAAAACTTTATGTAATCGTCTTTCCAAAACAAATATTGGGGCAGCTCAAATCAAAAGCCACAATGTATTTGCAATTATGGGACCAGATACCTCTTCTGGCAAAAGTCTTTTTGCAAGAAATCTTGCTTTGGCTATGGCAAACTCTCTTAAAGAAGATGTTTTATTGTATGACCCCAACTTAAGAGATGATAGAGTGGCTAGAATGTTATCAGTTACTGAACGTTCTAAAATTATAGATGAATTAGTAGCTAGAGAAAAGATCGCTGATATCAGTAAATATGTTGTTAAATCACCCTGTGGTTTACTTACAATTTTGCCTCAAGAAAATGGTATAACAGACTGCCGATTGAAAGAGTTCCACACCTATTCTCTTATGTCTACCGTTATGGAAAACTATAAATATATTGTTGTGGACTCTAGCTCAATGTTCACTAAAGTTACCAAAGAAATAGTTCAAAACTGCAATAAGATTATTTATTTGATTTCAAGTAAAAATGTTTCTGTAGCTGGTTTGATGGATTATTTCGACAAAACAAGAAGAGAATGGGGTGTCTCCCCCGATAAGGTTCTTTACGGTATAAACCACAATACATCTGTAGCAACAGAAGAAGGTGTAATAACAGATAAAGACCGTGCAAGAACCTCTTTTGAAATTCCTTTTATCGCAGAATTTAAAGGTGCTAGAGATCCAAAACCAGATGGTTCATTAACATTACAAGCTAATCCAGAACATGTTTTAAGTAAAGTTTGTGTAAAAGTTGCCAATGAAATACTCTACGATCAGAAGATTGGTCTTGCATTGCCAACATTCGCTGGCGATGTAGCAAAGAGCAATTTTGCAGAACGTTGGATAGAAAGTGCTTTAAAAGAATTTGCTGTTGGAATAAAAGATGTAACCTTAAGCAGTACCGTAATGAGAAACGAAATGCCATTCAAGATTATCTTTGGTTGCACTTCAAAATGGGAACTAAATGAACAGGTTGTTAAAGTCGTAGATTTTGCCAACAGATTCAAAAAAGAATTTGACGTTAAAAACGTTTACTTAGCTTTGAATGGCGAAGAAAGCACCATTTAATAGGAAGATGGAAGAATAAAGATTGTAGTTAATTGTAGAGATAAAACAACGCCTAGATTAAAATCTAGGCGTTGTTTTATATTTGGTTAAAAGAGGGATTTGCAATTACTCAAAAATTTGTTATACTTCTATTAGAGGCTTGCAAGTGTTACGGAACTCACAAGCCAGTAATTATTAGTTAATCGGCGTTGCTGCGGCTAACAGCATTGCCAATACTAAAACAGTATTAACAAAACTTTTTTCACGCTATACCCCCTTTTAACCTACTAGGACTGTATAGCAAACGAAAGGCTTGTAGGCTTGCTATACGTGAGCTTTTACAAGCCTTTTCTTTTTTAGCTTAATTAAGATAAAAGGGATAAAAGGGAGGCTTTACAAATCTAAGGAATATAGTTATACTTTAGTCAAGAACCTGTGAGTGATAAAACCCACAGGCCTTCAAGATTAGTTAAGCGGTGTTGCTGCTAACAACACCATCAAAACAATCAAGAGTATTAACAATACTCTTATCATTGCTATACCTCCCTTCAACGGTCTGTATAGCACTTTGGGACCGCTATAAATCTAGCTATACGTTTAGGTTTATAGCGGTTTTTCCATGACTGGATTTTCAAAGAACTTTTTCAACTAAAACAGAAATAAGAAATAATGGGATAAAGGGAGGCTTTACAATTACTAAGAATAGCATTATACTTTAGTTAGAGACATTCAAGTGCGCTAACACCTGAATGCCCATAAGCCGCTTAGTTAAGTGGTGAAGCCGAAGCTAACACCATAACGGTGGCAACTAAGAGTATCGTTACTACTCTTTTCATCGCTATAACCTCCTTTTATCCTTCAAGGACTGTATAGCAGACGAAAGGTTTGTAGGCTTGCTATACGTGAGCTTTTACAAACCTTTTCTTTTTTAGCTTAATAAAGATAAAAGGGAAGGAAGGGAGGCTTTACAATTACTAAGAATAGCATTATACTTTAGTTAGAGACATTCAAGTGCGCTAACACCTGAATGCCCATAAGCCGCTTAGTTAAGTGGTGAAGCCAAAGCTAACACCATAACGGCGGCAACTAAGAGTATTAGGGCTACTCTTATCATTGCTATACCTCCCTTCTACGGTCTGTATAGCACTTTGGGACCGCTGCAAATCTAGCTATACGTTTAGGTTTACAGCGGTTTTTCCATGATTGGATTTTCAAAGAGCTTTGTTGCTTTTTGCTTAGTTTGAATCTAAACTTCTATATTGCAGAGCTTCAGCCATGTGTGAATCTAAGACTTCTTCAGCGCCTTCCATGTCAGCGATTGTTCTGGATATTCTTATTATTTTGTCATAGGCTCTAGCAGATAATTTAAATGTTCTAGCAGCACCAATAAGGAGTTCTTTAGCAGATTTTTTTACTAAACAGCTTTCTACTAGATTTTTTGAAGGAAGATGTGAATTCAATAAACCATTATTAGATTTTCTAGCTTTTTGTTTGTCTCTAGCTTCTAACACTCTTTTTTTCACAATTTCAGAACATTCCCCATCAGGCTGATTTGCAAGTTCATATGGAGCTAAAGGTGGAACATAAACGTGCAAATCTATTCTATCAAGCAAGGGACCAGATATTTTATTTCTATATTTTTGAATCTGACTAGATGTACACCTACATTCTATTTCTGGATCATTTGCATAACCGCAAGGACAAGGATTCATAGCTGCTGCCAACAAAAAATTAGCAGGGAATCTACAGGTTTGTGTGGCTCTAGAAATAGATACCTGACCAGTGGTAAGCGGTTCCCTCAAAACTTCTAAAACAAATCTCTTAAATTCGGGCAATTCGTCTAAAAATAATACTCCATTGTGGGCTAATGATACTTCGCCTGGGCTCGGAATTCTTCCACCACCTATTAAAGCAATATCTGAAATAGTATGATGCGGATCTCTAAAAGTTCTCGTGGTAATTAAACCTGAACCAGGTGGTAAAAGCCCTTTTATACTGTATATTCTTGTTACGTCTAAGGCTTCTTCAAATTCCAACTTTGGCATAATTGTCGGTAAAGCTCTAGCCAACATAGTTTTTCCAGAACCTGGAGGACCCGAAAAAATAATATTATGTCCTCCACTGGCAGCTATTTCTAAGGCACGTCTAGCAAGCTCCTGCCCCTTAATGTTCGCCATGTCATTACAGACTATTTCCTTGCTGATTATATCTTCTGTTGGAAGTGGAATCTTTGATGTGTCGGTTGGAACAAGCGGATTATCAGACTTTAAATCATCAATCATATCTTTTAAGCTGTTAAAGCCGATTACTTCAAAATTTGGAATTACCATAGCTTCTCTGACGTTTTGCATAGGTAAAACAATGCCTTTATAACCATTTTTTACAGCCATTAAAGCAATAGGCAAAACTCCTCTTGTGTGACGCAAATCACCATTTAAACTTATTTCGCCAACAAATACATATTTTGAAGTCAAGTTGGAAGGAATAACTTCTATTGCCGAAAGAACAGAAGTTACTATTGCTAGATCAAGTCCTGAACCTTCTTTTCTTAAATCGGCAGGCGCAAGATTTACTACTAATTTAGTTGAAGGGAATGAGACACCTGAATTTTTCAAAGCAGTTCTAATTCTCAACTTTGATTCATTTACAGATGTATCCGCTAATCCTACTAGATCGAATGTTGGTAAACCACCTGAAACATCTGTTTCTACCGATACTTCTAAGGCTTCAAAACCTGAAATAATAGCCGATGCGATTTTTGAAAACATGTTTTAATTTCCTTTTTCTGTTGAAAATTAGGAAATTTAACTAAAATGTATCTTTAAATTTCCTATATAATAATCAACCGAGAAAGGAAAAATGGACAAAAAAGTTAAAAAAATTTTAAAATTTTTTAAATAAATTTTAAAAGGTTTGCCATGTTTCTTAAACAAGTTCTACCGTAATTACGGTAATATCATCGTGTTGCTTTGCACCTTCTGAAAATTCCTTCAAAACAGAATTTACCAGAGTGTTAGCAGGATCACTATTTACTCCCCTAGGCTTTTGTAAGAATTTTTTCAGACCACTTTCACCAAATTCTTCATCTTCAATATTTCTAGATTCTGTGACACCATCTGTGTACATTAAAAGCATATCTTTTTTCTTCAATTTAAAAGTTATAGACTCATAGGGATAATCTTCTAAAATTCCTAGGGGCATACCTTTACTATTTTTACTTGCCAAAGAAAAATCTCTTCCGTAACTAGAAGCAATAAAAGCAGGATTATGACCTGCACTAGCCAATTCTACTTCACCTGTTTCAGAATTAATAATAATGTACATCGCCGTAATAAACTTATCACTAGTAATATTTCCTGCAATTATATTATTAGCTTTACTAAGAACTTCACTTGCAGACATTTTTGCTAAGCTCATTGTCGAAAGTGTGGTTTTAAAAACAGTCATAAGCATAGCACCTGTAACATTTTTTCCAGAAGCATCCGCAATAACTATCCCTACTTTATTTTTGTCAATTTTAAAGAAATCGTAATAATCACCACCTACTTCTGCAGCAGGTTTCCAAGCCTTACAAATTTTTAAACCTTCAATTTTAGGTACACGTCTTGGAAGCAAGTTTTCTTGAATTTCTTGAGCAACCATAAGCTGGTCATCCATAAGTTTCTTTTCATCATGGTCTTTTAAAAGTGAGGCTGTTTCAATGATAAAAGCAATATGGCCAGCTATAATCTGAATAAAGAATATTTCCTGCCAAGATAATTTTATTTCTGGGTCTTTAAAATACACGAATAAAAGCCCGTAATCATTATTCCCTAATTCATCTTCACGACCAGGAACTTTTAGAAATTCTACTTTTAAGCTACCATTTAGTCCAAGTTCGTATTTTCTATTCTTTAAAATTGGGTTATCAGAAATCTTTTGTGGTGAGTATTCTGCTTGGAAAAACTTATTCTGCAAGCTTGAAATATTAGGTGAAGTAGCTTCATTGTTTTCATAATACCAACCGCTAAGGCCTTCTTCTTTTGGCAATAATTCAGGAGAGCCAGGTCCTTTATAGCCTGTAGACTCACAATAAATCTTATATTCTTCACTTTCTTTAAAAGTATCGCTAAAAACAGGGTCTCCTAATCTATAGAAGTAATCTTCAGACATATTTGTATTATTATCTTTATCTTCTGAAGATTTTCTTGTTAATACCATAACCTTAGCCATATCAATTTTTGGACAATTATTCATTAGGTTCTGCAAAATGGCTATAACAGCTTCTTCCTTTTGTTCTTCTTGATTCCACGCGGCCTGACCAGTTCCGTGGAGTTTATTGATTATACTAGGCAAAGCACGAATATAATCAAGATTACCGCTATTTATCTCTCCCTGATTATTAAGTGTTTTCGCCATTTTACTGAAATCTTTCCCTAATTCATCTATTTCTGTAATATTAGATTTTGGTAAATCTATAGCTTTGGAATCAAGGTTAAAATTAGCTATTTGCTGGCTAAGATTTTTTAAAGGTTTTGAAATTGCTTTTGGTATACGTATAATCAAGTAAATTCCAGCAAAAAATACTAGAACAAGGAACACTCCAATTATTATATATGTTTTATGTCCTAACTCAATTTGCTCTGCTGATACAGCTTCTATTCTTTCCCAGAAAAATTCAGCTTCTTTTGATGCATAGCCTATTCCAAGTTGTTGGCAATCTTCCATTTGAGAAACAGTTTGAACTATTTTGTCGTCAAGTTCTATTATTTCACCACCATCTGAAGCTTCGATAACATTTCTTAAATTGCTAAATGAAGTGGAAAAGCTTTTTACGCTAGTTCCGATTTTAATTAAAACTCTTTTCTGTACCTGATTTTGAGTTTCCTTTTTTGAACGTTCAATTAGATACAGAATTGCTCTAAGACGTTGTTCTACACGATCACTGGAATTTTTTCTTGTGTTTTTAACTGCTGTAGGACTTGATTGGTCTGGATTTAAATATAACGCGACCTCTTTTTCGGAAATAACTAAGTCGCTTTCTATTCGTTTGATTTTATCTAATAAGAAAGTGGTTCCACTTAGAGAATTTTGGAAATCACTGCTTTTTACAGAATTCTGCAAATCTGTAATCATATCTTTGAGACTTTTCATCAAAGCTTCGATTTCTGCCTTCATATTCTTTGCAGCAGCATTTCTTTGTTCGTTATTCTGTTTATAAATTCTTGCTCTTTCTTTAATTAATGAAACTAAAGATTCAAAATTATTTTTGTAGGAATAGTAAAAACTCTTTATTTCGTCTGATTTCTCTTTATGATTTTTATCTAATGAAGCCTTTGTAATTATAGCTAACGACTTTTCTATTTCATCTTCCCAGGATTTATAATCTACGGGCTTATAAGTATCTCTCACAAGATTTTGAGCTTGTTGACCAATAAGATGCCAGTAATTGGCTACTCTTTCATAATGTCTAGCAAGCTCAATATTTCGTGGCAATTTTTCCATGACAAATGAATCAAGGTCTATATAAGACTTTGATGTCATCAGGGTAAAGACTACTATAACCGCTAGAATAGCTAGTAGTCCTTTTTGTAGCTGTTTTTTAAGACTCATATATTTAGCTGTAAGCTGTAAGCTATAAGCTCCAAGCCAGACATATTAATCATATATTTGGGTTCTTCTTTTCGGGCTTATAGCTTGAAGCTTATAGCTTGTGGCTTATTATACATTAAAACGGAATTCAATCATATCTCCGTCTTCGACAGCATATTCCTTACCTTCAAGACGAGCTAAACCAGCAGCTTTTACGTTGGCAACGCTTCCTTTTTCCTTAAAAGCAGTAAAAGGAATAACTTCAGCTCTAATAAATCCTCTTTCAATATCTGAGTGAATCTTACCAGCAGCTTTTTGTGCCTTTGTGCCTTTGGTTATAGTCCAGGCTCTAACTTCGTCTGGCCCATAAGTAAGAAAACTAATATAATTGAGAAGTCTGTAAGCTTCTTGAATTAGTCTGTTTCGGCCCGATTCCTTTATTCCGTATTCAGCTAAGAACATTTCTTCTTCTTCTGGAGAAAGAGTAGAAATTTCCATTTCGGTTGCAGCAGAAATAAGCATTGGGCTCCATTTATGTTCAGCACAAGCTTTTTTGAAAGCTACTACTGTTGGGTCATTTTCATTTTTGTATTGATCATCAGAACAGTTACCTACTAATAGCATTGGCTTTTGAGTCAAGAATCTATAACCGCTAAGACTGTGAGCCTGTTCTTCTGTCATTGGAACTTCAGAAATAAAATGGTTTTCTTCTAATGTTTTCTTCAAAGATTCCATCAATTCAAGTTCTTTAATCTGTTCTGGCTTTTTAGTGCCCTTCATTTCTTTATTTAAGCGTTCAATTTTGTTGGTTACCATTTCTAGATCGCTGAATATAAATTCTAGACAGATTTCTTCAAGGTCAGCAACTGGGTCAACTTTGTTGTGAATATGAGGAACTGCATCACCGCCAAAAAGTCTTACAACAAGCATAATTGCTTCGCAAGTTCTAATATTTGCCAAAGTCTTGCTGGCAGATTTCTGATCAGAACTGCTTATACCAGGAATATCAGTAAATTCAACTGTTGCATAAGTAGTTTTCTTTGGTTTATAAATAGTTGCTAAAAAATCTAGTCTGTCATCTGGAACCTTAACAACACCGTTATTTATTTCATCAGACTGAACAAGATAATCTCTTGTCTGAGCCTGTGCTCTAGTTGCCATATTGAAAATGCTTGTCTTGCCAGACATTGGCAATCCTGCTAAACCTATTTTCATTTGAAAATATCTCCCTATTAATTATTTAACGCTTGTATAATACCACAATTTGGCTACAAAAAAATGGTTTTTGATATATATTCAAAAACCATTTTTATCCTTTTAATTTCTAATTATTTATTACTCTCTTTCATCGAAGAGCCACAAAGTGCAAGGTTGAGTTCCAGCAGTTATAGAGAAACTAACATTTCCTGTTCCACCTGCTGTTTTCTTAAAAAATCTAATTGAATTCTTAAAAGGCATATCGCTTAAACTAACTGGGTTGCTTATATTTTCTATTGAATAACCAGGTAAAGTCAAACCATTATACTTCCCTTTTAAATCTATTTTATTTATAGAATAAGCCGTTGGTGAATCAGAAGTATAATTATTTAAACATAAACTTAAAGCATATTTAGCCATTGTTAGTTTAAATGGTTCGCCAGTAACAGCTTCAACATTAGCTTCACCAGTTATAGCAGATCCATTTCCTGTTACTAGTGACCTTGTAACAAGAGCAGAATCACTATTATATCTTCCAGGATATGCTAAGAAATGCATAAATAAATAAACTTGTCCATAACAATGTAAAGTATTTGGCCCCCAATGTGTTAATGACAAATTGTTATTATTTAACATCGAATACCTTATCAAGCTGGTTGTATTGTAATCTCCATCCAAAATGCTGTAACCACAAATTTCTTCTGAATATTTTGAAAGAGCTTCATTTAACCAAGCTTCTTCATCTATTGTTTGAGCATTATAAGCTAAGGTTTTATTCTTCTGATAGTAGTTAATCATATGCTGAAATTCGTGAGCTAAGGTTCCAAAAGTAGTAGAGTCTTCCATTCCATATTTTATATAGAATATTTTGCCTTCATTGCTATCTTTATAATAGGTATTAGAATACAAATCTCCACTATAATAATAACCTGCAGTAGTATTTCCTTCACCTATTTTAATCAAAACAATAGTTATTCTAGATTCTCCATCTACGCCAAATTCTGGTTCATTACCAAAGGCATTACGAACTTGTTGAATAATATTGTTGTCAAATTTAGTTAATACCTTTTGAGCAAAGGTTTCT
>CAMJNS010000030.1 GCA_946407375.1 uncultured bacterium
CAAAAGCTGAAGAAGCTGTAAAAGTAGAAGAAACTAAGGTTGAAGAAACTAAACCGGCAGAACCAGCTAAAGTTGAAGAAGCTCCAAAAGCTGAAGAAGCTATAAAAGTAGAAGAAACTAAGGTTGAAGAAAACAAACCGGCAGAACCAACTAAGGTTGAAGAAGCTCCAAAAGCTGAAGAAGCTGTAAAAGTAGAAGAAACTAAGGTTGAAGAAACTAAACCAGCAGAACCAGCTAAGGTAGAAGACGTAAAAAGTGAAGCTTCTTCAAAAGCAGAAGAAATACTGAATAAAGCCAAAGAAAAGGTTGAAGAAAAAGTTGAAACTAAGTTGAACGAAGCTGTTGAAAAGGTTAAAGAAGGTGTTGAAGAAAAGAAAGATGCTTTCGAAGGTGGATTCGGCGGATTATAATAAATAAAGAGGTGAATCATGAGTCTTAAACAACTAGAACGAACGTTAAAACTAGATCTTAAGGCTGCTCTTGGCTGTACTGAACCTATAGCAATAGCTCTAGGTGCTTGTAAAGCAAAAAGGCTGACTTCTGGAAAAACAACAAAGATTCTATTAAGGCTCTCTACTAACCTTTTGAAAAATGCTATGGAGGTGGGGATTCCTGGAACAGGTGGACAAAGAGGTATTACCTTGGCGGCTGCCCTAGGTTCTCTATCTCCATCTGAAAATCCTTCTTTAACTCTTCTTGAAGGAATGACAGATGAATGGCTTCAAGAAGCTAAGAAATTAAATGAATCTGGTATTGTTCACGTAGAGCTTGTTCCAGAAATGCGTGGACTATATATGGATGTTATAGTGACTGACGACAAAAACAATAAAGGCAGATGTGTTATATCTGGTAGTCACGAAAACATTATTCTTTTAGAAAAAAACGGAGCCGTAGTTTTTTCATCCCATTCGACAGGAGATAATGGCACCGGTGAATTATTGAAAGAAAGAGAAAACCTTTCTAAAGTTCCTTTCAAAGAAATATGGAACGATATTGGTAGCCTTTCTGATGAAATGCGCAAACTTATGCTTGATGGGATTGAAATGAATTTGAAAGTTGCCAATGCAGGTTTGCACAAAGAAGGTTTTCTAAATATTGGTAACATTTATAATCAAATGATTGCGGATGGCTGGATAGGCAATGATATTATTAATAAAGCCAAAGCACTTACTTCTGCAGCTGTTGATGCAAGAATGTCTGGTTGCGATTTGCAGGTAATGAGTGCTGCTGGTTCTGGAAATCAAGGGCTAGCTATTTCTTTGCCTCTTTATGTTTTAGCAAAAGAAAACAAAATAGATGATAAAAAGCTTACAGAAGCTTTGGCAATAAGCTATGGCGTTACAAGCATTTTAAAACATCATTCTGGAACACTTTCAGCAATGTGTGGCTGTATTGTTTGTGCTGGAATAGGTCTTGCTGCTGGTATTACTTATATTTTAGGTGGCACTTTGGAACAAGCTACCGATGCTATTAATAATATGGTTGGAAGTATTACCGGCGTTATTTGTGATGGTGCGAAAGTTGGTTGTGCCATGAAATTAGTTTGTGCGGTAGATTCTGCTTTCCAGTCTTCATTAATGGCGTTAAAAGGGCTTAAACTTCCTATTACTAATGGTGTTTTAGGAGATTGTGTTGAAACAAGTCTTGGTAATATAGGTCGTATAGCCGCTCCAGGTATGGTTCAGACTGATGACCAGATTCTTGCTATTATGCTAGGCAAACCGAACCATCAATAATAAGCTGAAAGCTGAAAATTGAAAACTGAAAGCTGGAAATGGTGAGTGATAGGTGATAAGTGGTGAGTGATAGGTGATAGGTGATAAGTGGTGAGTGATAGGTGATAAGTGATAAGTGGTGAGTGATGAGTGGTGAGAGGTAAGTGTCCTAAAGCCTCTCTTTGGAGACTGTCTATAAACTCAATTTACTAATATAATTAGGTTATTCTAGTGAAATAGCCAAACTTTTAGAGCAGTATAATTTTGAAAATTAAGAACTGAAAGTAAATTTTAGAAATTAGCCATAAAATAACGAGCTAAAAAAGTAAACATTTTTTAACTTTATATAGTATAATTTTATTATAACTATTTAAAATCTGGAGTAAATACAGTGAAAAAATTAAGCTTTGCGTTGATTTTGATGTGTTTATTTAGTTTTTCTATTTTAGTTGCTAATGATTCTAGTTCAAGCTTTGATGATAGTTTGAATGCTGCAGGAGTAGGTGATTCAGGTGCTACTGTCAGTTCATCTGAATCAGATTCAACTACTGTAAAATCAGATTCAGAAGCTTCAGAAAAAAGTAAATCAAAGACAGAAGAAGCAAAAGAAGAAAAAGCGAAAGAAGAAGAAAAAAAAGAAGAGAACAAAGGATTGGCAACTCTGCCAAATGGCAAAGCATACGTTGGGGTTTATTCCACTTTAAATTTAAGAGATGGTGCTTGGGGTACCGTCCTTGCCAAAATGAATAATAATGAAGAAGTTACAATTACTGGTCGTGACGGAGATTGGTACAAAGTTTCTACCAGTAAAGGTGAAGGCTATGCTCATGCTAGATATATTTTTGCTAAAAAAGATGCACGCTATAAAGGTAATGATCCAACATCTAGCAGTTCTAGCGGTAGTAGCAATGTGGTAATAAATGTTTCTGGCGATAGCGTTCAGGGTAAAGTTGTTAATGCTGCTAAACAATTAGTTGATAAGTATTCCAAATCAGGTTCTTTCCCTTATGCTTCTGGAACAAACGGTGGTAGACTTGGTTGTGCTCAAGTTGTAACAACAGCATTAAAAGCTGCTGGTGTTTTGAATCAGACTAGTCTTGGTTGCGTTCAAACCATTGGTTTGTTGGAAAAGGCCGGTTGGAAGTCTGTTAAGGTTCCTCCATATCAAGCAGGCGATGTTATTTTCTGGGAAACTTACAAAAAAGGTCCATCTCATGTTGGTATCATAATGAATTCAGGAAATAATGTTACAGCAATGAGTAATTCATCTTCTCAGCGTAAACCTAGATATCATAACGCTAACTATCAAAAAGTAGTTAAAGTTATGAGAAAAGTATGATTTAAATTATTAATAAACAGAGATAATAGAGTGATAGACTGGTTTTTAATTATTATCTCTGTTTATTGAGTTTTTTAATATTAGAGGAATATTTCTGTTTGAAGTTTTACAAGATTTTGAAAAAGGTTTAATTTTGGGGATTAATAAATTATGAAAAATTCTTTGTGTCTATTAGCATCATTTCTTATATTCTCAGCAGGAACTTTGTTCGCAGATGTTTCCATACCTTATGGTGAAGGTGCTGGGAAAGTTGATTTTACTAATAATAAAAGATTTCCTGAGCTAGAAGATCCGCTTCCTTATGGACCAATGTCTTTTAGACTAGTTGAAGATAAAATCTGGGTAGCAGATAGTGTCGGTGGCAAGCTTATGCAATATGATAACAAGGGTAAGCTTATATCTGAATTTTCCGTTATGCCTGAAGGTACCAAACCTTATACTATTGATGAATATAAGTTGCCATTGCTAAATATTCTTATAGAAGATATAGCTCCAGTAAAAGGTGAATATGGCGAAGCTAAAGCTTGGTGGATAGCAGATTCTGTTGAAAATAAGCTGTTAAAATATTCTGTAGACGGTAAAAAGCTAGCTGAAATTAAAAATCCTGAGTTCGGTCAGCTTCATAGAATAGAAGTAGGGAATTCTGGTCATTTATTTGTTGGAGATATGGCTAAAAATTTAATATTTATTTTGGATTCCGAAGGAAAAGTTATTAACAGAATTAACTGGGAATGGTCTGGTTTCGCGGTTTCAGGAAAAGATGATGTTTTATACAGATTGATGTGGGATGGTGAAGCACAAAGAAATATTCTTGTTGCTACAAATATGGAAGGCAAAGTTGTTTCTTCCAAGATGCTTGAAGTAGAAATGTTTGATCCAAAACTTTGGTGGGTAGATGAATCTAAGAAAGAATGTGTGATTACATATACTCCGTTGGATGGTTTTAAAGAGAATTTTATTTTGGTTCGCGTAGGTCTTGATGGTAAGCTTATATCAAGCGTCGAACTGCCTGCTCCTGTTGCTATGAATAGAATTATCGACAATATCGACTATAGTGATGTTTTTGTAGGAAAATGTAATTTTACCAGTGCACCAGAAGGAAAGTTTGAAGTAGTTCCATTTAAGATGCCTTAATAATGAACTAGAATTGGAGAAAAAACATGAAAAAGGCTTTTTTCCTGTTTATGATGCTTTCTATTTTGGGGTTAGGAGTAAGCATTTATGCTGAAACTATACCTACAAAAGGCTATGTAAGTGCCAACAGTGGTCTTAATGTTAGAAAAGGACCAAGTTCCAATTCTGGAAAAGTAGGAGTTCTTGCAAAAGGTACAACTGTTACTATTGTATCGGTTTCAGGAAAATGGTATAAAATATCTAGTCCAAAATCTGGGTATGTTTTCAGTCAACATATCGTTGTAACAGATTCTAAAGAAGTTGAAGATGAAGATGAATCAAAACTTTCTCCTGAAGAAGCTGATAAAATAGGCTGTGATTTGGATAAAAGCCTAAATAAAGTAAAAATAATGAAAACTCCAAAAAACTAAATAAGAGAAAAGATGAATGTTTCGTTTCTCTGTCATAAAAAAGGCAGTGTAATATTAGTTGTAGTAATTTTGTTTGTTGTTCTGATGATATTGTTGACTACTTTTTATAAATCAACAACAAGCAGAGTGCATACCACGAAAAAAATAGGTGATACAATTTTAGCCAGAGAGTTGGCCAACTCTTTGGCTATCCTTTCTAATAATTATATAAAGAATGTTGTATTAAAAAAAAGCGATAGTGATTTCGTAAGACTTCTCAATAAACCAATAACAAAAATGGAAAACGGAGAAGGACCAATAAAAGAAGAGGAATTAAAAAATTATTTTGGTGAAATATATACAACTCTTCTAGACAAATCTGGTTTAAACAAAATAAAACTGAAAGAGTTAAGTTGGAAAATATTTAAGAACGATTTTAAACCTCTTGAAATAAATGGCAAAGACAGCCCCTATCCTAGAGAAAAAACAGGTTTAATACGCTTTTTTACAAAGTTTTCGTATTTATTACCTGGAACCAAATCTCCCATAACAGAGGATTATGAATATTACTCTGAAATAAAGGTTACTGCTAATATTTTACCTGTTTTGTCTAAGTTTTCTTTATATATTGAAAATGCTTTAGATAGTCAGACCATAAATGATGAAAAAGTAATAGCCTCTTATTTTAATATTGTTGATACAACAGAAGGTGGAGAATTAAATTCTGGTAGTCCTAGACCCTGGGTTATAAACAATGGGAATAATAATGTTTTTGAAGATTACAGAGATTATATAGCAGACAAAAGAGGTTTAATTTATTTGGGAGGAGCTACTCATGAAACACCTATTATTTTAGGCATAGCTAGAGGATTTAGCAGTTCCCCTCAAGGTGATTATGGAGAAGATTTCCATTTTTTTAAAAACGGTCCCAGTGGTTATTGGAAAACATTGGAAGATTGGGGAAAAACCAACGAATTAAACGAATCTGGAGATACTGCAATACTTGAAGCTAATATAGGTCTTTGTAATGATACAAGCGATAATTTCAATAGATGGCAGGTTAATTTCGGTGCTGGTTATGACAAAATATCAAGATATAATTCTATTTTTAGACTTTATGGAACAGACAAAGATGTCTCTCCAACTCTTGTTTATGGGTATGTGAATTCAATGTGTGGTTCGGTTAGAGCATTTAAAAAGGGTTTTGTTAATGATGAAGGAAAAATAACCTGGAAGATAAACAAATTAGTTTTCTTTGACCATATGAATGATTTTCTAAATGCCTGTGGTTATGGAGATTCTTCTGGAAACTATGAGGATTTGGGTACTTATCTTGAAATGAAAGATTCAATAATGGCTTTTGCCAATTCTTATAATACTAAATTTGGTAAAGACCTTACTCCTGAAGAATATGAAGATAAATACAGCACAAAAGTGGTATATAACAGATATAACAAAGACTATACTTACTATATGGCAAAAGTTAAAGGGAAAACTCCTGTAGACCAGCAATACCCTTTAGAATTCTGCCCTGATTTAATTAAAGGCAATTTAAAAAAGCTTTGTGAAAACAAAAAAGATGATAAATTATTTTTATCTGTTCCAAATGCAGAAGGTTTGGCAGAATACGGGAATATTTATTCTAATTCTATTACGCTAGAAAAATTAGATGAATTTCTTGATTCTGAAAAATTAGGGTTTAAAAAATCTTCAAAAGATTCCAGAGTCGGCTATTATGGTAAAATAAGTGAACCCAAAGATAGCTTAGACGATTTTTTTAAGGCTAATGGTTTATTAAAAAATAAAAATTTAGATCTTAATTCCTGGGTTTATATTGATAATGAAAATGCTTATGAGGTAAAACTTAATGACTATAATGTTGTTAGTCAAAGTGGAATAATTGTTTCCAAAGGAAATATTGTTTTAAACGGCAATATAAAATGCAGTTCAAATGCTCATTTAACTATTGTAGCTCTTGATGGTGAAATTACGATAGAAAGAGGAGTAGAGACTGTAGATGCGTCTTTGATTGTGGGAGGCGGTCAGTTAAAATTAGAAGGGGATGAAAAAGACTCCAAATTAAAGATTAAAGGAAATATTGTTATGAAAAATATTCCCTGCAAAAATAACAAAGTTGATTATTCTAAAATGAAAAGAGGTTTGTTTTTGAATTATAATACTGACCTTTCTGCTATTCCATGGTTCCCAAATAAATATAACATTGAAGAATCTAATACGGAACTACCTTTATTAATGTATGATTTAAAAACCACTACAAAAATGTTAGACTAATGATTAGAAATAGAAAAAAATACGAATTAAACGGATTTTCAGCTGTAGAAATATGCGTTGTTTGCGTTATTTTAACTGTTTTTCTAATTCCTGTTTTTACTTTAATGTCTAAAGGCAGTTCTGGAACCATCCGTAATAAAAACGAAATATTGGCACAGCAGTATGCATCGAACTATATTGCTCACTGTAATGTTGTGGCGTTCGATAGTGAAAAAATAGCTGAAACAAATGCAAAAGAAGTTAACGAGCTAAATATTGAACTTAAAGACGGTACTGTAATTAATATTGATAAGACAGAAGATAATTTTAAAAGAATAGTTAGTATAAAAGATTATCCTGATACAGATCAAAGACCTTTCAAATATAAAATAATAACAGTAAAAATTGAATGGCAACAGTTAGGGGAAAAAAAGAAAAGAGATTTAACGATGTCAGGGTTGGTAACTGAACGATGAATCATAAAAAAAGTGCAGTGACATTAATTGAAATTATTATTGTAGTTATTCTTTCATCAGTAATAATTCTTGCAGTTATGAATCTTTTCAGTTCAGGTATGAAAGGCTCTGCAAAGGGGTTAGCGCATCAAGTTAATATGGAGTCAGCTTCTATTATAATGTCTCAAATAGAATACGATTTGTTGCGAGCGGTATCTTTTTCAAAACCGGATCCAGGGGTAAATGAAGATTCTAATATAGCTATTTGGGACTTTTGCTATGGGGCTTCTAATAGCGATAACCCATCTACAGTAACATATTCCCAAACGAACGATGGATTAGGTGTTTCTAGAGAAGTAAAGATGCCTGACGGAAAAGTGCAAAAAACTATTTTAGCTAAAGCACAAAAAGTAAATTTGATTTTTAAACAATTCAATTTTAATACTGGTTCAAAAAAATATCCCGTGTACAAACAAGGAATGTTGGTTGAAGTAACAGTTTCGTCTAAGGATAACAAAAAAGTAGGAACAAACGAATCTTTCTCCTTAAAAAGATTAATTGTTGTTAGGACTTCAATAATTCAATAAGGTAATAAATAGTTGTTTCGGTCTAATTCAAGCTATTGATTGAATCTAAGTCTGTAAGAGTTCTAGGAAGAACTGTATATAAATTCAACTACTGTATAACAACTACTATTAATTACCACTAGAATAAAAACTAAAAACAACAAAAACAATAATTTGAAAAAATAATGTTGCATATTAACAAGATTTAGTGTACAATTCTGCCCATTAGTCTAGGACTTAAAATAAGGCATCTCAATAGGAGATTTTTTCGGGTTGAATTCGCAGAATAATAAAGCTTTTTGTGAAGTTGTAGCAATTGACGGTCCTGCTGGTGCAGGAAAGAGCACTGTAGCAAAGAAAGTAGCCGATAAACTTGGTTATGGCTATTTAGACACTGGTGCCATGTATCGTGCGGTGACTTTTAAAGCACTAAGCGAAAAAATTGATTTTTCAGATCATCAGGCACTAAGACGTTGCGCAGAAGAAAGTGGACTCCGGTTTGAAACTAGAGAAAACTCATCTCAACCCCATGTTTTCCTAAAAGATATTGAAGTAACCAAAGAAATCAGAACTCCTGAAGTGTCTAAAAACGTTTCAATCGTTTCAGCAGTAAAGGAAGTTCGTGAAGTAATGACTTCTCTGCAAAGAGAAATCGGAAACAATGGTAAATGGGTTGTAGATGGTCGTGACATAGGCACAATCGTTTTCCCAAATGCTAGAACAAAGATTTTTTTAACTGCTTCAATTGAAGAAAGAGCAAAAAGACGACTTCATGATCTTCATGAAAAGGGCTTTGATGCTGATTTAGAGTCTTTAAAGAAAGATATAGCACAGCGCGATGAGCTTGATTCAAGCAGAGCCTGTGCTCCTTTAGTCCAGGCTAAGGATGCCACATTAGTGGATACAACCGCAATGACCATTGAACAGGTTGTTGATCGGATTATCATAATTGTAACTAATACTCGGGACACTTTGATCCCAACGGAGGAAATCATGACTGAATCAGAAAATACAAAACAGGAACAACCAAGTGCCGAAGCAAATCAGATGACTATGGAACAGGCACTTAATGAAAGCGAACAGTTCCGACCTATCTCCAACAGGACCATCGTAACAGGCACTGTTATAGATAAAAATAACAGTGGTATTTACGTAGACTTAGGTTATAAGTCTGACGGAATAGTCCCAGCTGAAGAATTTGAACCAGGTGAAATAGAAAAATTTAATGTTGGCGACCCAATTAAAGTTTTCGTTAAGAAAATTGATGATAAACAGGGTCAGATTCTACTTTCTTATCGCAGAGCTCAGGAACAAGGTTCTTGGGATGAACTCGATGAAGCTTTTAAGAATAAGACACCAGTTGAAGGTATCTTAAAAGAAAGAATCAAAGGCGGTTACAATGTAACTGTTCTTGGTAACAGAGCATTCTTACCTCAAAGTCAGCTTTCTCACGGTAAAAACGCTAAAGAAAATATCGGTAAACCATTCAAGATGATGATTACCGAATTTGATCGCAAACGCAAAAATATCGTAGTTTCTGAACGCGCAATTTTAGACGAAATCAGAAACAAGAAAAAAGCAGAAATCTTTGAAAAATATCATGTTAACGATATTATCAAAGGTAAAGTCGCTAGAATCGTAGAATATGGTGCATTTGTTGATTTAGGCGATGGAGCTGAAGGTCTAATTCACAGAAACGATCTTAGCTGGTCTGTTATTTCTAATCCTCGCGAAGTAGTAAATCCAGGCGATGAAGTTGAAGCAAAGATTCTAAAGATGGATGCTGAAAAAGGCAAAATTAGCCTTGGACTCAAGCAGAAGAAAGAAAATCCATGGGAATCAGTAGACGTAAACTACAAAGCTGGTCAAAAATATCATGGTAAGGTTAAGAACCTTATGGATTTCGGTGCTTTCGTAGAATTAGAAGAAGGCGTTGAAGGTCTTGTTCATATTTCTGACCTTTCTTGGGCAAGAAATATTAAACATCCAAGCGAAGTAGTAAAAACTGGTGACGAAATTGACGTAATCGTTAAAGAAATCGACAAAGAAAAGAAACGCATTTCTTTATCATACAAAGAAGTTCTTCCACATCCATGGGAACAAGTTACTTCTCAGTATAAAATTGGTGATATAGTAACCGGTAAAGTCAACAATATGACTGAATTTGGTGCTTTCATTGAAATTGCTCAGGGCGTTGAAGGTCTACTTCACATTTCTGATATGGATTGGGTAAAGAAAGTTAACCATCCAAAAGAAATCCTTGAAAAAGGTCAAGAAGTTAAAGTTAAGATTCTCAATATCGACTCAGCTAATCACAGATTGTCTTTGGGTCTCAAACAAACTACTGATGATCCTTGGAACAAAGTTGAATATGAATACAAGATTGGCGACAAGGTAACAGGAGTTGTTAAGAATATCGTTTCTTATGGTGCTTTCATTCAGTTAGATAACGGTCTTGAAGGACTTCTCCATGTATCTGAACTTTCTTGGCAGGGCGATGTTGAAAAACCAGAAGATGTTCTCAAGATTGGTGATCAAGTAACTGTAGTTGTCTATGAAATAGACAAGGGCAAACAGAAGATTGGTCTGTCACTGCGCCGTATGCAAGAAGATCCTTGGAAAGAAATCGAACGCAAGTTCACAAAAGAAAGTATCCACCAAGGCAAGATTACTGCTCTTCTAGACAATGGTGCCGAAGTTGAAGTAGCTGAAAATGTAACTGGTTTTGTTCATATTTCTCAGCTTTCTGCAAATCGTGTAAACAATCCAGCTGAAGCAGTTAAAGTAGGCGATGAAGTTACTTATAAAGTTCTTGAACTTGACCGCAAGAATCGCAGACTAAAACTTTCTATAAAAGAAGCTAATATGGATAGCGATGCTAAAGAACTCAAGAAATATCAGGCAGAATCTGAATCTGGATTCTCAGATACACTTGGTGATCTCTTTAATGTAGAATCAATCAAATCTCAATTAAAAAAATAAGAAATTGAGACAAAAAAAATGAAATAAGCTTGACAAAAAACGATGCACCTAGTATAAAAGGGGCATCGTTTTTATTTCAAAGCAAAAATCAAAGAAAAAATAAAAACAGGAGTAGAAAAAATGACAAAAAAAGTTGGTATTAACGGTTTCGGTCGTATCGGTAGAATGGTTTACAGAGCCATCCTTGAACATTCTGATGAACTCGAAGTTGTAGCAGTTAACGACTTAACAGATGCAAAAACTCTTGCTCACCTTCTCAAATATGATTCTGTTCATCGCAGACTGAACCACAATGTTTCTTATGATGAAGAAAAGAACCTTCTCATTGTAGACGGTAAAGAAATTAAGATTTATAAAGAAACTGATCCTGCTAATATTCCTTGGAAGAACCATGGTATTGAATATGTTGTTGAATCAACTGGTCGTTTTGTAGATAAAGAACATGCAGAACTCCACATCACTAAGGGCGGTGCTAAGAAAGTTATTATTTCTGCTCCAGCTAAGAACGAAGACATCACCATCGTTATGGGTGTCAACGAAGAAATGTATGATCCAGCAGTTCACAATGTAATCAGCAATGCAAGCTGCACTACTAACTGCCTTGCTCCAGTTGCTAAGGTTCTCAATGACAAGTTTGGTATTGAAAAAGGTCTAATGACTACAATCCACGCTTATACTGGAGACCAGAGAATACATGATGCTCCACACAAAGACCTTCGCCGTGCAAGAGCTGCTTGTCTCTCTATGATTCCAACTTCTACTGGTGCTGCAAAAGCTATTTCTCTTGTTATCCCAGATCTTAAGGGTAAACTTGACGGTTTTGCAATCCGTGTTCCAACTCCAGACGTTTCTGTAGTTGACCTCACTTGCACACTCAGCAAAGCTGCTACAAAAGAAGAAATCAATGCTGCTGTAAAAGAAGCTGCTGAAACTGAAAGAAATAAAGGCATTCTTGCTTATTGCGACGAACCACTAGTAAGCGTAGACTTCACTACTGATTCTCACAGCTCAATCTTTGACGCTCTTTCTACTAAAGTTATGGGCGACAATATGGTCAAGATTCTTTCTTGGTATGACAATGAATGGGGTTATTCAAACCGTGTTTGCGACCTTATTCGCTACATCGCTAAGAAGTAATTTTGGAACTAATATTTTGATTTGACTAAAAGGAAACCTGATAAAATCATCGGGTTTCCTTTTTCTTTTTTCATAGGAGATTTTATAAATGTTTAGAACAATCAAAGATGTAAATGTAAGCGGTAAAAAAGTTCTTGTAAGAGTTGACTTTAACGTTCCCTTAGATGAAAATCTTAAAATTACAGATGACACCAGAATGAGAATGGCTGTTCCTACTCTTAAGCACATCATCGACAACGGTGGAAAGCTTATAATAATGAGCCATCTTGGTCGTCCAAAGGGAGAAGTTGTTGCTAAATATTCTCTTAAGTCAGTTGTTGGTCATTTAAGTGAACTTCTGGGCAAACCAGTTGCTTTTGCCAATGACTGCATTGGCGAAGAAGCTACAAAGGTTGTAAACAGCCTTAAAGACGGTGACGTTGCACTTCTTGAAAATTTACGCTTTCATAAAGAAGAAGAAAAGAATAATCCAGATTTTGCTAAAGCCTTAGCTTCTCTTGGAGACATTTTTGTTAGTGATGCTTTCGGTACTGCTCACAGAGCCCATGCTTCTACTGCAGGTATAGCTGATACACTTCCAGCTTATGCAGGTTTCCTAATGGAAAAAGAAATAACTTACTTAAGCAAAGTTACTGAAAATCCAGAACGCCCATTAGTAGCTATTATGGGTGGTGCAAAAGTAAGTGACAAGATTCTTGTTATAGAAAATCTTTTGGAAAAAGTTGATACACTGCTTATCGGTGGTGGTATGGCTTATACTTTCCTTAAATCACAGGGCGTAAAGATTGGTAAATCACTCTGTGAAGATGACAAGCTTGATTTGGCTAAATCACTTCTTGAAAAAGCAAAGAAGCTTGGTAAGAAAATGCTTTTCACACAAGATGTTATTGCAACAAAAGATTTTAGCACAGTTTTGGGAACATATACTATGGCTGAATTGCCAGATGATGCAGAAGGCGTAGACATAGGTCCTGAAACAATTAAAGCTTTTGAAGCTGAACTCAAAAAAGCCAAAACTGTTCTTTGGAATGGTCCAATGGGCGTTTTTGAAAAACCTGCTTTTGCTAACGGCACTCGTAAGATTGCTGAAATTTTGGGAACTTTGAATGCAACCACTGTTATTGGTGGTGGTGATTCTGTTGCAGCTATTGAACAAATGGGCTGTGCTGATAAAGTTTCTCACGTTTCAACTGGTGGCGGAGCCTGCTTAGAATTCCTCGAAGGCAAAACTCTTCCTGGTATTGCCGTTTTCTCTAAATAATTTTAATGAATATGGAGTTTTACAATGACTAGAAGACCATTAATAGCTGCTAACTGGAAAATGCATAAAACTAACCAGGAAGCTAAAGATTTTATGAAAGAACTTCTTCCTTTAATCTCTGATTTAAAGGATGTAGATGTTTTGGTATGCCCACCATTCACTTTGATTTCTTCTGTAGATCAGGGCAGAGAAGGTAGCAAAGTCCTTCTTGGAGCTCAGAATATGTATTTTGAAGAAAAGGGTGCTTTCACCGGTGAAGTTGCTCCAGCAATGCTAAAAGACTTAAATTGTGAATTCGTAATTCTTGGTCACTCTGAACGCAGATGGATATTCGGTGAAAATGACGAATTAATCAATAAAAAAGTTATTTCTGCTTTTGAACATGATTTGATTCCAGTTCTTTGCGTTGGTGAAAAATTAGAAGAACGTGAAAACGGTCAGACTGAACAGGTTATTTTAAAACAACTAGAAAATGACCTTAAAGGTGTAACTGAAGACCATCTTAAAAATATGGTTATAGCATATGAACCAGTTTGGGCAATCGGAACTGGCAAAAATGCTTCTGAAAAAGATGCAAAAGAAGCTTGCGATCTAATCAGAGAATTTATACATAGTCGCTTTGGTAGCGAAACTTCAGATAAGGTTAGAATCCTTTACGGTGGTTCAGTAAAACCAGAAAACGTATCTATGTATATGGCTCAGGAAGGCATCGATGGTGCTTTGGTCGGTGGTGCAAGTCTCAAAGCTGACTCATTCGCAAAGCTAACTAAGTTCTAAACTAGAGCAATAAAAAAGAGCTGATTCATATATTGAGTCAGCTTTTTTTTTATACAAAGTTGTCACTTGTACATGCAGAAATAATGTTGTAAAATCATTATAAAATTGAACTTATTTTAATAAAGTGAAAATGAAAAACATAAAATTATCTCTTTTTTTATCTGCTTTGTTATTCTGTAATATTGCTTTGGGAGCTAATGCTTCTAGAAACTCTTTTGATCAAAATACGCCACCCGATGTAAAAAAAGATTTTGCTCTTTTAAGAGATAGAGTTAAACGTAATCCTAGAGATGTGGCAGCTATAAATTCATTAGGGATAATATATGCAAATGCAGGGCAGTTAGACGATGCTATAAAATTATGGCAATATGGTTTAGGTATAAACCCTGATTACATACATCTTTATAATAATCTTGGCTCAGCACTTAAACAAAAAGGGCGAAGAGAAGAAGCGAGAATGATTTTCAAAGCAGGGTTGATGCATGAACGTTCTCATCTTATTTATTATAATTTAGGTACATTAGAAAAAGAAGATAAAGAATTGTCTAGAGCCGCTGAATATTTTAAAAGCTGCTTAGAAGTTAGTCCTGATTTCCAACCAGCAAGACAGCAATTAGAAGAATTAGGCTATTTCCCAAAAATGGCAGCTAAAAATACTCATATACCTACTTTGACATTAGGTAGCTATAAACCACCAGTAGAAGTTGGAAATATAGAATTAACTCCTATATATCCTAGTGGAATATCTCAGAATGATAAAGATAAAAAGCCTAAAACGAATACAGCAAAAAAGAGTGACAAAATCATAAAAGAGTTTAAGCCTCTTAGTTACGATGAATGTTGCAAAATTATTCGTGGACTCAATGCTCCAGCTCACAAAAAATATGTAGCTTTAACTTTTGATGACGGACCTCATCATACACTTACACCTGAAATTTTGAATATTCTAAAAAGTGAAGGTGCTAAAGGAACATTTTTCTTAGTTGGTAATCGTGCTGAAACATATCCTGACTTGGTAAGTCGTATTGCTGCTGAAGGTCATGATGTTGGAAACCACACATGGAATCATATTTCTCTTTCTAAAAATACAACTGAAGCTGATTTAAAGTCCCTCAATCGAACAAATAATCTAATTGCAGGAATAACTGGGAAAAACTGTAATTTAGTCAGACCACCTTATGGGGCCACTAGTGCTAGAGTTAAAGCTTTACTTCAAGAAAATGGTTGGCATCAAGTTTTATGGGATTCAGACAGTCGAGACTGGCAAAACAAGAATCCTGATGTAATTTTATATAGAGTAATGAAATCTATAGAACCAGGCGGAATAATTCTTTTTCATGATATTCATCCTGGTGCTGCCAAAATGCTTCCAACTCTTATAAGAGCCTTAAAATCAGAAGGCTACAGATGTGTTACTATTTCTGAGTTGATTAATCTTAAACACGCTTCATGATTTAGTCACAAGTTATAAGTTATAACTTATAAGTTAGAAGTAATTAAGAGAAAGATATTAAGATTTTATTTCGTAATTTATTAATTTATATTGTTAAGAAAACGGCTTTAGATTAGAATAAAAATATGTGGATAGTAATACTTAATTTTTGTCTTTTCATATTGCTGATTGGTTTCATGTTTTATGGTTTTGGAAAATGGACAAAACTCATAACAGAATACAATGACGGCAGTGAAGAAATACAAAATGATTCTGACAACAATGAGGCAAAGCCAAGCGATGTTGTTGATGGAACGTATTACAGATTCCCTTTGTGGATTTTGTTTGCCGGTATTGGTATTAGCCAAATTATCAGTCTAGTTCAATACTTATTAGGTTATTAAAAATATGGAGGGAAAAATTGAGTAATTTTGCAAGCGATAATAAAAGATTTTCAGGTTTAAAAGCAGAACATTTCCAACACAAATGGGATCAACAAGCTGTTACAGCTTTACAAGCCATACCAGGTTTTGAATACTTGATTAAAAAGTTAATGGAAATTGGTTTTGAGCAATTTTTTAGGATTACAAATCTTGCAAGTAATGTTCATGTTACAGGTAAAATGCTACCTGATTTACAAGACAAGTTAAAAACAGCTTGTGAAATTCTTGATGTTGCTATCCCAGACTTGTATGTAAGTACAAATCCTGTTCCTAATGCTTTTACCTATGGTGACACCAAACCATTTATTGTTCTTACATCTGGATTATTAGAAACAATGAGCGAAGAAGAATTGCTATTCATTCTAGGTCATGAAATAGGTCACATAAAATGTGGGCATGTTCTGTATAAAACTATGGCAAGGCATTTCGCTTTAGTATTAGAAATAATTGCTAACGCAACATTCGGTTTTTCTCGTATATTAGGTACTGGTTTGGAAATGGCTATATTTGACTGGGAAAGAAAGTCTGAACTTTCTGCCGACAGAGCTGGTCTTATAGTTACTCAGAGTTTGCCAATAGCCAATAGAACTTTTATGAAAATGGCTGCTTCTGCTCCTAGTCTTTATTCTCAAATGGATGAAAATGAATTTTTAAAACAGGTTGAAACCTATGAAGATGCTTCAGATGCTTCTTTTATAAATCAGGCATATATTGCTCTTATAACAGCAAAAATGACTCACCCCTTTACTATTCTTCGAGCTAAAAAATTGGTTGATTGGGTTAAAAAAGGTGAATTTACACAGGTTACTGGTATAACAATTGAAGATGTTGAAGCAAAATTTGCTACAAAAAAGCCAGATACAGAAGAACCTAAACAAGCATAAATAAGAGAAAACGCTGGCTATATGCCAGCGTTTTTTTTATTTTAGTTTTATAAGCTTAGGCTTCTTTTTTATTGTTATTAGAATGTCTTTAAAGTATTTTATGTGATTTCAGTTTGCACCTTAAGCTATTCTCTGCATATCAACATTTAATATGGTTTTACCTTTTAAAAGTAAGCCAGGACGCTGAGGAACTGGAATCATATATTCATGTTTTATTCTAACTTCAGAATCTTGTATCCACTTGTCTGCTAAGTTGAAAGTGAAATTGCTCTTTCCAAGATATTTGCTCTGCTTAGAATCAGGATGTCCTGAATAAATTTCTGAAGAGAATATGATTAAATCTTGATTTCGTCTGTCACGCCCATTTAATCTATATCTATTGTAAAAAGGCAATGCTGAACCTGAAGCTTCTTCAACTTCTTGAATCCAAGTATCACCTATTTCTATTTCGTTTTCAGGAAATCTCATTAGAGAATGTTCTGCTCCCTGCCAGCCTACTTGTCCATTAACCCATTTGCTGTTACCTAAAGAGTCTATTTGCATTACATAGCTTTTTCCAACTTGAGGTAAGTTTTCTTTTGGAATATCGCAATCTGCTTCAGCCTTTTCTATGCAAACTCTTAAAAGAGCATTAGAATTTGTTTCGTCACATTCTTCTATTAATTGACTTACTTCCATATTGATATTGATAGGTGTTGAAGTTTCCCCTGCAGGTCCACTTAACTTAAAACTACCTGTTGTAAGTATTTTATAACGAATTTCTTTTCCTTTTACAAAACCATATCTAAATAAATACTTATTCATCTATTCCCTCTAAACTTTACAATATATAATGAATTTTAACCAAAAGATAATCATTATGTAAAGAAAAAATGCCGATAGTTAAAATAATTAGTAAATTGTAATGAGGAATTAGCAATTTTATTTTGTTTCTTTATTAGAATCTACTAATCTTTTGAATGTTTATAGGAACAATAAAATATAATGAAATATATAAAATATTTTATAATTTTGGCAGTAGTCTTTTTAATATACAATCGATGTTCTGCAGATAATAGCGGTTATGGCAACAACAAAAAAGTGTTGAGTAACAATGAAATAGACTTGCTTGTTGGAACTCCAGAAGGTATTGCCGAACCTTTAGATGTTAGAAGAAATAAAATAACAAAAGATAATCAAGTCGATTATTCTAGTTTTTTAGATGAAAATGCACTTAGTGATAATGAAAATCTTAATTTTAATTGGGAAGATGCAGAAGATACGACTCCAAATGAAAACCAAGTTGAAACCCAGCTAATGGATTTGCTTGCGGAAACAGAAGAGCTAGAAAAAATTGATGAAATTTACTATCACGATGATGAAGATGAAAATGCATCTGAAACAGAAATAATAACTCTAAGTAATTATGAGTATAAAAATTAAGATTTTAGTTAACATTTAAAGTTTAATAATTGAATCTATTTCAAAGCTGTGATAATTTAGTATTAATGTCTTAGGAGGATATTTATGTCTGTTATTAAACGAACAAAATATTTCATTAAACCTGGCTTCCAAAGCAGACTTACAGCTATTATGATTCTTCTTGTCATAATTGTTGCTAATCTGGTTGGTGGTCTAACATACTGTTTTGCTTATGAAAAACTAACAGAAATGTTTACAGAATTTAAAGTTCCGATAGGTGTAGAACAATTAACTAAATTGTTGTTACCAGGTGTTTTACTTTCTGAGTTAATAAGTATCTTCCTTGTAGGGTTCTTATGTATAAAGATTACTCACACAATTGCAGGACCTGTTTATCGTATGGAACGTGTTGCTCGAGGAATAGGTGAAGGCGATTTGACCAACTTTATTAAGTTGAGACAGAGAGACGAACTTAAAGATTTGGCTGATTCAATGAATGAAATGACCTTGGGCTTAAGAAATAGGGTTATTAGTTTAAAAGAAAATTTCTCAGAAGTTCGTGATAATATTGAAGCAACTAAAGATACTAAAGATACTACTAAATTAGAATCTGTAATATCTAAATTAGATAGTATCGAAGAAACTCTTCAGTCTTTCATTTTGGAAAAAGAACATAGAACTCGTCTAGAAGATGAAGAAAATGAAAGCTCCGATTCTTCAGAATATGAAAATAAAGAAGAAGAATCGAAAGAAGAAGAAGTAAAAGAAGAAGCTAAACCTAGTGAAGAATAATAATTAATATTAGTTTCCTAAGACAAAAAAAAGCCACTTATGTTAAGTGGCTTTTTTTTATGCTTTTATTTATTGATTAGTTTTAATGTATTTCTTGCTCGACATTTTTTTACGACAGATGAAGAGGTGTCTCTAGCTGAAACAGGGATTCTTTTGATTGAATAGGGGTTAGAATTAGGTTCATTGAAACCACCAATACTAGTAAAATGCATTTTATAGCCAACAGCTCTAGCTATTATCGAATACTCAATATTATGTTTTCCATAGGGCCAAGCTAAAATTTCAGTAGGAACACCGGTTATATTTTCTAAGCATTTAGAAGAAACAGCTAAATCATCTCTAAGCTCTTCTAATACAGGATTTATCTTTCCTCCTCCAAATGCATTATAGATTCTAATACTTTCTGTATGTAAATTATGTGTGTGAGAGCCGAAATACCATAAACCACTGTCATGCATTTCTTTTATCTGGGACTCTTTTAAATATGGAGAAAACTGAGGTTTTTGTCCGATTCTTGAAGTAATAACAAAAACAGTCATTGGAATTCGATATTTTAAAGAAATAGGTAAGGCATAATGATAGAGACTTTCATATCCATCATCAAAAGTTATTAACACTGGTTTTTTTATTGTTTCAGGAAGAGTTCCTGCTAAGAAAGATTTTGTTTGAGGTATTGTTAAAGGTGTGAAGCCAGCATTTATTAATGCAATCATTTGGTCTTCAAACATTGAAGGAGTGCAAGAAACATCTGATTTTACCGGCATTTGAATATGATGATATACCAAAACAGGTAGCAAACGATTGTCTTCTGCTGCTATAGCAGTCGAGAAGCTTGTGAGCAGAATTATTAAAGCTATATAATATAATTTAAGTCTCATATTATTATTAGGGAGAAAGGAATACTGGATTGCCACGTCGCTACGCTCCTCGCAATGACGAACACTTCTAATTTCTAACTCCTAATTCCTAATTCTCAATTCTAAAAAAGTCCCCCACGCATTAGATACGCAGGGGCTTTTTTGTCTTAGTTAGGTTAACTGATTAGAAAGCAAGTTTCTTGATTTCTTCAACCTTGTCTAATCTTTCCCAAGGAAGATTGAGTTCGCCACGACCAAAATGACCATAAGAAGCAGTTTGTCTGTAGATTGGTCTTCTCAAATCAAGATTCTTGATGATGGCACCAGGTCTAAGGTCAAATACTTTATTGATGATTTCTTCAATCTTAGATTCATCAATTTTGCCAGTTCCATGAGTATCAACATGAACAGACATTGGTTTTGCAACACCGATAGCATAAGCTATCTGGAGTTCAACTTTGTCTGCTACGCCAGCAGCTACAAGATTCTTTGCAATGTATCTGCCCATATAAGCACCAGAGCGGTCAACTTTAGTCGGGTCTTTGCCTGAGAAAGCTCCACCGCCGTGAGCTGCCATTCCACCGTAAGTATCAACGATAATCTTGCGGCCAGTCAAACCAGAGTCGCCCTGTGGACCACCAACAACGAAACGACCTGTTGGGTTAACAAAGAACTTAGTCTTATTATCAATAAGTTCAGCAGGAATAACCTGTTTGATAACCTTTTCAATCATGTCTTTTTCGATGGTTTCATGTGTAACATCTGGATTATGCTGAGTAGAAAGGACAACTGCATCAATTCTGGCAACTTTGCCGTCATGGTATTCAACAGTAACTTGGCCTTTTCCGTCTGGTCTTAGATAATCAACAACTTTTTGTTTGCGGACTTCG
Source organism: uncultured bacterium (assembly GCA_946407375.1). Lineage (GTDB taxonomy): Bacteria > Muiribacteriota > Ozemobacteria > Ozemobacterales > Ozemobacteraceae > RUG334. Next base: position 20,726 of record CAMJNS010000030.1, read on the forward strand.
GCCAATTTCTGACACATTTTGTGAGCATAATAAAGAGGAGCAGGCATATAATCAGGAGTTTCATTGCAGGCGAAGCCTACCATCATACCCTGGTCACCAGCTCCAACGTTAAGATTTTCATCTTTGTCAGAACCATCTTGAGCGTGATTAACACCCTGTGCAATGTCTGGAGATTGTTCGTCCAAACTTACGATAACACCGCAGCTTTTTCCGTCAATACCGTAATCAGCATTTGTATAACCGATATCAGTAATGACTTTACGAGCAATAGACTGAACGTCGACATAGCACTTTGTAGTGATTTCGCCCATAACCATAGCTAAACCGGTTGTTACAGCAGTTTCGCAAGCTACACGACCCATTGGGTCTTTTGCGAGAATTGCATCGAGAACTGCATCAGAAATCTGATCGGCTACCTTGTCTGGATGGCCTTCAGTTACTGATTCAGAGGTAAAAAAATATTTTTTCATTTTACAGCCTCCAACCTTAAGTGCCCGTATTCTAGCAACCATTTTCAATATAGTCAAGATAAATATCGAATTAGGAATTAGAAATGAGGAATTGTAAGACAGAAAAACAAAAAATGAATGATGGATGGGGTAGGTGTTAAAAAGAATTCTAGTGGTTCACTAAGAGTTTAAGTTGTTTCACAGCAAAACGTCGTCTTATTCTTTATCTTCTAATAGTTCTTCTAAGAAGTGGAAAACTAAAGGTGGTTTAAGAGATTTCATACAAGCATTTGTTTTTAAAGGGCAAGTTCTTTGTCGGCAAGGTATTTTTTCACAATTATTTGCTATAACTGGCACAAAATTTTCATTTAAAGCACCAGTTCTTCTCATATCTGTCGGACCTACAGGAACAATTGTTGGAGTTCTGTAAAGTGCTGCTAAATGCATTGTGCCAGAATCGTTAGCAACAATAGCTTTTGCATAGTTTAATAAACAGGCTAGTTCTTCTAAATTTGTTTTTCCTGTTAAATCTATAACTGAAACTCCTGATTGGCTTGAGATTTCTTTTGTAATTTCAGTCTCGTTGCTACCACCAGTTACAATTATTTGTAAGTCTTTATATTTATCAGAAATCAACTTTGTTATTTCTGCAAAATATTCGGGAGGCCAGCGTTTAGCAGCGCCAAAAGCAGCTCCTGGAGCTAGAAGAATAAAAGCTTTTTCTTTATTGATATTGAATTTATTAGATACTTTATTCCAATCTTCTTTTGAAAAATAACAATGGGGTAAATCTGGTGTTTTTTCTGGCAACTCAGGAAAAGCTTCTCTAATAAGCATATAATGAAGTTTTGACTCATGCATAAGCTTATAGTTTTCTGGTTTTGTAATAGATTTATTAAGGAATAAGCTTCTAGCTTGAGTGTTAAATCCGATAACATTTCCTGTTTTACAAAGTTTAGCTAAAAGTGCGCCTCTAAAAGAATCAGGTAAAGAGATTGCAGAGCTTGCTAATATTTTTGAAAGAGGCTTCATTGCCTTAATTACTTTTAAAGGATTAGCATTGGTTTCAACTTTATGGACTACGATTGGTAAATCTGATAGCCGATAAACATCTGCAAGATGCGGTCTTGTTACAACATGTATTTCTCTACCTGTTGAACAAGCAGCAGATAATGCAGGCAAAGACATAACGACATCGCCCAACCAGTTTAAACCTATTACTATTATTGCTTCACTCATAATATTCCTTTGTTTTTCTATTATACTTTAATATATTCTCTTAAAGCAATAGAGATACTTTTTAACCAAGGCAAAAAAAATGCCACCCTGACCGGGTGGCTGGATGCAAACCTAAATATTTGAGTCAAACCGAAAAGCTAACGATCAATTCGGTTTAATGAGTTTCATAAGATTAGCTATTATCTCAATAGCTGGAGAACTGTCTGTGCTGCAGTATTAGCTTGAGCAACCATTGCGTTACTTGCCTGCTGCAAGATCTGGGCTGAAGTCATTTCAATAACTTCAGAAGCCATATCTACGTCAGCAATACGAGACTGAGCGTTGGTCATATTTTCGCTTGCTACAGCAAGAGAGTTGCTGGTGTATTCCATTCTGTTCTGAATGGCACCAAGTTTTGCACGTTCAGAGGAAACAATCTGCAAAGCATTGTCTACAATACCTATAGCACGGTTAGCAGATTCTCTTGTGGTGAGGTCGAGGTCTTCAACACCAAGAGCTCTAACGTCCATTCTAGTGATATTGCAAGTTGCAGTTGCACCTTCGTTTGGACCAATCTGCAAAGTAATTGAAGTGTCCTTTACGTGCATTGTGTAAGCAGTCTGACCTATACCATTCATATAAGTAGCCTGTTCAACATCGAATACAGTTCTGAGATTGTTCTGGCTAGGTGGTTCACTGTTATCGGTAATAACAATCTTACCTTCTTTACCAGTTACATCAGAAACTATTTTGATTCTTTTACTTAATGTATCGAATTCTGCGTGTATTTTGCAGCTAACTGCATTAGCTTGTTTGTTAATTTCTGCAACAATTTCAGTAGCAGGTACAAAGGAATCGCCACTAGTAGGGCCAGCATTTAAAGCTCCTGTAACTGGATCAATTTCATAACCTGCAGCATTTGCAGGAATAGTTATCTGCATTGCAGTACCATCAAGGTCAGCTATTGTGAAAACTAAGTCATCATCTGGAGAAGTTCCAGCGACGGTGAAACCGTAACTAGTAGCAGACTGAGTGTAAGCAAAATCCTGGTTGGCAACATTGCCGTCAACCCCATTATAATACTGACCAGCACTCATCTGAAGTTTATTAAGATTACCATTATCTACAAGTTCAAAACCAGAATTATAACCAGTTTCAGTAGAACGGAATGAAAGAACGCCGTTTATAACTTCTGCCTTAACAGACATAGAACTAGGAGTAGAATTTGTGCCAATTTGAGAATTAATATCATTGGCTATATCCTGAGCAGTTAACAATGAGTAATCCTGATTAAGAGTTATACTTGCTGTATTGCCGTGCATATCATTGATATCAAACACAACATTATTACCACCAGAATAATTCCAGTCCTGAATCAAACCGTTGTTGGCTAAGTCTGCTACATAACTGGCAGAACCGCCACCAGTGCCATGATAAGTACCATTAGTAATACCAAGTTCATTTGTTCCAGCAGGAGTAGTATCTTGAATGCTTACCCAGCCAGCAGAACCAGTATTGGTAGAAGTGAACTGAATTGCATAATGGTCATTGATAGAGCAACTCATTAAAGGAGTGTTTCCGCCATAAGCCGTAATAATCTGACCATTTATCATTTCAGCTACTTGTTCCATGCTGTAATCGCCTTCAGGAACCGTAATTTCTACTGGTGCAGCAAGACCGCCAAAAGCAGCATCTACAGAGTCATTAATTTTAAATTTAATTTCGTTCTTAATAGTAACGCCGACGTAAGATTCCTGAGTAGTAACTTTTGCTGACTGCGGTGGTTCATAGAAAAGGTCAATGCCTTCGATAAGACCAGAAGCACGGTTACCAGCAACCTGAGTAGTCAAAGTCTTACGAGCGCCATATTCAACACCAAGGTTAGTAACAGCTACAGAATAAACAGGGTCTTCAGCTTTGATTACGTCTTCAAAACCAAGAGCTTTAACTAAATCTTCACTGCCAGTGAAGTTGATTCGGCCAACTTCCCCAGTTCTGCCTGAAACTACAGTAATCTGACCATTGTTATCGCCAGAAAGTTCGAGTTTTGCAGTAGAACCTTCAAAGTGCAAGCCTTTATCAAGCTGGTCAGCAGTAGCCATCATTTCAATGCGTTCAGTTAACTGAGCAAGAGTGAGGTCTTTGCTTACTGTGCAAGTGCCCTGATGATTGTCGCCTTGGAGATAAAGGGTTTGTGGAAGGTCAAGAATGAAATTGCCTTCTGCATCGTAGAAATTTGCAATAGATTGAAGAGTAGTAGAAGAGCTAGCTATGTTACCGTCAACGGTTGTGAAAATAGCAGAGCGCTGAACTTCTGCAACGCCGTCATAGCTCTTGTAACCGATACCAGGAATAACTTCCTGTTTTACCATAACGGTTACGGAAAAGTCTGAAAATGTAAGTACAGTACCGCAAGCGATACCAGTAAGATTAGCTGGGTCGCTGGTTGAAATAGCAGCGGTTCCAGTGCCGTCAAGGAGCTTCTTAGTATTGTATTCAGTATCATTAGCGATACGATCAATATCTTCCTTGAGCTGAGCAATTTCTTTTTGGATTTCGAGACGGTCAGTAGTAGTGAGAGTATCGTTGCCTGACTGAATAGCCAGTTCGCGCATACGCTGTAACATACTGTGTGTTTCGTTAAGTGCACCTTCTGCTGTTTGGATGAGACTGATACCATCCTGAACGTTCTGTTGTGCACGAGCTATACCGCGGATCTGGGTCTTTAATTTTTCTGAAATGGTAAGACCAGCAGCATCATCGGCGGCACGATTGATTCTAAGCCCTGATGACAGCTTTTCAATAGAAGTTGACAATCTGGAATCGTTAGTTACCAGATTACCATGAGCGGTCATTGCAGTAACATTAGAGTTAATACGTAGACTCATTGGTTTGCCTCCATGATTTACATTAGGGGATGTTGAATCCTTCTAAGCTTAATCGCCTTATCCCCCTTATATCTTTTCTATCGGAAAGTAATTATCTCTACTCTTAACTTGATTTCCGACAGATATGACCAATTTTTAGTAAAAATCTACAAAAAGCTCTACTTTTTGCGTTTTTTTACCACAATATCTTTTTTTCCTAAATTTTTTAAGAAATCCATCGGTAAGTTTGCAAGTGGGTCCAGACTTGGCATTTGAGCCGCTTCTCTATTTTCTTTCTGGATTTCTTCGTAAACTTCCCAACGATGAACCTTAACATTTCTAGGAGCGTTTATACCGATTTTCACTTGATCTTTGGTTATATCAACCAAAACAATCTCGATATCATCGCCAATTACAATCTTTTCGTTGATTTTTCGGGTTAATACGAGCATAAGGCTTTATTCCCCCTTTTCCTTAGGGTTCAAAGACTTATTCAGCTCTTGAAGCTTCCTAGCCCGAATCTGCATTTCGTCCAAAATCTTCGTTTTTATCTGATGTTTGGGATTGCTAGATATAATTTGTCTTCCCTTGCGGTTAACCACGTTTATAAGCAGCGGTCCCTGTAAATTCGCTGTCATGTTCTGAGGATTTGCCGGAATAGAAACAATTGCATAAAGAATTGCATCTTCACCTCTAGTAAGACCGATAAATTCCTGATCGGAATCAGAAACCTCAATGTCATACTCAAACATAAAATTCAGAGGTTCAATGATAACGAATGCAAGATTACCGTCATCCAAGCATTGTAACCATCTGAACGGGCTGTTCTTCTCAGAGGCGTTCAGTATCACATACCTGTGATAATCGCCAAAACCTAACAAGCCTTCTTCAAAGCGGACGATTTCTTCATCGCTTACATCAATTGTTCCAAACCTTGAAGTCGAGATTTTCATAAATCCTCATTCTTCCTTAAGTAATAAAATCTAACAAAGAAGTCTGCATAATTTCTTCGTCATTGCGAGGCTTCACAGAAGCCGTGGCAATCCAGTTTGCTTATAAGCAAATCGAAGACTTATAACAGGTTCCATTTTGCTCATCTATATGATAGCGTCAGTCATATCTTTTTCTTCGACAAGAGTTTGGAATTTATTTAGTTTTTATTGTAATTGGGTAAAAAAAAACGCCTGATAATATCAGGCGTTTTTCAGCTTTCAGTTTTCAGTTCTTCAAAAAGCTAGATTGCCACGCTACGCTCGCAATGACGGCTTTTTGAAGTTATAATTCCTAATTTCCCTACTCCGTATACCCTAACCCCTAGCAAAAAGGCTTCCGCCTTTTTGTAGCCAAGCTTCGCTTGGCTCATTTCTGCCACTTGAGTTTGGGGTAATTGCCAGGAGTTAGGTTATCCCATATTTCTGAATCGTCCCAAGCCACCCAATTGGCTCCTGTTAAATCTGTAGAGGGGTAGCCATTTGAGAAATAGTTGTTTCTGGTTGAGTCTTTTCCATTATATGGACTAACAGTATCACCATATTTATACAGGATTTTTGTACTATTAATATTAGGAAGTTCTGCTCTCCA
>CAMJNS010000031.1 GCA_946407375.1 uncultured bacterium
GGAAAAATTGTCTTTCAATTGCTTCCCAATGAGCATCTTTTCTATTTTTTAATATCCAACCGCCACCACCGATTAGATTATCGACTATAATATCTGTATTTGCTGCACCATTGTACCAAACCATATCTTTTGAGTGAGGTCTCATAAGTTCATTACTAGATAGCGGAGTTTCACCTAAATACCAGAATTGAGCATTTTTTGCTCCTCTATAGGCACAAACAAAACAACGTGATAAACGACCAGGAATTTGCCTTACATATGGAATTTGTCCATCTTGAATAACTTGGCCTAAAATACCACGTTCTGAGTAAAAAGTGCCATTTATGGCAGCTACAACTTGGTCTCCTGCTTCTCGACATTTTTGATAATTATCTAGTAAACCACTGTCGTCAGCCCAAGTATATGCTCTAAATTCAAGAAGACCGTGTAATATCTTGATTCCTCTAAAACCTTCGCCTTCAATAATAGAAAGCCCTTCAGGAAGTTTTCCGAAATCTTCTTTTGGAAGATTTTTGTTCATATTTTCAAAAATGTTACGAATTTCGCTTTTTAATCCTGTTTTTATAGTTTTATAATTTGATGGAGATTTGTCTTTAGTTTGTGAAACTTCTTTTTTTGAAGAATCGGTATTTTGTTTTGTTTCTCCTTTTTTAGGTTCAGCATTTAAGCTTGAACTCAAGCAAGAAAAGAAAAGAATAAATAAAAATATTTTAAAAATTATTTTTTTCATTTGCTACCTTATTGACTAATTATCTCAGTTAAATCATCCATAAAAAAACTGCAATAGGTTCCATGACCTTTTTGTCCATTTTTTACAGCATAACCTGCTTTTAAAGATATTGGTAATCGTTTAAAAAGCAATAAACTACTTGCAAATTCGACACCTCTATCGTAGTCATAATCAAATTTGCCTCTATTAATAGTATCTCCCATTTCCCAAAATATTCCTAATGTTGAGAATTTGTTTTGTAAAAAGCTAATCTGTTTGGGGAAGGGTATCTTTACTGGTCTAGCAAGGTTCAGACTAGCGTATCTAAGTTTATCTCCAGATTTATATGAGGAGCTATATGCTTTGAGATAATTATCTCCACCAATACTAAGATCATCTGGACGTCTAATGTCATTTCTTTTATCATCTTCAGCAACCCAGGTATTTAAAGTGAGTACATAATAATCATTTAATGGTATATATTCGTTCCAATGTAATGAAAGGCTATCGTAAAGCATATCTCCGCCAAAAAGGTTGTCTACGCCACGTTTATATAAGAAATTAACGGTTCTGCCTTTTCTTGGAAAAATATTATTATAAGGTTCTGTTCTAATTGCTTTTTGGGCTATCTCAACAAAATAATAATGATCTTTTCCTGCAGTAGGAACTAGATGGCTTCTTGTTTTCTTTATTTTGGAGATTCCTCTTTGAATAAGGTCGAAACCAAAAGAAATATTCATATCAAGTTTTAGTGGGTAATCAAACTGAAGTCTTTTGGAGCGAATTCTTTCATAATAATCTGTATCCAAATAACCTCTTAGAACGGTATAATCATTAAAAGAAGCTGTGGCTTTTAGCAAGTCTTGTCTTTTCATAAAAGAAGAAATATAACCCCATTTATTGCTTTTTAAACCGTAAGTTGGTGCTATCATAATTCCGCTTCTGTCTAGTCTATCTGACCTATAATTATAGATCCCCAAAACATTACCATCGGAGTCTTTTCCAAGAAGAGGTTTCCATAAGGTATCATGATATTCTGTTTTGTATTCGCTATGTTTTACTTCTAAAAGTTCTTCATCTTCAATAGCAATTCGAGGCTTTACTTCCATTACTTCTTTTGATTCTTCTTTAACTGGAATTGAAGCTATAGAAAAACCACCTTTATAAAGAGTTGTAATATCTATATGTTTTTTTTCTGGGTCAGAAAATGAAATATCCCAGACTCCACCTGGAATATTTGAATGCTTGTTTAATTTATTCTGTTCTTCATCAAAATAAAACAATTGTGTAGTTGAGTAGTCTCTGTCGCAGGAACACCAAAGCTTACCATCAACAAATCGTAAAGTTCTTAAATCACCATCATAACTAATTAAAAGTTTTGATTCTTTTTTTACGTCTTTTGCTGATAAAGGAATAACAGCCAAGTGAGTTTCAAAGTCAACTGTCTGAAAAGTAAAAAAGATTCTTTCTTTTATACTGTCTAAAGCTAAGTCTAATGGTCTTAGAGTTGAACCTAAGTCTAATTCTATTTTTGGTTGATCATTACCATTTTTGTTTATCGACATTATCTTTGTAATGCCAGCTTTAGAATTAACATAGTAAATTCTATTATCTTTTATTCCTAAAGGTTTAAAACTTCCTTTTTCTGAAACCAAGCAGCGTTTTTGACCTTCCAAGTTAACTGCCATAAGAATCAAACGCTTTTCTTTATGACTATTAACTTTATATTTGCCGATAATTATTTCTTTTTTTTCAGAATCATAAATCAAAGAGGGGTGAACGTTTTTTAAGAGAATAAGTGGCTTTTCAATGCCATTTCTATAATATAGATCATAGTTTTCTGTTGTGTATCTTTTTGAAGAAAGCCATATTCTTTCGTTATTGCTGACTCTAAGGTAAGATCTAAATATTTTTGCGTCATTTTTTATATAATCAACATCAAGAAAATCAGGGTCAACTATAGATTTAAAATTTAAACTTTCCTTAGAAATGAAATTTACATAAGAGTTATAAGCTTCTTTTAAACTAACACCATAATATTTTTTGAAAGCGTTTTCAAAACCTCTAAGGTTTCTAACTATGGAAGTAACAAGCTCAACGTCAGCGCCTTTTTTATAAGTGCTTTCCCAATAAGCGAGCATTGAGTGAGCCTGAAAAAGCATTTCTTCTTTAATTAGAGTTGGCTGAATACTAATAGTATTTAAATCATCTAAAGAATATAAACGTTTGTTTCTAGCCATATCTAACAGTCTACAGTAATGAATAGAATCTATTGTAAATGCATAATTTAGGGCCATTCCTTCTATAAACCAGTAAGGAATAGCAAGCATTGCTAATGAACGTCGCCAAGTGAAACTAACGTTAGAAGTTGAATGTTTAACCATTGTTTTAGCTAAAGAAAGAGCAAATCTTTTTTCTAGAGAATAAGAACGGGCTGAAAGAAGGTCCATTTCATCTGTTATACTCAAATTAATAAAATCAAATTTTGAATCAGTAGTGCTGCTAACCGTATCATTGTGGTCATCTAGAATAACTGTAGCAACAAAATCTTTTTCGTTAGGAAAATTTTCTAATACTCTTTTTCTTACTTTTGAAAAACTTGTTACTATTCGAGGCATTGCTTCTTTTATACTATCGGGATAATAAATTCTTAAGCCATAATCGACTATAACATTAAAATGACCCCAATGCTTATATACTTCATCAAGTTCTGTTGCAAAAGATGAAGAACATAAAAGGCAAAGTATAAATATTATTGTTAAAAGCTTAGTTATTTTCATATGTAGACAAGTTACAACAGTATACTTTTATCGTCAAGGACCAAATGAAAAAAGCAGGGTAAAGATGTTTAAAAAATAAGTTAAAAAATATTGTTTTTGTGCGATATGTTGTTATAGAATACTCAAAAATTATGATGTACACATTTTTTTATGGGAAGATAAAACATGAATTCACACTCTAATCCATTAATGCAACGAGATGGTCTACCAAAATTCGATCAGATAAAAGCAGAAGACTTTGTTCCTGCAGTTAAAGCTGTTTTTACTAAAACTGAAAAAGTTTTGAAAGATGTAGAGGAACATTCTGAATCTACTTGGGATTCGCTCTTGAAGCCTTTTGAAGAAACAGATCTTGATTGGGAATATACTTGGAGCGTTCTTAATCATCTTAAATCTGTTAAAAACTCTGATGCTTTACGTAAGGCATTTGATGAGCTTATGCCAGATTGTATCAATTTGTCTTTAAAAATGTCTCAAAGCAAGCCTAGATACAATCGTCTTCTTGCTCTTAGAGATAGCATTGCTTTCAATAAATTTAACGATGCTAAAAAACGTATTATTGAATCTCAGATACGTTCGGCAGAAAAAAGCGGTATTGCTTTAGAAGGTGAAAAGAAAGAACGATTTAATGCCATTGTTAAGCGAATGACAGAAATATCAAATAAATTTTCTAATAACCTTTTAGATGCTACAAAAGCTTTTGGTCTTGTTGTTGAAGATAAGGCCGATACAGAAGGCTGGCCTGATATGCTTAAGATTCTTTCTGCTGTATCTTATGCGAAAAAAAATAATACTAGACCAAACCCCCAAAATGGACCTTGGCTTATAACTCTTGATGGTCCAAGCTATTTGCCTTTTATGCAACATTGTCGCAATCGTGATTTACGATTCAAAGTTTATGATGCTTATACAACAAGAGCATCTTCTGGTGAATTTGATAATTCTGGATTAATTGTAGAATTACTTAAACTGCGAAAAGAACAGGCTCAGCTTCTTGGCTATAAGAATTATGCTGAAATGAGCTTGAGTAGCAAAATGGCTCAAAACATCGACAATGTCAAAAAGATGATTAATGAGTTGGAAGAAGCTTCAAAGCCTATTGCAAAAAGAGAACAAGAAGAACTTATTAAGTTTGCTCACGAAAATGGTTTTGAAGGTGAATTAATGCCTTGGGATACCCATTTCTGGTCTGAAAGACAGAGAGAAAAACTCTTTTCTTTTAAAGAAGATCAAATCAGACCATTTTTCCCATTGCCTAGAGTATTAGATGCTTTATTTAAACTATGCAACAAACTTTATGGAATTACAATAAGAAAATCTGATTATTCAAAAATTCCAAAATGGCACGAAGATGTAATGTTCTTCAATATTTTTGATGAACAAGACAACATGATTGCTCATTTCTACTTAGACCCATATTCTCGCCCATCAGAAAAACGTGGCGGAGCTTGGATGAACACTTGCAGAAACAGACGTATTTATAATGGTAAAGTTGTTAGACCTGTTATTTATGTTATCTGCAATGGCACTCCAGCAATGGATAATCAGCCATCTTTGATGAGTTTTTATGAAGTTAATACCCTTTTCCATGAATTTGGTCATGCTTTACAGGGAATGTTGACTACTATTGATGAAGCAGACGCTTCAGGTGTTGCCAATGTTGAATGGGATGCTGTTGAATTAGCTAGTCAGTTTATGGAAAACTGGTGTTTGAATCGTGAAACCTTCTTCGGAATGGCTAAGCATTATAAAACTGGTGAAACCATCCCTGTAGAATTCTATGATAAGATTAAACAATCTGAAAGATACAGAGCAGCCTATGCAATGCTTCGACAGTTGTCTTTTGCAAAAATAGACCTCTATCTACATAGTGACTACGATGTTGATGGCAAAGAAACACCTTTTGAAGCTTTTGAAAGAATAAATAACGAAACCTGTCCGACTAAGCTTTATAAGAACGATAGATTTTTGTGTTCATTCTCTCATATTTTTGCAGGTGGCTATAGTGCTGGTTATTACAGCTATAAATGGGCAGAAGTTTTAAGTGCAGATGCTTTTGCTGCTTTTGAAGAAGCAGGTTTAGATAATGACGAAAAGATGGTTGAAATAGGCCATAGATTCCGCGATACTGTTCTAGCTCTTGGCGGAAGTAAGCATCCGGCTGAAGTTTATCGAATGTTCAGAGGTAGAGATGCAACAACTGCTGCTTTGTTAAGACATAGTCTAGGTATTGGTGAAAAAAAGTAAAAAAGTAAAAAAAGTAAATAATTAATGTTGCTTGCATTTTATGCCGAATAAGTGTAAAGTAATCGAACAATTTTTTAATTAGTAATTTTTAAGGAGTTTTTATTATATGCAAAATGATGGCGGTGGATTAATAGCAGCTGGTGGTTTTCTTTTTGGTTCACTTATAGGGCTAATTTTAATAATAGCTATTATAATTGGTATGTGGAAGCTTTTTGAAAAAGCTGGTAAACCAGGTTGGGCTTCTATTATTCCTTTTTATAACTTTTGGGTAATGGGTGAAATTATTTACGGTCCTTCAGGAGCCTGGAAACCTTTGTTGTCTTTCCTACCTATTGTTGGTGGAATTTTCAGTTTACTTTTTATGTTTAGATTTGCTCAGGTCTTTGGTAAGGATATAGTATTTTGTATCTTAACTCTTCTATTCCCTTATGTTTGCATACCATTAATGGGTTTTGGAAGCGATAGTTATAATGGTCCAATAAGTTCATTCTTCTAAATACGTAAGAAAAAAAGCCTCTATTCTTTTAGAATAGAGGCTTTTTTATTTGCTAAATTGCTGGATGGACTTCGTTTTGCTTTCAGCAACGCCACGACTTTTCGAGCTTCGCATAGCTTCTTTTATGTCGTTTACTATAGCATAGCTTAATAGCAATATGGCTTGACAAAAAGTCAGTAAAAGAATTATAAAGAATCAACATTTAAGAGTAACTATATTTTAGGTTATAACTATGGCTGGCAAAAAGATAGATATGCTAAATGGTTCTCTATGGGATAAGATACTGTTTTATGCCATTCCTTTAGCAGTTACAGGTATTATGCAGCAATTATTTAATGCAGCAGATTTGGCTGTTGTAGGTCAGTTTCGTGGCTCAAATGCTATGGCTGCTGTTGGAAGTAATGCACCTGTTATCAGTCTTTTAATTAATTTATTTATAGGTATATCTTTAGGAACAAATGTGGTTCTTGCCAATGCTATAGGTGCAAAAGATGAAAGCAGAATAAGAAAGTGTGTACATACTTCAATATACACTTCTGTTATTTGTGGTGTGTTTCTTACTCTTTTTGGTGAATTATCAGCAGGATATATACTTGAATTAATGGGTGTTCCTGAAGAATGTTTCAAATTATCTTCATTATATTTACGCATTTATCTATTAGGAATGCCAGTAATACTTCTTTATAATTTTGAAGCAGCGATTTATAGAGCTGTTGGAGACACTAAAACCCCATTAACGGCATTAGCTATATCTGGAATCACAAATGTTATTTTAAATGTTGCACTGGTTTGTGGTGGGGGAATGAGCGTTGATGGAGTTGCAATTGCTACTGTTACTTCAAATATAATAAGCTCTTTATATTTATTAAATGGTTTAGCTAAATCTGAATCAGATGTTCATGTAGATTTTGGGCAAATTAAAATTACAAAGCCAATTTTGATTCGTATTTTAAGAATTGGTATTCCGGCAGGAATACAATCTATGATGTTTGCACTGTCTAATCTTATAATTCAATCTTCTGTAAATAGTCTTGGTGCAAGAGTTATGGCAGGTTCAGCTGCTGCATTAAATGTGGAAATTTTTGCTTTCTTTGTTTTGTCTTCTTTTGGACAAACTTGCACAACTTTTGTCGGACAAAACAATGGCGCACATAAATATGATAGATGTAAGAAATCTATGTTTATTTGTATGGGATATAGCTATTTGTTTACTATGATAGCCGCTAGCTTAACTTTATGTTTTTACAAAGAATTGTTAGGACTATTCTGTAGAGATATGGAAGTTATAGAAATAGGTTATATAAGATTGTATTGGTTAGCAATTGCTTTTATATTCTCAATTATGCAAGATATTTTATCTGGTTATCTAAGAGGATTCGGACAATCTTTAGGACCTGCTTTAATTAGTTTGGTGGGTATTTGTGGGGTTAGAATAATATGGATTATGACGGTATTTAAAAATTCACGAACTTTTTCTACTGTTATGATGTCTTATCCAATTAGTTTAGGAATTACTGCTTTTGCCATTATTATTCTTTGCATATTTTTAAAGCGCAAAGGAAAACTTGGAAAGTTGAACGTTGAAAGCTGATAGTTGAAATACTTCATTAAATATTGCATAATGCATAAAGAAAAAAATAAGGAGTTATTATATGAAAAATTCTATAAAAGCAATTTTGGGTGCTATAGCACTTACATTATGTTTTAATTCTGTTGCAGAAGCAAAGCTTCCAGCTACTTGGGCTGAATTTAAACAAGAATATCAAACTGAAGCTATGACTCCACAGGGAGCTGTAACAATGCTCTTTAAAGGTATTTTCTGCTGGACAAAAGCTGTTACAACAAAAAATAGACAGTTACAAATAGATGCTGGAAAAATGATAAGATATGCAGTTCACTCTGAAACTCCGATAGAATCTTCAAGTGTTTATAGTACTTTTAGAGAAAGATTAAATGATCCTGAATATTATTATATTTTCAGAAGTTATTGCCAGGGCACCTCTGTTGAAAATAGCTATCAGATGGATCCTGAAAACTTTTCTCTGAATCTAGGAAAATGTAACGATGAAGGCGAAAGAGAAGGGAAAAAATACTGTCAGCTTTTTATCAGAAGCACTGGAGCAGATTTAATTAGATACGTTAGAATGACAAAGTTCCAAGATGGACTTTGGTATACTACAACTCCACATTGTGTATATTTAGACACAAGAAAACCAAAAACCTATATCATGAAACATCTGAACGATCACGATCCAGATTATGATTAATTGATTGAATAACCTTTAAAAATTAGTAATATTGCTTTTTTATTTGCTTTGTGCTATATTCCCCCTACTAAAAATTAGGAGTAGATATGGAAAAATTTTGGTATAAAAACTATGATAAGGGTGTAAACCCAGAAATAGACTTTTCAGAATTACCAATGACCTTTACAGATGTTTTAAAGAAATCTGTTGGTTTATATGGTGATTTATTGGCAGTTAAAAGTGATGAGGTTCAATATACCTATAAAGAATTTGAGGCTATTACTTCTAAAATAGCGGGAAATTTAAGACTTTTTGGCATTGAAAAGCAAGATAAGGTTTGTGTTATTCTTCCTAATTGTGTGGAAACAGTATTAACTTTTTGGAGTCTCCAAAGAGCTGGAATCGTTGGTGTAATGACCAATCCTCTTTATTCTGAAGCAGAGTTAGTTCACCAAATATGCGATTCTGATTCTAAATCAGTAATAACAACTGATATGTTGCTCCCAAAAATCAAATCTATTCTTTCAAATCTAACCATAAAGAATGTATTTGTAGTAAAACTTGGTGATACTGATATTCAGTATGATAAAATCATACGTCCCTGGAAAGATTTATTGGTTGAAAATCGTGGATATGATTGCGATACTATCGACCCTTATAATGACTTGGCACTTCTTCAATATACAGGCGGTACTACAGGTATTTCTAAAGGTTGTATGCTGACACATAGCAATTTGATTAGCAATGTTTATCAGTATAAACAAGATTTTATGGTTCTCTTAAAAGAAAGGGAAGAAAGAATAGTTGGTGTTCTACCTTGGTTCCATATATATGGTCTTCAACTCTCTGTATTGTTCCCAATATTTATTGGTGCAACAATTTATCCAATGATAAGATTCACTCCTCGTGCACTTCTTAGTCTTATTATGAATGAAAAGATAACCTGTATGCCTTCTGCTCCTTCTATTTTCAGTGCATGCTTAGGTCAAAAGGAAATAGATAGCTATGATTTAACTAGCATGAAGCTTGTTATCTCTGGTTCTGCTCCATTGCCATTAGCTTTAATTGAAAAATTTGAACAGAAAACAGGTGCAAAGATTTCTGAAGGTTATGGTTTAAGTGAAGCTTCTCCTGTTACTCATTTCTCTCCAATTTTCCCAAAAGAAAGAAAACTAGGTTCTATTGGTCTCCCATTACCATCAACTGATTCTAAAATCGTTGATGTTGAATATGGTGTTAAAGAACTTGGTGTAGGGCAAAATGGTGAATTATGTATTCGCGGACCACAGGTTATGAAAGGTTATTATAAACAGCCTGCAGCTACAGAAGACGTTCTAGTTGATGGTTGGTTGCACACAGGTGATATAGCCTATTACGATAAAGACGGTTATGTTTTTATCACTGACAGAAAGAAAGACCTGATTATTTGTGGTGGTTACAATGTATATCCAAGAGAAGTAGAAGAAGTTCTCTATAAACATCCAAAAGTCAGTGAAGCTTGTGTTGTAGGTGTAAAAGATCAGGTTCGTGGTGAATCAGTTAAGGCTTATGTTGTTACAGTTGGTGGCGAAGAAGTTGATAAAAAAGAATTAATCGGTTTCTGTAGAAAGAATCTTGCCAACTATAAGATTCCTAGAGATATCGAATTTATGAAGGCTTTACCAAAATCTTCTGTTGGTAAGATTTTGAGAAGAGAACTTCGTGACTTAGCTAATAAGAAGTAAGATCGAAATTTATAAAGTTTCTTCATAGATATAAGTTATAAAATATAGGAATAAAAAAAGCACTTGGTTTTTAACCAAGTGCTTTTTTTATCTTTAGATTACTTATTTACATCTATTTTAGCATTTCTTATACGATACATAAAAGTTTTTAGACCGTCTGAAATTGCTGTTGTAATCTGGATCATTTCGTCTTCGTCCATCATAAATAAAACTGCACCCTGAATATTTCCTAACCAATAAGTTTTTGTCTTGTCGGCAGTTTTTAATATTATTTTTGAACATTTATCAGGTTCGTTTAATCCTAGATTTTCTAAATCTTGTTTTGGTGCAAAAGCAGTTACTTTAGTTCTAGATAATGTGTTTACGAAGTCTTTAACATCTGCTTCTTTTATGTTAATATCGCCATGAACCCAATTTTTATCATTTTTAACAAGTTTTACTGTTCCTGTAGCATCAATAACTTCTATTTCTGTTAATTCAAGATAAGGATATGTTTCTAAGAACTTTTCCCTAATATCATTTAGTTCTAATCTGAGTTCATTTACCTTTAAGGTATTTGCCATTTGAACTGTTTTTCCATCAGAACATACATAGATGTCTGAACCTTGCAGTGCACCAGCCTTTAATTCATAGGTTTTCCCATATTCGTTTTTAATACTAATATGCAGATTTGGATTATTTAATTCATACTTTTCTTCTGAAATATTGCCGTCTTCAAATTTTGAAATTCTTAGATTTCTCATATTGTTTATGATATTTGCGACTTCAACGCTATCGGCAGCATATTTAGTGTTGGAAATCAACCATTCAGAATTTTTTGCATTAAAGAGGAGGTTTAAGGTAGTTGAACCACAGGCATACTCTATTTCATTACAAGTTCCAAAATTTTCACTATAAAGAGCTCTATTTCTAAGATCATTTAATGTCTTTTCAAAAGAACCCTTTATAAATGCAGGAACTATATAAATAGCAGGGTCATTATTTTTCTTCAAATAGAAAGATGTACCTACTGCTATTTTATTTCCTAATGTAAGTTCAACTACAGAAGTTGCTGTTTCTATTTTAATAGATGGAGCTTCAGGGTTAATGCCAAAGACAGTTGTATCTGTAGCATTGTCAGTGAAGAGATATTCAGATTTAAGTTCTGCAAATTGTCTTGCAATACCAAAAGCTTCAGCATCATCACAACTGTATTCTGCTGGTAAGGTTATTTTACTAGTTCCAGAACTAAGTTCAAATCTTAAATCGTATTTTCCACCTTTCCCTAATGAAATTGACTTAATGTCATTTTCATTGCAGCCAACAATTGAAACTGGCTTTACTTCACCAGGAGCAGGTATGTCTTCAACTTCATATTTATTAGAATATACAGCCAAAATAATAAAGATTATTAAAGCTATAATTGTTGGAATTATTCTTTTTTTCATTTTACCATCCTCCTATAGAAATAGACCATTATACCTAAGGAGAATATTAGCAATGGAACTCCAAATACACATATTGAAAGAATTTTAATAGAATCTTCAGGTTTAAATTCTATTCTTGGCATTTCAAGAATTCTAGGTCTTATAGAAATCATTTTCTGATTACCAGCTAACCAGTTAATAGTATTAAGAATAAGATCTCTGTTACCACTGGTAGCAATTAAAGAATTACCCATAAAGTCTGAGTCGCCAAGAATCAAGGCTTTAGAACCACTTGCAGTTTGTGTCTTTTGAGCAATGATACCAAGTTCAAAGGGACCTAATGCATCTTCTGCTCTATTGAAACTGACATTGATTTCTTTATTAGTGTCTAGGTTTCGTTTAGCCCAAGAATTTTCGATTGTTTGCATTAAGACTGTATGATTTACATCTGGTCTTTTTTCTTTGGTTAGACTGCAACAGTGGAAGAATAAACCGATTAAGCTTTTGCTCTTTATAGGATTAGTTATTTCGTGGCTATTCAATACTGGTGCTACTGCCCAGTATTTCATTGAAATGCCTTGTGGGTCTACAATAGTATCGTAATTAGGATTTACAGCATATTCTTTAAATACAAAGTCATAAAGATTTTTTAAGTTTGGATTAGGATCGAAAGCAAAAATAATGTTACCATTTTTGTTTTCGATGTATTTTTTTAATTTATTTAATTCAGTTTCGTTGTAATCCTTTTTAGGAGAAACAACTAGAACTACTTTGGATCTTTCATCTATATCACTTGTAAGTAAATTATTTTCTACTACTTCAAAATTTTCACTTACCAGTAATTGGTTCAACGCTGCTATATCATTACTTTTGAACCCTTTTATAGATGATTCTTCATGACCAACAACAACACTTATTACACGTTTTTCGCTGTTGAGTACATTTGCAATTGCTGAAGTAATGGCTTGTTCTCCAGTAAATTTAGGTGTTGTTTCACCATTTCTTTGAGCGATAGCATTAGGAACATAGAATAAATCGTTAGGAAGAATAGTTTGTTTATTAGCTTCACATTCGACAATAACAGTCCCCATAAATTGTACATTCATTCTTTGAGAAGTAATTGGATCTCTTTGAGGGTCTATCATAACCCAAGATAATTTGTCGCTATGACGTTTATATTGTTTGAAGAGATCTTTTATCATGCTTTCTTCATTGCTACCTGTAGGGAAGAAAGCATATAATTTTACTTCTTTATCTAGTTCTCTAACCGTTTTGATGGTTAAGTCTGATAAAGAAAACATTTTATTTCTTGTAAAGTCGTATCTGAAGTTACGTCTAAAGGCTATATGTGATAAAAGAACTCCTATACCAATTATTATAAGAATGAAAAATATATCATTAAACCAAAGTGCTGTTTTCTTATTCCATAAAAGTTCTTTAAGCATTGCGGGTCTGCAGGCAAAAGCTATTATGGTAAAAAGAACTGAAGTTCCAAGAAAAGAATAATATAATTTGGTTTCACTAGGGAAATTTATATAACAGGCTCCTGCAATTATCAAAAAAGCAACAGCTAATAGTAATATAAAATATGGATAGAATGGAATTTTAATTCTACGATTATCTGACATTTTAATTACCTCCACCTATCTGATTCAAGAAGTCTTGTGGCCATAAATAACCAAATTAATGTAAATACAACAAAGAATATGATATTGCCAGTATCAATGATTCCACGTAGGAAATCAGCATATCTTTCAAATAAAGAAAGGTTTTCTAGTATTTGTCCAAAAGCATTGTCTAAAACATCTTTTGCAAAACCAAACATCCAGAATAGAAGTAAGATTCCAAAACTGGTTATTGCAGAAACTATCTGATTTTCACTTAGAGTGCTAGTAAATAAACCAACAGAAATAAAAGCACAACCTAATAAAATCATACCTAAATAACCACTAATAACTGGACCCCAATCAAAATTAGGAGAATAAGAAGCGATTACTAGAGGATACTGTAAAGTCAATGCTAGAAGCATAATATAAAGGAGTAAACAGGCTAAGAATTTTCCTGCAATAATTTCTGCTGGAGAAATTGGTGAGGTAAGTAGTAATTCTATTGTTTTATTCTTTTTTTCTTCACTAATAAGTCTCATAGTCAAAACTGGAGTAGCTAGTAGAAGAACGAATGCGGCATTATAAAGCGTAGGTTCTAGAGATGCATATTTACTAGCTATCAAAATGAACCAAAAAAGGTATCCGACAATAAGTAGAAAAGCGGAAAAAACAATATAAGCTACAGGTGAGTAAAAATAAGATTCAAGCTCTTTTCTCATTATTGCTAAAATTTTCATTTTTCTTCCTTCCCCTCATCAGTTGATGTTTGTTTTCCCTTAGACTCATCAGTAGATGTTTCTTTTATCTTATTTTCATCAGTCGATACAGGTTTTTCTTTTGTTTCATCTGTTGATGTTAGTTTTGTAAATACATCTTCCAATGAAGCTTTGATTGGTTCTATACATCTGAAAATAGCTCCTTCTGAAGTAATTTTAGAGAAGAGAGAATCGAAATCATCTTTATTAGATAATCTTAATGTGAAATCATATACATTATCTTGGTTTGAAACAGCTATAAGTTCAGAACCTTCAATATTGGTAATAACTTGTTTCCAGTCTTGTTTTTCTGCTGGTTTTAAGATTATATGCCAGCTAGGTTTTTCAAGAGCTTTATTTTCAATATTTGTAACTGTGTCTTCAGCAACAATTTCGCCTTCATTGATAATTACAACACGATTACAACTAGCACTTACTTCTGAAAGAATATGTGTAGATAATATGACTGTGTGGTCATTAGCTAAATCTTTTATAAGGCTACGAATTTCTATTATTTGATTTGGGTCTAGACCTACAGTTGGTTCGTCAAGAATTAATACTTCCGGGTTGTGTATCATAGCCTGGGCTAAACCAACTCTTTGCCTATAGCCTTTTGATAAAGTTCCGATAATTCTGTCACGGTTATTCACTAGACCTAAGCGATCTAGAACAATTTCAATTCGTTTTTCTCTTTCTTTTTTATTTAATTCCTTGATTTTACCAACAAACTCAAGATAAGATTCGACTGTCATATCCATATATACAGGGGGAGTTTCCGGAAGATATCCAAGTCTTCTTCTAACTTCAATAGAATCTTCAAAAACATCAAAACCTGCAACTTTGGCTGTTCCAGAAGTGGCGGGAATAAAACAAGACAATATTCTCATTGCAGTGGTTTTTCCTGCACCATTGGGACCAAGTAGACCTAATATTTCGCCTTTTTCGACCTTGAGATTTATATTGTTCAAGGCTCTAAAATTATCATAATATTTGGTTAGATTGTTAAGCTCAATCACTGATTTGCCGCCTTCCAATTATTTTTTATTATGCTTAGACTATTTTTATTTAAAAAAGTTTCAAGAATTATATAAAAAAACTCTTTCTCTTACAAGATAGGGAGTGAAATATTTTTTTGAGCATTAAGACGTAGAAAGTTGAAAACTAAAAACTGAAAGTGGAAAGATGAAAGTTAAAAGATAAAAGTTGAGAGAAGAAAAAAGATAGTGCATAAAATAAAAATATTTGGATTAAAGTAATCTTATGATAAGATAGTGTACATGAAAAATTATAAAAAGCTAGCTTTCTTATTTTTGTTAACTACATTTCCTGCCTTTGCACAAGGTTACAAACCCTTAGCTGGTTTGAATATTATGCTAGACCCAGGTCATGGAGGAGCTGATCCTGGGGCAGTAGGTCGCTTAGGTTTGAAGGAATCCGACACAAATTTGCGTGTTGCACGTTATTTACGCATGTTGCTTGAGCATGATGGGGCTAACGTTACTCTTACAAGAGAAACACCAGATAAAACTACATCTTTGGCTCAGCGAGTAGCTATGTCAAACAAAGCAATGCCGGATTTGTTTATTTCTATTCATCACAATGCTTCATTAAACCCAAATCCAACAAATCATAGTGAAATTTACTATAAATCAGTAGACAGTGGTGTTTCAAAATATGTTGGAGAACATTTGAACAACGGGCTTTATGATGCAAAATATGCTGGAGATTCTGTAATTATACCTGCTGGTTTTTATGTTCTTCGTAATAATAATGCTCCAGCCATACTAACAGAAGGTAGTTATATTTCTATTCCTGATTCGGAAAAACAGCTTCGTTCTGGGAAAGGTTTGACAAAAGAAGCTGAAATACTTTGGAGATCAATTAGAAAAGCATACGAAAAAGGTGCTTTTAAAATAGATTTATATGCAGGACCAGAAGAAAAGCTGGTTATGGATAGCCCATATTTCAACATTCTTTTTACTGCCAATAAAGCAGTAAAAACAGTTAATGCTAGAGTAGACAATGTTAAACTTGGAAACCTTGGTGTTAAGAGTATTATGGCTTATCCAATGACTTATTCTTTGTATAATACTCATCCTCTTAGAAGCGGTGAATATGAAATAAGTATATCGGCAGAAAGTGTTGATGGAATACCTGCACCTTGCAAAAAAGTAAACCTAGTTGTTGCTCTTCCTATAAAGAAAGTAGAAATGGCACCCGTAGCTCCATATATCCCAATGGGCTTCAAAGGTCGTTTCCCAATAGATATTAAGATTTTTGACGAACAGAATCATATTAATACAAGAAGTGCATTAGCAAAGTTAAGCTATGGCAAAAAGGTATCAGAAATACTTACTGATGCTTCTGGTATTACTACTGCTTTTATAGAATTAGAAGGAACAGAAACTAAAGAAGTTAAAGTTAAACTTTCTGTTGAAGGTAGCAATGAAGTAGAAGTTAATGTTCCAATAGTTATGCCTATACAGAGATTTGTTCTTGGAAAGCTTTCAGGATTTAACAATTCTCCATTAGCAGGTGCAAAAATAAAGCATAACGATAAGACTATAGCTAGAACTAATGAAAATGGTTTCTTCTATTTTGCTTATCCTTTGACTACTAATGAATTTACAATTGATGTTCAGCCTCGTTTTGGACATAACAACTTGGTTCATACCATTAAAACTTATGGTGAACCTGTTATTCTGCCATTATTAAATGCAGAACCTATTGCTCCTGCACTTTATAATAAAAAATTAGCAGTAATGGCTAAAGAACAATTGAATGATATGTCTAGAAACTTGATAAAACCTCTTGTTTATGCAGGTGCAAAAGTTACTAGATTGAGTATGCCTCCTACTATGGAACATCCTGAATATCAGGCTGTTTTAGAAGCAAATCTAATCAAGGATTTGAATTTTGTTATTTCTCTTAAAACAGAAAATATAAAGAACATTCAAATTCGTCATTATCACAGTAGCAAAAATGGGAAAAAGCTTGCTGATGCTGTAAAAGCAACATTCAATGAAAGCTATCCAGATATTGCTGTAAAAAGCTGTGCTGGTTCTGATTATGAACTAGGTCATACTGGTGCAACTGCTATAGTAATAGCTATTCCTGCTCAACCAGATGAAAAAACTCGTGAGGCTCTGATTAATCACTTATCACAAGCCTTAAAATCTAATAATTAATTGTAGAGGAATTATGGAACAGGAAAATACAAGTCAATTAAAACAAATAACTGATTCTCTAAAGGAAATTTCTGAGTCTTTAAACAAAGACCCTAGAGCCGAACAGTATCATTCTGAAACCCATTGTCCAAGTTGTGGCAGATTCGTTGGTACAGAAACAAGATGTCCTTATTGCCAGACTGAAACTCAAAAACGTTTATCAATAAGGATTTTTAAAGTAATTTCTTTACTGTTATCAACTTTGGGTCTTCTTATGCTCCTATTCTATGCAAGAACTGTAAAAACTCCAGAAATAATGATTAAAGATATAGGTCCATTAAGTAATTTTGGACATTTTGCTATATCTGGTTATGCTGAAAAAGACTGTAATCTAACACAGTGGGGTACCATATCATTCACTCTTCTTCAGTATTATGATAAAGATGGTAATAAAGTAACTGATCCTCAAAAGTTTAAGGATAGTGAAAAAAAAGAAATCAGAGTAACCGCTTATAAGAATATTGCTGAAAAAATTGATTTAAGAAATTTACCAAGAAAAGGTGAAGAAGTTCTTGTAGAAGGACAGATTTCTGTAAAACAAGGAGTTGCTTCTCTTATTATAAATGCTCCTGAACATTTAAAAACATTTTATGATAGTAGCATAGTAAGAAATGATTTGTCTGCTTCTAATGAATCAAAAGGGAAATATACTCTTATTCAAATTGATTCTTTAAATAAAGTTACTAAAGATTTAAAGAACAAGTTTGTTAAAACAGTCGGTGTCGTTAAAGATACGCAAATATTATTAAATGATTGTGCGCAGGTTTTATTGGAAGATGGTACAAATGATGGCTTTATCGTTTATGTTCCAAATTATACTGAAAAAGGTATTATGCTTCCAAAATCAGGAACTAGAATTGAAGTAACTGGAAAAGTTTCTGAATATAACGGCAAACTTGAAATAGTTATAGACAAAAAACAAGATATGAAAGAATTACAGAATTATTAATAAAGAAAGGTATTAAATATGGAACAATTATTTGAAATATTTTTGCATCCTGAATACCTTAATCTTATATATTTCTGTATTATAGGTATTCTTGCTTCTGCAATAATATCTTTTTTACCTGCTCTTCATATATATAATGTAATAGGTATTTTCATGCTTTTTGTTTTAAATTTTCAAAATTCTATGGAATCCATGGAATTAGTATCACTTTGCATAGGTATGATTGTTGGATATTCTATGCTAAATACTGTTCCTGCTACCTATTTTGGTCCAGGTGATGAAAGTATGTCCTATTATATTTTACCCAGTGCTGATTGGGTAAATAAAGGCAGAGGTTATGAAGGCGTAATACTCACAGGAATAGGTTCTTTAACAGGTATTATAGCATTAGCTCTATTAGCACCTTTATTCGTTCATATTCTTCCAACTTTAAAAGCAATTACTTCACCTCATATGTTCTGGATAATTGGTGCCGTTATTGTTTATTCAATTATGTCTGAATGGCCAAAGGGGTTAAGTCAGTCGCCAGATTGTTGGACAAACTTTAAAGAAGGCTGGTATTATTTGGGAATAGGTTTGTTATTGTTCTTTGCTTCTGGATTACTCGGTTTTATAGTAATGTCTAAGACTTTAGTCAAACCACAATTTGCTTTCCAAAGTATTACACCTGTTTTTGTTGGTTTGTTCGCAATGCCTTGGTTGATAACCAATATTATTAATATAGGGAAAATACCTCATCAGCATGAAGCAGAATCAGTTGAAATGGACTGGAACCTTATTGCAAGAGGTACATTCGGTGGCTTCTTAGGTGGCTTCTTTGCTGCATTTGTTCCTATAGTTACAGCTGGTGTTGGTGGTTTAATGGCAGGTCATGCAACAGCTCAGCGTGATGGAAGACTATTTGTAATGTCTTATGGAACTTGCAAAACAGTTTATTATGTGGGTTCGTTCCTACTGTTCTTTATTCCAGGTTTAAATCTTGCTCGTGGAGGATTGGCTTGTATTATCAATCCTGTTTCAATGACTTTTGGGTATAAAGAATATTTCATATTTGTTGGTTTGATGCTTTTTGCAGCAGGTATTTCATTCTTGTTGTTAATGCCTTTCACAAAACTTTGTATAAAAATAATTGAAACAATACCTTTCCAATGGGTTTCAATAATAGCTCTCTGTATAATTATCCCAGCAGTTATTTATTATACAGGCGAAGGTGGAGCATTTATTTTGCTAGTATCGACAGGTTTAGGTCTAGTACCTGTTCTTTTCCAGGCAAGAAGAATGAATCTTATGGGCGTTCTTTTACTTCCAGTTTGCTTAAATATGGCAGGCTATGGATATTACATCGTGAAATTCTTGGGGTTATTATAATATGAAAGGCTTTACACATTTTATATCAGGTATGGCAGTTGCAAGTTTCTTTGAACAGGCTGTTCATATGGCCTCTCAAGAATCTTCATTCATTCTTTGTTTGGGTGGTTTATTTGGTATTTTACCAGATACTTTAGACTTTAAATTGGCAAAATACTTTTATAAATCAGATTTCGAAATCAAGCCAGATCCAAATAAGCTTGATGCTAGAGAAATAGCAAATGGCATTGCTCAAGCAGTAAATAAAGCAATTAAAACAGGGAAGGGAAGTGTACAATTGCATACAATGCAGTTGGCTTCAAATCGCTGGCGTAGTTATCAGCTTCGTTTTGACACTAAAAGAAGTGAAATTTGTGTTGATATAGGTCCAGAAGTTGATACTGGTCAAATTCCATTTGATGGTACCGAATTAACTGACCCTGAAAAAGCTCATGCAAGAGTAAAAGTTAATTGTGAATTCTATCAACAGTTTGACAAAGTTTCAAATATTGCGATTATGACTGGTCCATGTTTTGAATTTGAAAAACGTAAAGATGGAAAAATGGAAATTGTTTTCTTGCCTTGGCATAGACAATGGTCTCATAGTTTCACTCTTGGAATGTTGGTAGCATTTATCGTTGGAATTATTACTTATTTTACTGTTCCAGAAGGTGCTAATACAGGATATGCCGCTGGCTACTATTGGTTGCCAAGATGGAGTTTGTATCCTTTGATAATCCTTTTTGGTTCAATGGTTCATATAATAGAAGACTCTACTGGGTTTATGGGTAATAATCTGTTTTATCCATTTACTAAGAAAAGAACCAATGGTCTTGGATTTATGAGTGCATCTGAAGGTATTCCAAATTTCCTCTTTGTTTGGACTGCAGTAATTTGTATTATTTTTAATCTAGATAGACTAAGATGGAATCCAACAGGTACTATTGAAGCTTCAATCGCAAATCCATTATCATTCTGGTTCTGGTTCTATATTGTTCCTGTAGCTATTATGATTTTCTTCTTCATAAAAGGTAAGAGAGAAAAAGAAATTAAAGCTAAGGAAAATGGAACTAGTGAAAAGACAGTTGACTTTGACGGTCCACAAGCCGTTGAAAGTGAAACTGACGCTTCTATAATATAATTATGTATCACAGCACTTTTCTTGTTAACCGACAAATGATTACTGAGGTCTCTCAGATTAAGTCATCTTTGGAAAAATATCTTTCTAATGAGGGTGGACCTATTAAAGGCTTCTTTTATAGGTTGGAATGGTATAAAATCGGAATTTCTATTCCTATGGATGTTTATTCTGAAAAAATGCCAATATTCCAACTTAGACCAGAGTGCCAGCTAACCCATAGTGAAGAACTATCAAAATTGCCTTTAGATACTGATGAAATCAAATTTAAACTTTTTGCTATTCCATTTAAAACAGCAGAAAAAAATGAAGATTTAGATTGTGAGTATTTTAAAAAATGGTTTCAGAAGAAAATAAAGGGAGCTGCTAGTTTGGTTAGTTTAGAGCTAGGTCCAAATAATAGAATATATTATAAACAAAAGCCCAAAGATGCATCATTATCACAAATACAGTCTTATTCGCTTAAAGGCATACTGAAATGTATTGATGTAGAAAAGCTTGAGGCTTTAAGACAAAAGCCATTAGGTTATTATGACAACTTAGGCTGTGGGCTTTTAATGTTTGAATAAACAGATTAATAACAAAAAAGCAGTTACACTATTGTGTAACTGCTTTTTTGTTGGTCAGTCGCCAAGTGGGGTTGCAGTCGTTTTCAGACTTGCATCTTCATCTACCGAAGCAGTTGCTTTAACAGCATCAACAACTTTTAACTCTTTCCCACCAGTTGGAACTTCTTTTGCGGAAGAAGTTACTTCTGCTGAAGCAAGAGGCTTAGCTGTTGTGTACTTAACCTCAGAAACATCTGCTCTTTCTAACGATGTTTTCGACCCTTCTTTTTTCGTATCTAACTTGGTCTGACTTTTCCCTTTCAGCGTGTCACCATCTTTTGTCTTATTATCATTGAAGTTCTTATTTGGTTTATATGATGCGACAAAAGATTCTAAATCATATTTATCTCCAGAAACAACAATCATACCATTATCACCAGTTGAATTGGAGGATTTAACATTTTGATTATTGGAGTTTGAACTACTTGTATTAGAGCCAGAATCCAAAAATCTAGCCATTTCATCATCAAAAGATTCAGACATATTATCTGAAGAATATCCTGAATTTAACAAATTTCTAGCCATTCTACCCCAGGCAGAATTTGGGTCAACTCTGGCATATTCTTTTAGATATATTCTAGCCTGATTTTTTTCACCTATTGAATCAGCAATGGTCGCCATATTCCATAATGATTCCAAATCATTTCTATTTCTTTGGTAAGTCAAAGTATACCAATATAGGGCTTCTTTGTATTGACCAAGGGAATAGGTTGTAACAGCTAGTTTTCTTGTAATCTTATCTGCTTTAGGATTAGCTTTGTGATAACGTAACAAAGCTGGAATCATTTCAGGCGATTCACTTGTTTCAGAGATTCTTGGTTGTAATATTTCTTCTTTTGTAAAACCCCGCTGTGGTGATATGCAGTTTGATTGTTTCTTCTTAGGTTGATCTAGTTTCTTTGTAGCATAGTAAGCCTTAGCATCAGCATTGCTTTTTTTGACAGCATTAACTACTTCAGTTGTCATATAAGTGGATGTATAACCCATATCTCTTATAAGTAAATCTATTGGGTAATCTTCAGCAAAAACTGGTGTAAAGCATAACAAACTAAGAGCAATTGGAGTTATTATTTTTTTCATATTACTTCCCAAAAATTATAAACTAACAAGTTCAAGTACCTTTCGGCAGAAGTTTAAATTTTTTCACCTATAAATTTAATTATTTTTAATTTTTTGTTTTTGGTTTGGTAGTTACTAAAATAATTTACTCTGATAAAAAATTTGCTATAATTGTACATTATGTTTATAGGGAAAAAATATGCCAATTTTGTACATCTTCATGTACATAGTCACTATAGCTTATTAGATGGTGCTGCTCCTGTTAAATCAATAGTAGAAGCAGCTAAAAGGTTTAATATGCCTGCTGTCTGTATTACAGACCATGGCAATATGTTTGCCGCTATAGAACTGTATCACGAAGCAATTAAAAGGGGCTTGAAACCAATTATGGGGTTTGAAGCCTATATTACGGCAGGTTCTAGATTTGAAAAAACAAAAGAAAGCTTAAAGAAATTCCCTACCCATCACTTGGTTTTATTGGCTAAGAATATGGATGGTTATAAAAACCTTTTAAAACTAAATTCGGCAGGGCATATTGAAGGTTTTTACTATAAACCTAGAATCGACCACGAAATCTTGGAAAAATACAGCGATGGTTTGATTGGATTAAGTGCCTGTCTTGCTGGAGAAATACCAACAGCTCTTTCTGAAGATGACCGCGAAAAAGCAATTTCTATTTTAAAATATTATCAAGGTGTTTTTGGTAAAGATAATTTTTATGTTGAAATACAGAACCATGGCTTACCAGAACAGCTTAAAATATTACGACCTTTGGTTGAAATTGCACGAGAATGTGACGCTCCATTAGTAGCTACTAACGATAGCCATTATGTTAATCCAGAAGATTGGGAAACCCAGGATGCTCTTTTAGCGATGTCTACTCAGACGACTCTTGATAATCCAGAACGTTTCAGGTTCGGTTCCAAAGAGTTTTATTATAAGTCACCTTCAGAAATGGAAAAGCTATTTGGCGAATGGCCAGATTCTCTTGAAAATACTGTTAAAATAGCTGACCGATGTAATGTATCAATAACCTTTGGTGATTCACAAGTTCCAGTTTGCCCTGTTCCTGAAGGTAAAACAGAAGAAAGCTATGTTAGAGAAATATGTTACAAAGGCTTTAAAGAAAACTATGGCGATAATCCTCCTGACGGAGCGATGGAGAGATTGGAATTTGAACTAGAAACCATCAAAAAGATGGGATATTTTGGTTATTTCCTTATTGTTTGGGAATTTATAAATTGGGCTAGAGAAAACGGAATTCCTGTTGGTCCTGGTCGTGGTTCGGCAGCAGGTGCTATTGTTGCCTACTGTATGCATATTACAGATATAGACCCAATTAAGTATGACCTCCTTTTTGAACGTTTCCTTAATCCTGAACGCATAAGTATGCCTGATATTGACGTTGACTTCAGTGATGATGGCAGACCTGAAGTAATTAGGCATGTTCAAGAATTATATGGTGTTCCTAAAGTTTCACAAATTATAACCTTTAACTACATGTTGGCTAAGAATGCAATTAGAGGTGTTGGGCGAATCATGGGTATGCCTGTAGGTGAAGTAGGCAAAATTGCAAAACTTGTTCCCGACAAACCAGGAACACATCTCAAAAAGTGTCTCGAAGAAGTTCCTGAACTAAAAGATTTAAAAGAAAATGGAACCGAAGAAGAAAAGAAACTTTTAAGGCTTGCTACTGCTGTTGATGGATTAGCAAGTCACACTGGTGTACATGCTTGTGGTATTATTATTTCCAAAGACCCACTAGAAGAATGTTCGCCAGTAACAAAAGACCCAAATGCCAAAGAAGGCGAACTTAGCTTAGTTGTTTCTCAATACGAAAAGCACGCAGTAGAAGATATTGGTCTGTTAAAGATGGACTTTTTGGGTCTAAAAACTTTGACTGTTTTACAAAAAGCTTTTCAAAATGTTGAAGAAACTCATCAAGATGTTTCTGGAGATGAAAGAATAGATTTATTAGCTGTAAAAAGATTCTTAGATTTACGCGAAAAGAAAGATAAAAGAATAGAGCTAGACCCAGAAACAATTGAAAAAATAAATAAAAAGGCTAAAGAATATCTAACTTATGATGATAAATCTGTTTTT
Source organism: uncultured bacterium (assembly GCA_946407375.1). Lineage (GTDB taxonomy): Bacteria > Muiribacteriota > Ozemobacteria > Ozemobacterales > Ozemobacteraceae > RUG334. Next base: position 24,402 of record CAMJNS010000031.1, read on the forward strand.
GAGCTTTTACAAAAAGGATTGACTCTTGGCGTATTCCAGCTTGAATCTGCTGGTATGCGTGGGCTTTTAAAACGTCTGCTTCCATCTGAATTTACTGACATCATAGCTCTTCTAGCAATGTACCGTCCTGGTCCTTTAAAATCTGGTATGGTTGATGACTTTGTTGAAAGAAAACACGGTCGAGCAGAATTAGCATATCCTCATCCACTGTTAGAACCTGTTTTAAAAGATACTTACGGCGTTTATCTCTATCAGGAACAAGTTATGCTTACCTCTCGTGTTCTTGCAGGCTTTACAAAAGGTCAGGCAGATAGCTTGCGTAAGGCAATGGGTAAAAAGATTAAAGAGAAAATGATAGAAATGGGCGAAAAATTCGTCAAAGGTTCTATCGAACGAGGAGTAGATCCAAAACTTGCTCAAGATATATTTGATAAGATGGCTGGTTTTGCAGAATATGGTTTCAATAAATCACATTCTGCAGCATATGCCGTAGTTACTTATAGAACAGCATTCATGAAAGCTCATTATCCGGCAGAGTTTATGGCTTCTTGTTTGACTTCAGAAACAGATGACACTGATAAAATAGCCGAATATGTAGATGAGTGCCGTGCTTTAGGAATTAATGTTTTGCCACCAGATGTAAATCACTCTTTTGGTGATTTTAAAGTTGAAGGGAAAAGCATTCGTTACGGTTTAAGTGGTCTGAAAGGTGTGGGTTCTGGACCTGTTGAAGCTATAGAAAAAGCAAGAGCTGAAGGCGGACCATTCAAAGATTTGGGAGATTTCATACAAAGAGTAAGCTCTGACCAGATTAATGTACGTGTTCTTGACGCGTTAGTTAAATCTGGAGCCTTTGATTGCTTTGGATTAAAAAAGAGCCAACTTTTACAAATGTGCGAAGAGGGTTTGAAACAGACTCAATCACAGAGAAAAGCGAAAAACTCAGGTCAATCTTCGTTCTTCGATATATTTGGCGGAGAAGCAAACGGAATGGGAAATATTATAATTAAAGTTCCCAATGTACCTGAATTTTCAGATAAAGAACTACTTCAAGGTGAAAAAGAAGTATTTGGCTATTATTTTGTTGGTAATCCCTTTGAACCTGTTGCTCCTATAGGTAAAGTATTCTCTAACACACCATTATCAGCTATTGCTAAATATAGTAAAAAAGCCAAAGACAATAATAATGAAGAAGAAAATGAAACTTCAGAAGAAGTTAATTTAGATTATTTTGACGGTGCAACATTCAGGGTTTGTGGTATTTTAACAGCAGTTAAAAAAGTAATTACTAAAAAAGGCGACACTATGGCTTTTGCTACAATTGAAGCTAATAATGCTAGCCTTGAAGTTACTATTTTCCCAAAAACTTATGAAGAAGCAGGTAATAAGCTACAGATAGATGAACCTTTATTTATGGCTATTCGAACTCAGTTGATGGATGGCTTCGTTGGAGCAAATGCTGAAAAGATATTTACTCTGGATGATATGAATAATGATGGTTTTACTAAATTATCATTCCAAATTCCAAAGGAATTCTCTAGCAAAGACTATTATAAGCAGTTGTTGGATGTTTTAAAACGTAATCCAGGACAAACTTCTTATACAATAAGTGTTATTACTGATGAAGACAGAAAAGTTATACTTAAACCTTCTGCAAATTTAAAAGTTGCTTTAACTCCTGCACTTATTAAAGAATGGGAAAGAATATGTGGTAAAAACACTTTAAAGATTGCCTTTCCAAATCTAGATTCTTTTATTCAACCTAGAGGCGGTTTTAAAAGAAAGCTTGCTTATGCTAGGTAAAGTATAAATTATGAAATGATTTAGAGTTGTTAAAAAAAAGCCTCTCAAAGTTATTTATTCTTTGAGAGGCTTTTTTACTTAAGCTTATTTGTTTTTAAAACTGATGATAAGATCCGGAGCCAATATCTTGAGTTCCAGAGCCTATGTCTTGAGTTCCAGAACCAATGTCTTGAGTTCCAGAACCAATGTCTTGAGTTCCAGAACCAATATCAGTAGTTCCGGTTCCTATATCGGGAGTGCTGGTTCCTATATCGGGAGTGCTGGTTCCTATATCAGGAGT
>CAMJNS010000032.1 GCA_946407375.1 uncultured bacterium
AATCCAACAAGAGTAATAGTATGAGTCTTAGTAGCAGAACCATTTGCTTTTGTTTTCTTCATAGAACCATTAGAATATTCTACTGCAGAAGTAGCTTCTCTATTGGTTGTCCACTGAAGAGTTGCAGAATTTGGTGTTAAAGCAATAACTTTTGGTTTTGAAGCAAATTCGATTGAACTCTGATTAGAAACGAATTCAATTTTATTACCATCAGTAACGCTTTCTACTGTGCCATCATAGTCGTTTCTGAATACTTTCATTTTATAGTAATCATAAACATCAAGAGTTTGCTGAGTTGGATGACCGAATGAATTGCCTTTACCAACCTGAATTACACCATAAGTTGGTTGAACTGCATCCATAAAATTATGATTAGAAGAAGTCTTGCTACCATGGTGACCAGATTTCAAAACATCAACATGTAACTTCTTACCGTATCTTTCAACCATATCAGTTTCAGCTTTCTTTTCTGCGTCACCAGTGAAGAGATAGCTTACTTTGCCAACAGTCATTTTGATAACAATAGAAATTTCGTTAGGATTGATACCGGCTTTCTTGGTATCATCTCTCTGAAGAGATTTATAAAGTTTAGGATTGTCACAAGATAGAACTTCAGCTTTTACACCTTCGCCCCAATCTAATAATTCACCGAGTTGAGCTTTGCGATAAGGAATATTTTTGCTTTTAATAAGGCTTCTTAAACCATCATAAACAATAGCATCGTTAGAGCCTCTAGTAACAGCTTTGCCGTCAGAAGAGACATCTGTATCGTTGGAGTATACAAATTCACCAAACTTGAATTGTTTAACTAATTCAATGAAACCACCGAAATGGTCACGGTGAGGGTGAGTAATGATTGCCTGATCAACTTTTTTAATTCCTTCTTTTTTGAAATAAGGGATTATATAGCGAGCAGCAGCATCACGATTATCGTCACCAGCATCTATCATAATAGTTTTTGCACCATTACGAATGATAATACAATCGCCTTGAGTGACGTCGAGGAAAGTGACTTTTACTTCAGCAAAAACTGCAGAGCAAAAGAACACACTGAGCACAAGCAAAAAGGTTAATTTTGCAGTTCTGTGATTCATTCCCTATACTCCTTATTGCGTACGAGACGCTATTTCTTATATAAACTTATACTAAAATATTACATACGGTAAGTTTAATAATACTGATAAAACATTAAAGTGTCAATGGTACATAAAAACTTTTTTTATATTCTTAAATAGTCTATTCTTTAAGCTTTTTCTGTGCATAAAAAAATCAAAATATAAACAAAACGAAATGTACCATGTTAAGTTCAAAAATTGTTGTTAGTTGTTGGTGTTGGTTGATAAAAAACAAAAACTCACCAAACCAAACAATTCCTATTTTCTCACTCCTAGAGGCTGTGCAAAAACTTGAAATTCTTAAAAAAATAAAATTTCTTTTTATGTAGTCTACACATTGTCATAACCGTATAGCTTTCAGGGCTAAAGCCCATACGCTATACTTTTTATGACAAATGCGTAGACAATTAGAATAATCTAATTAGAACTTAAAAAACTAGTTTTCGCACAACCTCTCCTAATTCCTAATTTCTTTTCCCCAGTCTATAATATTGTATAAAATCTCTTGTTCATCAGCACATATTTTTACCGAATTAATAGCTTCAAGAAATTCAAAAGCTTTCTTTTCGTCTGGACAACGAGATAAACCTTTCAAATATCGTATAACATATTTGTTGATTCCCTTTTGAACTTCTTTCATAGGATTCTTACAACTTTGTAAAGCTATTTTAGTTGAATCTATAAGTTTCTTTTTACATTCTTTTATAGGCATTAAATCATCACCGACCTTGACTAGATTATGAGTTGCAAATTTTTTTCTATAATCTATATCTCTATTACGCCAATAAGCCTTATTATCATTACCAGTCTGTTCAAAATCTCCCACATCAGTAATTCCTTTTAATAGAGTCGGAGAGATATATAATGGTTTATCTAATCCAACACCAAGGAAAGCAACTTTTCCACACCAGCCAATAGAATAGCCTTGATCTATAATACTTCCTTTTAAACCAGGAACAGCAATATCATAGAGAGTTTTAAAATCTAAATCTTTTCGGGAAGATAGCTCGTATCCCAATGTTTCACACCAACCATTGATATGTGATTTATAATTATTTTCTATAAAATCAGAGGGCATAGAAAAGAATTCATTTATTCCTTCTTCTTCAAACAAATCATAAATATTATCATCGTCCTCTACTTCTCTTTGTAAGGAAACAAGTTTATGATTGCAAAGCATAAAATCGAAATAAATATCTCCAATCATACTAATAGGACGCATAAAATCAGGATAAATTTCTGTATTCCAAGTTGATGTTGCTGCACAAGATTGTTCTTTTTGTTCCGAATCAAAAACAGGTCTTTCAACAAAAGAAGTATTTATTAATTTCGTGTCTTGTATCCAATACCTTTTACAAATTGCAGAATAAGATTTTAAAAATAGTTTAATCTGAGCAAAATATTCTTCAGAGATTATACTATTATATAAAGGTTCTCTTTCAAAACAATAACTAGTTAAGAGCTCCGAGTTTTCTTCTTTTGAAGCTCTATTTGCAGGAATAATTACTAATCCTTGTTCATATTCCTCATTTTTAACCTTTTTTATATAGTAACCAACAAGAAAAACACCATTTATATCTTGAGCACATCTATACAATGCTGCTGGAATAACTTTTCTATGTTCTTCAAGCGAATGTATTGCATTATCAATGTATTCGCTACCAGCTAATAACGGGAAACCCCATATTTCACGATAATCGTGAGCTAATTCTATTTTACAGCAACCATTTTCTTCTATTACGTCTAATGGGAATAGAGACTTAAAAGAATCAAATAATTCTTTGTTTATTTGGTTTATTTTTATGTTTTTCATAATCTATAATATTAAATAATAACAATATTATATATAGTGGCTCAATAAAAAATCTAAAATAAGCAAACCCTATCTTGGGAAATAATAATATATAGTAGATATAAAAATAACAGTAGTAACTATAGGCCAAAACATACTTTTTACAATAATATTGTCTTCCCAAGCTACCCATTTAAATTTATCTGGCCAACAGATTAAAATAGAATCTATATTTGCTATCATAAAACTTAAATAGGTAACAAAGTAGTAAAAATCCATATAAATTAAACCATCTGCTGCTACCTTGTCTCTTAAGTCTATTTGAGCAACTATGACAACAAAGAATAATGCTGCTGTGCTTGCTAATATAGCTCCAGCGGAAAAACCGAGTTTTTTAGATCTTTCCTCATCAATAGAACAGGTTAAGAGAAGAATAAATACCATAACCAAAGTTACAAAGATTGGTAGGAATATGCTAATAAAAGCTCCTAAAAAAGATCTTCTAAGAATAATATTATAGAATAGTTCAGTGTGATACACGCGACCAGTATTAGATAAGAAAACTCCAAAAGTAGAATCGAACTCTTCTTTAAGATAAGTAAAAAAGCTTTCAGAAATATTCCATCCTGGTAGTGTCAATTCTTTATAAACACCTGGTTTAGCATAAGGTTCTATATCAACATAATCCCTTGTATCGGGAACCAATATTACATTGTTACCGAAATCTTTAGAACTAAGCCTAATTTTTATTGCTTCTACATCAAATGGATATAATTGTTTTTCCTGCAAATGAGTCTTTAAACAACACTCGAAATACCAAACATAAATCTTGCCACCATCAGGCGTATCTTTTTGATACAAATCCTCAAATTCACTCTTATAAGCATCAGAGAAATAAAAACCTTCTTTTATTAATCCAATCTGGTCTTTTTCAAGTTTTTGCCATAAATAACCAGTATAATTGGCTTTAGTGCTTGATTCAAAATCAATATTTTTAACGAATATACCAGCTTTTACTCTATTTGCCCCATTACCACCTTTTTCAACAAGCTTGTTGTCGTATTTATCTAAATAGCCATCTATAATGTTCTGATCTGTCAAAGAGACTTCATTTAAATTTTCATAATCATTATGAGTATTACTAAATATACAAAGACTGCTTATGCCTATAGCTAAGATAATTGAAAACAATGAGGTCGAATACCAGAACTTACGTTTAATATCTTTTGGGAATATCCATCCCAAAAAGGCAATTGTGCCTGTTATAGCAATTATACAACAAGCTATACCTAAGAAAAAGTATCGTTTTTCTTTTATAGTCTTCATTACAATACTATCTTTTAAAACAGTAACAACTAAAGACCATTTTGAATTTGGTATAGCTTCTACAAAACACAAAAGATTTTCTTTACTTATATTTGAATAGTATTCAAAATGCCCTGATTCGTGTTTAGCAAGTAATTCATTTAATTTACTTAATCTCTTAATTTTTGGGAAAAGGTTTATATCTAATTCTTCACTAAATTCAGCTTTAGTCTTATTATACATTTTTATTTTTCTATTAGAATTAATAGCTAAAGCAAATGAATTTTGAGCAATATCTAAAGAAGTTAGAAGTTTATTAAATCTTTTCCCACCTTCTTCTATGATTTCGTTAACATCTTTTTCAGAAGCAACTTTTTCTAAAACTTTATGTGTTTTTTCTATAAACTTATTTTCTGTATAATTTTCATAATCTAAAGTTTTGACAATAAAAGTAATACCTAAAATCAAAAATATTTCTACAAAAAGAATTAATAAAACTAGCTTCGAATTATATTTTTTCATAAATAGAGTTTTAAAAATTTTAGATATCATCTTATTGCCTGACAAAAATAATATTTATTATAGATTTAGAATAAATAAATTTATAAATAATATATTATTTTTCAAGCAAATCTTTAATCAGAGCAATTAAAGCTCGTATGGAGTCAAAACTTCATAACCAGTATCTGTAACAAGAATTGTTTGTTCAAACTGAGCAGAAAGAGAACCGTCAGTTGTTACAGCAGTCCAATTATCAGAAAGAACTCTAGAATAAGGTTCACCTAAATTAATCATTGGTTCAATAGTAAAAACCATACCGGGAACTAGTTCTATACCAGTATTCTTTCTTCCATAATGGGGAACTTCAGGAGCTTCATGAAAACCTCTACCTATACCGTGACCAATATAGTCACGAACAACAGAACACCCCTGCCCTTCTGCGTATTCCTGAATAGTATAACCAATATCACCGATTCTCTTGCCAGGTTTTACAACTGTAAGAGCACGTTTTAATGATTCTCTTGCGACATTAACTATTTTTTTAGCATCTTCAGAACATTCACCAACAAAGAATGTCATATTAGCGTCAGCATGATAACCATGTAATATAGAGGTAACATCAACATTTACTATATCACCTTCTAGAAGTTTTCTATCTGATGGGATACCATGACAAATAACATCATTTACAGAGGTACAAACGCTTTTTGGAAAACCATGATAATTTAGAGGTGCTGGAACTGCTCCATGGTTAATAGTATATTCATGAACGAGAGTATTTATATCATCTGTAGTCATACCTGGTTTTATAGAAGCTTCGCAAAGCTTAAGAGTATCTACAACAAGTTTACCTGCTGCTTTTATTCCAAGTATATCTTCAGGGGTTTTTAATTTTATACGATAACGTCTGAAATATGATTCTGAAAGCTGGTGTTCAGCATAAGAAGTCATTTTATTCATGCAACATTTCTTATATTTTAGACCACTGCCACAAGGACAAGGATCATTGCGGTTAATCTGTATCATAAAAACTCCTGTATCGCTTCAACAAAAACCAAAAAGCGATTTAACATAAATTAAATAATCTTTCTACAATCCTTTAAAGTGCTTATATGATACTACCCTAGTTTTTTTTACACAAGTTTTTTAAAATTAGGTTATATTAATGAGAGGCAACATTCAAATAAATAATAAAAGGAATAACTATAGGCCAGCCTAAAGCATAAGGTAATTGTTCTAAATTTTCGTTAAAATTAAATTTATTCGAAATACTCTTTTTTCTTGAGCCCTGTGTTTTACCTTCAACATCACCATGATAAAGACAAAAAACTACGCCACTCTTATTCAAATCACTACCTACATATTGACAACTTTCCTCTGGTTTTTTGGGAATTTCTTTTAAATAATTACCTTTAAATAAAATATCAATGTCTAAATTATTCATTTCTTCATCTTTTTTAACATCCATATTATACATTTCTACAGCGCCCTGTATAATTCTCTGATTAAAGAAACAAGTTTTTTCACGATTATTAGGATGTCTTTTGAAGTTAGGAACAGGTTTTAATAAAACAAAGAATAATACACCTATTAAATAAATATAAAATGCATTCTCAATACTAAATTGTTTTCTTTCACCCTTATTATCCATAAATATAACCTTAATAGATTCTTTGCTTGACTTTATTATTGTATACAAAATAATAATTGTCAACAAATTACAAGACCCACAGATTACCTCTCTTTTTGCGTATTAAAGAAAATATTCTAAAAAGAAACTACTAACTTATGACTACTCTCACTCTTACTTCATTGCTCTAAAATATAACTTGTCAAAATATATCTTTAATATTAGTATGTACCCTCAATAACTTTCTGGAGGTTAAAGCTATGCGAAAATGGCGTCTTGAAGATTCAGCCGAATTGTATAACATTGACGGCTGGGGTATTGGTTATTTTGGAGTAAATGACAAAGGCAATGTAGTTGTAATGCCCCACCGTGACCCTAATAAAGCAATTGACATAAAAGAACTTCTTGATGATTTAGAGAAAAAAGATGTTTCTTGTCCGGTCTTATTAAGATTTCCAGATATATTAGACGAACGCATAGAGACTTTAGCGAAATGCTTTAAAAACGCTTCAGAAGAATACAATTTCAAAGGTCAGTATCATACTGTTTATCCAATAAAAGTAAACCAGATGCAACCAGTTGTTGAAGAAATAGTTCGATATGGGCAAAAGTTCAATATAGGTATGGAAGCAGGTTCTAAGCCTGAACTTCACGCTGTTCTTGGAATGACAGAAAACCCAGATACAATAATAGTTTGTAATGGTTATAAGGATAAAGAATTTATTGAATTAGCCTTACTAGCAACAAAGATGGGCAAAAAAATATTTATAGTTGCTGAAAAGCTTAACGAGCTTAAACTCATGGCTAAGCTTTCCAAAGAACATAATGTTAAGCCCAATATTGGTGTAAGAATCAAATTAGCAGCATTCGGCAGCGGCAAATGGGAAGAATCGGGCGGCGACAAGAGCAAGTTCGGTCTTACTCCGATGGAAATAGTCGAAGCCGTAGAATATATGAAAAGTGAAGATATGCTAGATAGCATAAAACTTATTCATGCACATCTTGGCAGCCAGATTACTAACATTCGCAAAATCAAACACGGTTTGAAAGAATCTTCACAGTTCTTTGTTCAATTGAGTAAAATGGGCTGTAATATAGAATATGTCGACATAGGCGGTGGTTTGGGTGTTGATTATGACGGCACTAGAACGACCATTTCAAGTAGTATTAACTATTCTATTCAGGAATATGCAAACGATGCCGTATCAGCATTACAAGAAGCAGCCGACAAGAACAATCTCAACCACCCTAACCTGATTACAGAATCAGGCAGAGCTTTAACTGCTCATCACTCTCTACTGGTATTCAACGTCTTGGAAAGCACCTGTCCTCCTCATTCTTCAATCGAAGAACTAAAGGCAATAATTACAAAAGACGATCACGAATTAGTTCGCGATATGTTTACTGTTCTTGATTCAATCACAGATTTAACTATGATTGAATGTTGGCATGATGCTTTACAGCTTAGAGAAGAATCTTTGGATTTGTTTGGTCTAGGCTTATTAGACCTTAAAAATAGAGCAAAAGTAGAAAGAATATTCTGGAGTATTGCTCATGAAATCAGAGAGTTAGCAAAAGAATCCAAACACGGCATGGAAGAACTAACTGACTTAGACAAAATTCTTGCAGAAAAATATTTCTGTAACTTCTCTATGTTCCAATCTTTGCCAGACCATTGGGCTATCGACCAGTTATTCCCAGTAATGCCTCTTCATAGACTAGACGAAAAACCAACTCACAGAGCAAATCTCCAAGATATAACCTGTGATTCAGATGGTAAAATAGAACGCTTTATTGGCAACAGAAGCTACAACCCCACACTAACTCTACATTCTCTTAAAATGTATGAAAATTACTACATAGGAGTTTTCATGGTTGGAGCTTACCAAGAAATACTTGGAGACATGCATAACCTCTTCGGTGATACCAATACTGTTCACGTTACCATTAATGATGACGGTAGTTATAATGTTGAAGAAATAATAGCTGGCGAAACTGTTTCAGATGTTCTTGACTATGTTCAATACGATTCTAAAAAGCTTGTCAGAACAATAGAAACCTGGGTTTCTGCAGCTGTCAAAGAAGGCAAGATTACCAATAAAGAAGGGAAAGAATTCTTAGCAATCTACTGTTCTGGTTTATATGGCTACACTTATTTAGAGTAAAAAACAACTTCTTGATGACTTCTTAACTTTAAAGTGAAGAAGTCATCAAACAAGCATATATGAATAATTCAAATCAAACAAATAGACTCTACTCTAATTCTTCATCATTTCGAAACAGTAGAGTTCAACCTAATTCATTTAATAATAATAGTTTTAATTATAATTCATCTAGCACTAACTATTACCAAAGACGTTATAATTCGATGAAGGGTATTAGTAAAAAAAGTGATATATCTTCCTTAGATGGAGCATCATATCTCTTTGTATTCATATCTTTTTTTTCTTTGATATTATGGAATATGCTTTCGCCTTTTAATGTCGTAGAGACAATCAATATAAAATTATGGTCTTTAACATTTCTTGCATGTTTTCTAGAATTTGGTTGTTTTGTATTATTTATAATTAATTATTTCTCTGAATCATTAGATATTCAAAATGGTAACCATTATATAATTATTTTTTTATTCTTCCTTAGCTTTCTATTTTCCTCTAATTTAATAATACGTATCATAAATGCTTTTGATATACATTCAAAAACGATTACAACTACAGAATATATTTTAAATAGAAAAGAAACAGGATATGTTACTAAAGATAGAAAAGGAAGAGAACATGAACATCGTTCTTATTATCTAATTCTAGGAGATAAAGACAAAGTTTCTCAACAAAAAATGATTTCTGTTGATCGCGATATTTATTATAAAGCCGAACGTGGAGACCATTGGGTTACAAACTATAAGCCAGGGTTATTAGGTATAAAAAGATATTCATCGCGACCATATATTGTTCATAATCATCTATATGAAAAAGTCTGGGATGAACGAATGAGAGAAGCACGAGAAAAAGCTAGAGAAGCTAGAGAAAAAAGAGAAAACAATAAATACAGGTAAAATATAAAAAAAGTATGGAAAACAATAAAAAGAAATTTCATTTAAATAATGCCTTTGGATATTTTTATTTAATAGGATTAATTGCATTTATTTTAATTCCACCAAAACAATATAATACCCGCCAAGAAGCTTGTTTTTCAAATATTAGAATTTTACAGGGTGCTGTAGAAATGTATAATATGGATTCCAAAGAAATGATGTCATTATTAGATGAAGAAATTTTAATAAAAGGTAATTACTTAAAAGGTCCCCCTAGTCACCCAACAGTAGAATGTCAATATGTAGGGAAAAATTTAGACGTGGACGGTATGGTTTATTGCACTTATCATGGAGATGTGGAAGGAAAAACAGTTGGAAAATGTGGTCAAAGAAACAAAGTTAAAGAATATATGGAAGGTTGTTTAAGCAGAATACCAGAATCATTAGTTTGGCCTTATTCTTTATTAAAAAGGATTACCACAAAGCATTAGCTTTATAAACAAAAAGTCTAAAATAAAAAAGGCGTTTACTGCGAGAAAAGCCCAAAGAAAAATATATAAAAGAAGAAAAAAATAAAGAAAGTTTACCAAATATGGAAAAGAATAAAAAAAATAACAAATTGCGCTGGCTTGTCACTTTACTAAATATATATTTGGTAGGGATTCCTCTTTATATTTTTTTTGGACCAAATAGTTATAAAAAAGTTGGTGCAGGCAGTGGTGGTATTAAAGCTTGTTATTCAAATCAGAGAGTTTTACAGGGTGCTGTAGAAATGTATAATATGGATTCTAAAGAAATGATGTCAGATTATGATGAAGATATTTTAATAAAAGGTGATTACTTAAAAAGTCGCCCTAGTAAACCATCACCAGAATGTCAATATTTAGGAACTGATTTAGACGGAGTCGGTAGCGTTTATTGCACTTATCATGGAGACTTGGAAGGAAGAACTAAAGGTACATATAAAGAAGAAATTGATAGATTTTATTTTATAAAAGAATATTTTGGTCAATGTTTTAATCGAATACCAGAATCTATAGTCTGGCCATTATTTATAATAGTTATTATTTTGAATATGCTTAGAATAATACGTTAATCATATATTAAATACATCTTTCTGATACTCTTTTACACATTTGATTGTAAAGTTCCATAGGCTGCATTTTATGACCAACAACTCTTTCCCAGACTTCTGGAGTTTCCATACATAAATATATTACCGATTTTGGAAACCTCTTTAAAGCTTCATTTCTAATAAAAGAATATAAATTTTCTCTTAAAGGTCTAAAATACCTGATTTTTCCATCTGAACAAGGATAAAATTCTTCCGCAAATATACCAGTATCAGGGTGATAGAGTTCAACATATTCTTGAAAACCTTTGGGGAACCTAAATGTACCTAAAGATATCCAACTTATCTCTATACCATTTAATATTTTCTCCATAAGTTCAAATACTTCTAAGTATTTATTCCGCCAATCATGAACTGGTATTATAGGTTCAAAATGAAAAGCAATATTACAATTGGTTGCTTTAACTACGTCTCTTGCCGCCAATAATCTTTCTTCAATACTGGCAGTCTTATGTTCAAGCAAATTGGCAGATTCTATACTATTTAGGGAATATGCCATAGTTAGATTTTTAGCATTTTTATATTTTAATATTGGCTCTATATAGTTGCTCTTAGTTTTTACTTCTACAGTGAAATCAGGCATACCTTTTGTCCACTCAATAATAGCCTGATTTAAAGGATAAATTTCTTCAAACCCCATAGGATCACCAAAATGACCAGTTCCCAACCTTATAGAACCTTTAACATTTTTACGTAAATCTACTATTTCTTTTTTACAATCTTCAAAATTAACATAAAGAGTTGCATCACCAGCTCTTTGATAATTTTGAACTATGCAATATTCGCACCCGAAAGGGCAACCGAACCCCCACTCTACTACCCAATATCCACACCAGGTTTTTTCACATCTACAGGGACAGACTTTTATAAATTTTCCTTTATTTTTGGTTAATAATAAGCCCTTACCGGGATGAACCTCTCCGTCAACTATATGTTCCCTGTTATATTTAATCTTTTTCTTTATATCTAAAACTAGTGGGTCATTAACCACTTCGCTTCCAATATAAAGATTTTCATAAAAAAGTTCCATTAGAGTTCTGGAACCTCATTAAATAATTTTTGAATTGCTTTTTTGGTTTCTTCAATTTTTTCAAGTTCAGAACGAATTAATGATAGAGTTACAGTTACACCAGGTTGTGAAAAAGTTGGGTCAATCTTTAAACTAGCATTATTAGGCAAATTTATATTTTCTATTGCCTTTTCAAATTTTTCATAAGCTTCTGTTTTTCGAGGTTGTGCCGTTTTTTGTAATAAAGGAAATATATCTTCGGCCTTTTCAGCTTTTATAGAATCTGGTAATTCACCTCTTCTTTGTGCTTGATGCAGAAAAACAGCTATATTTCTTTTTTCGCTAACAGTTCCACGCATCATTAATAAATCATAAGCATATTTATCAATATTTACACCTAAATGACCAAGTTCACGCCATATATTAGCAGGAAGCTGATGTTCATAAAGTTCAGGTGCTTCTTCCAAAAGACTAGAAAGATATTTAATTGCAAAAACCATTTGAGGAGAACTAGAAAAGCCTACTTTTTTACATAGATTTAAGATTTGATTGTCAGTAAGACCCTTTGTTAAAATCGCAATCTGATTAATATTAAATTCCCTATCATTCAATTCAAATAAAAGATCAACTGGGTCTCCATCAACAACAATAACAGGAATTTCTTTTATTCCAAGTTTTTTACAGGCAAGTATACGTTTATGTCCGTCACAAACCATATCTTTTGCCAAAACTATAGGTGAAATTATTCCATATACTTTAATGCTATTTAAAAGCTTTTCAGGTAATTCTATGTAGTTTTCAGAAATCAATAACTCTATTTCGTTAATATTTTTTATTCCGTAAAACATATACATCCTTATTAATAGTATTCTTATATTTATTTAGAAATCTAAAAAGTTCTATCTTTTCAAAATAGAAGAACAATACTTAATTTGAGTAATATATAGCACAAGATTTTATACAAGGCAAACCCAAAATATGAGATTAAAAATCTACTATTTCCATATAACACCAATCATAAACAGAGAAATAAAAATAACTCTAAATGGTTAAATAAAATACATTCTATGCCGATAAAACAGATATAACTGTCACAAGGAGAATAGCTGGTTCTATGGCAGAAACCACAAATGAAGCAATTATCATGTATAACGAAAAATTGTTAGAACATGATCAGCTTACTGCAGGTAAAGAAGGCGGGAGGCTTTCTTCTATCATAAAAGAGCTGAAATTGAACAATTTGTGGGAAGGAATTGCTAAGGAAGCAGATATTGCTCCAATGAAACGCTTACGCGACATTCATGATGCAAATTTCTTAAATGAGCTTCATAAAAGAGCTTACTCTGGTCTTGAAAAACTAGATCCTAAAACACCACTAATAAAAGAGTCTTTTGAAATAGCAAGATTCGGAGCTGGTGGAGTTTTAGATGCTGTTGACAAGATCATGAGCCAAGAAGCCAAAAGAGCATTTTGTCTAACTGCTATGCCTGGACATCACTCAGGCATAACTTCAACAGGTTATGGCAGCTTAGTAAATCCTATGGCTGCTGGAGCTCATTATTTAACAAAGAAATTTGGCAAGAAAAGAGTGGCAATAATAGATTTAGATGCTGAACATGGCAGCGGCACTCAAGAAATTTTCTATCACAGAAAAGATGTCTTGACTATTTCCATTCATGAATATCCAGGAACAACAGGGACTGGACATTATGAAGAAATGGGTGGAAAAGGTGCTCTAGGTTATAACCTAAATATTCCTTTTGCGTCCGGCTACGGCGACAGGGAATATCGAGTCTGCCTTAAGGAAATCATCGAAAAAATCTTAACGCAGTTTATGCCAGAATTTATTATCGTAGGTTTCGGCACAAACGTTCTTAATAGCGATCCGTCCTCTCATTTAATCGTAAGCGAAGCTGGGTTAGTTAACACTTTCTCAATTGTTATGAACCTATCTGAGAAATTCTGTGATGGAAAACTAATTTCTGTTTTAGAAGGCGGAACTCCTGGCAATCTTATGGCAAAAACAACTTCACAACATGTTAGATTAATTGTTAATAAAATTGCAGGACCTGTCGATAAAGAAAAAAAAGAAGAGCTAATCTCATATGCAGATTGGTATGGTTACTCAAAATTGCTTAAATCGCAATTCAAAAAAATTTGGAAATTGTAATTTATTTGAATGACCTGGAGGTCGAAGATGAAATGCTTTAATTACTTCCGAGCTAAGGATCCGGTTTTAGCTGCTATTATTTCAATGGGAATGATAATGTCAGCTCAGGCTATTGCCAGCGCTCAGTATAACGATTGGGAAGAAGTTGGTCCTGATGCTCAATCTGCCCAGCAGCAGTTGATGTCAGCACCTCCACAGATTGCGGCTAATGTTTCTGGTCAGGTAAGTTATAGACCTCCAGTTGCAGTTCCTACTGTAACTTCCGCAAATTCAGGGAATGCTGGCATACAAAATGAGTATGTTGTCCAAGCAGGTGACACATTACCAAAGATTGCCATGAAAGTTTATGGTGATCCAAACAGATGGCAAGATCTTATGGTATTGAACAACATAGATAATGGCAACAGAATCTTTGTTGGACAGAAACTTATAACAGTAGCTAGCAGTAATGTTGTAGCTGAAGATTCACCTTTAGTAGCTGAACACGAAGTCGCTGAAATGGCTGAAGATTCTGAATCCGCTGATGCAAGTTATTATTCAAATGCTGTAAGCAGCAATGGAACTTACACAGTAAAAAGAGGTGATACCTTAGGTAAAATTGCAAAAACCTGTCTAGGTTCAACTTCTAAATGGCAAGCTATTGCTAAGGCTAACCCCAGTATTAATCCTAACAGACTTAAAGTTGGTGATGTTCTAGTAATTCCAGGTGCTTCAGTAAAATCAGCTAGTCCTGTTGCAACATATCATGAAACAAATTATTCTGCATCTGCTCCATCATTAGAAGTAGAACAAGCAAGCAATAGAAATGTTTCTGCTCAACCTTGGCAAATGGCAGCCGCTGCTCCAGCCAATAACGGGTATGCAAATTATGGTAATAATGCTCCTGCTTACAATCAGCAAATTGAACAGCCAAGTGTAAGTGCTCCATCTTTTGATTCAGGTTCTTTAATTGCTCCACCACCGCCACCTCCTGGTATGTATGACGGTTATAGTGCAGCTGCACCATATTCAGCTCCTCCAGCTCCAAGAAATCAGGCACCTAATCAGGTATACAGCAGCGGAACAATGGCTCCTCCAGCTGTTCCAACTACAGCACCTGATGTTCCTTATATTGCACCATCATCTGAACCTTCTAATGTTTCTGTTAGCGCAGACTCTGTTGGTATTAGCACTCATAATCTTTATAGAGAAGAAAGATATCGTTTGCCAGATGAATTAAAGCCAATCGATTTTGATCCATATTTTACAAACATTAATGGTTATCGTGGTTTGTTCAATACTGAATGTGCTTTAATTCCTTATTTACCAACTTGGAACGTAGGTTTCAGTTTCAAATATGAAGATTTAAAATATTTTAATGGCGAAAAGAATCTTATTGATGGTTATAGAACCTATTCAAATTTACATTTGAACTATACTGGACATAAATTCTTCGCTGGTGTTACTGTTCCATTCCAGACCTGGGAAGAAAAACGAATAGGCGGTGAAGCTTCAAAACTTGATGGTATGTTTGATCCAAGCGTAAAAATAGGTTATCAAGTTTGGAAGAATCTTGAAGGAACTCACGCTGTAACAATGCACTTAGAAGGTAGATTTGCCAGTGGAAACTATCATAGAGCTCTTCTTGATGAAAATCGTGGACGTAAAACAAAACAAGAACCACGTGGTGGTGTAGTTCCACGTTCACCAACTGGTGCAACTGAAGGCTCTTGGATTGAAGCAGGTGCCGCATATTCTGGAATGATTGATGACAAATGGAATTCTCATTTCAATATGGCTATAGCTAACGACTCTACTGATGATATAACCAAGTTTATCTTCAGAACAGGTTTAGACTACAGAGTAAACAGAAACTTCTCTCTAGTAGGCGAACTTGAATTTGATAGTTATGAAGCTCCAACAAACATTTGGGGTCCAGACGGAACAAATGCTGAATTAACACTTGGTATGGTATTCTTCGGTGATTCTTGGCAGGCCAACATTGGTTTCCCAATGACCGTAAAACAGGATTGGGGAACTCAGAGTTCATTTGGTGTAATTGCAAGCATCAACCATCGCTGGGATTGATAATATAAATTTATATGAATATAAAAAACACCCAAAGAAATTTGGGTGTTTTTTTGTGTACATAAATTTTAAAAAAAATATATTATCCCCCTTGTGGTTATTAATATTTTATGATATAGTTAAATGACTACCAAAAATTATTTGTTTTAAGGTAGTTTATTTAAGCTCAATAAGTATATAGTAATTAGTAAGGAGCAAGGAATGCGTAAGTCACTGTCTTTAGTCGCTATTATTATGTTGTCGCTCGTAGCTTTGTCTACCCCTGTTAATGCTGCAAAAGGAACCCCAGATTTTACAGAAAAGCTTAATGCTATTGAAGATGTAAAACTGAGAAGAACTTTAAGCAATAGTATTGCTATTGGTTTAATTACTACAGATGAAGAATTGCAAGCTGCAATTTCTCAGTCTATTGATGCTAGAGAAGAAGATGAATATTTATCTTTAAGCACTAGTTCAACAAAAACTACTAATAAAAATACTAGCCGTAAAGGTCATAACAATAACGGAAACAAACCCCATAACAATAAACCCAATAACGGTGGTAATTCTGCGCTAGCTCAAAAAATAACCCAACTATCTAAGAACTTAAAAAACTTAGATCAAGCCGCTTCAGTTAAAGTACAAAAACATGAAGGTAGCAAATACGAAAATAAACTTTTCAAAGATATTACTACTAAAGTTCCTGAAGCTTATGATAAATGCGTAAAGCTTTGTGACTTATTTGATCCACGCACAAATACTCCTGAAATGAGTAAACATGGCAAAGCCATTAAAGAATTCTTCTATTCAATCCAGAATGACCCCTGCATTAAAGAAGCATTGAAAGTAACAAATACAACTATTGATGATATGATCAATAACTGGTTTGGTGCTGGTGCTGGTTTCGAACATGTTATTGCAGGAGAAATCAAAGGAACAAAAGTATCTGGTTACCATTGGTGGTATAGATACTATACAGATGAAAGAAAAGGCCGCACAGAATACATTAGTTCTGTAGAAGCTATTGGCAATCCAAGAATGTATACTGGTAGCTTTAATTGGGATCCAGATGGCAATGGTCCTTTACCAAATGCTAAGAAACCAAAAGGAGGTTTCACTCTTCAACATTCACCAATGGCAATATTAGCTCTTGGTCATATAGCTATTGAAACTTGCCGTGCTAATGGTAGTATTCCTGGTTCATTAGCTTTCAAAGCTGATATCAATGGTGAAACCTTTACTTGGCAACTTTACACCATGGGTGGAACAATTCGTTCATTATATCCAATGGCAAATAGAGAATAATTAAGACTCAAAAAAAACTCAGATTTATATCTGAGTTTTTTTTTTGTAAAAATTAGATAAATATATATATTTATTTATAATAGACTTTTAATATATTTAATAATATGATAATCTAATAAGCATATACTAGCCCTATTTGAGGAAAAAATGAATCATTCTCCATATGAATTAATAACAAGCAATGATGAGACACTATGGCGTGAAGGTTTAGATGAGTTAATAAAAGAACATAGTGAAAAGTCTTGTACTGCTATTGTAAATGTACTTAGTGATACTTCTTGGAGAAAAAGAGAAATCGCTGCCAAAACTCTTTCCAATTGGGGAGAAGGTTTATCTTCAATATTAGAAAAACTAGTTAATGAACATAATATAGACCAATATTACTGGATACTAAACATTCTTGGTCATATTTCTGATGATAAATCTGTTGCAGTATTAAAAAAAGGCTTACAAAATCCTGAGCCTGAATTACGAAGCTATGCTGTTAGAGGTTTAGGATTTAAGAAAAATATCGAAAATGCTCGGTTACTCTACCCTCTTTTAAATGATTCAAACTGGTCTATTCGAAAGCTTGTTTTTGAACAATTACTTTCATTTGATGAATTAATATTAGATGATTTAAGAAAAATAATAATAACTCCGTCTAAAATTCCTAATCATAGTGTAATAGCTTTATTTGTAAAAATAGGAAAAGATTCTGTATTACCAGAAATAAGCAATTTTTATAAGAATGGCAATTTTGCTTTAAGATTTTCTATTTTAAATTCTTTAGGAGAATTAGGAACTCCTAAAGCAATTGATTACCTTATTGGTGGTTTGTCAGATCGTTCTTGGGCTATTAGAAGATTAGCTGCAGAACAATTAACAAAATTAGGAACAAAAGCATTTGACCAGTTGTCTTCTTGCTTCCCCAAAGCTAATTCATTAATAAGATATGATATTATTAATATTATAGTAAATTTACTTGATGAAAAATCAATACCTTTATTGAAACGACTTCTTCTTACCCCAGACCAAGAAATTCAAATGTTGGCAATTGAAAACTTAGCCAAACTAAAATCAGATTCTGCCGTAAAAGAAATAATTAATTGCTTAGCAATACAAGATAGAATAGTATCTGATTTTGCTGCAGATTGTTTAACAAGAATACACAACTTAAATCTTGAATTATTATTAAATATTTTAAACTCAGAAGATGAAAATCTACGATTCCAAGCGATTAGAGTTATTGGTTCTATTGGTGGATTAGCTTTTATTCCTATAATTAAAATTCTAGAAAATGGAAACAAACAAGAAAGACTATTTCTTCTAGGAGTTTTGCAGAAAGTTTCACCTGATCAAAAAGTAATAGATGTATTAATAAAACTTTTAGGTGATGATAATTGGCCAATACGTAATGCTTCTGCAAATTGTCTCGTTAGTTATGGTGAGGCTTCTGTTACTTCAATAGTAAAAGTTTTAAATGACCCTTCTGAAGACATCAAGTTTTGGGCTAGAAAATCATTAATTATGATTGGTCCTAAAGCTGTAAAAGTTCTTATAGACATAATGGAAAACGGAACTGAGCCATCTTTATTGCCTCATATAGTTTCAGCATTACTTTCCATGAATAATCCAGAAGCTGTTCCTGCAGTTATTAAGTTCCTAGAAAACAGTGATGAATATCGTATAGAAAATGTATTTTCATCTATCCCTGCTGTTACGTCTAAAGATGTTGTTACAACAGTTCTTAACTTATTAACTCACCCTGAAGAAAAAGTTGCAAAATGGCTTTCTCAATTATTGAAGAAAGCTGATGCTCCACAGTTACATAATACAGTATTTCTTGGATTCAGCCATTCTAATGAAACAGTAAGATACTATGTTTCTGAAGCAGTTTCAGCTTGGCCTATATTATCTGAAAATGACTTAAAAGTAGTTTGTAGACAGCTACAAGTAGAAAAGAATTTAAAGAATCTTCATTCATTAGTATCTTGTTTAGCAAAACACCCTTCTCCAACTTCTGTTACTTCTGTAGAAAAATTTATGGAACATTGTCCTCCAAATGTCATGTTGGATTTGATGTTAGAAGCTTCTAGCCATAATTCACAAGCATTTAATGATATGTTAAGAAAAACATTAAATAACAGATCAGATCTAATAACTATTGAAGATGGCGATAAAGTAGGTAAAATTCTCGGAAATCTTTATAAAGACAATCCACAAGGTCTTATCAAAGGTTTGCAATCTCCGAATAAAGCTTATAGACTATGTTGTGTTGTTGCTTTAGATACTATTGAAGATAGAAAAGTTGCTTTTGATATAATGGATAATATATTAGATAATGAAGAACCTGATATATTAAAACGCATAGTTAAGATTCTTGCTAAGTTCTTCTTCTTCGATGACTTTAGATTAAAAGGTGCTTTAACAGAATTCTTCTTAGGCGTCGGAATACTTATTACCGAACCACTTACAGAATATATACAAACATTAGAAAATGAAATAGATAAAAAAGCTTTAGTAGATTTAATTGAAAGTGTTGGCGGAACCGTATCTGCCGATGCTCTTCTTAGTAAGGGTCAACATAAAGTTATGCTTTCAGACAACCATCTTGATGAAGTTCTTGAAAAACGTAGAATGGCATTGGAAGAACTCGAAAAATACGATGAACTCATTAAAGAAAGCCATACTAAAGAACTTTCAATTATGTTTACAGACGTTAAAGGCTTTACTTCATTCAGTTCTAAAGCTTCACTTTCTGAAATCATGTCTATGGTTAAACAGCATGATGAAATATTAAAACCCGTATTCTTAAAATATGGTGGAGAACCACTTAAGAAAATTGGTGATGCTTTCCTAGTAGTATTTGAAGAACATAATAATGCTCTATTAGCAGCAATGGAAATACAAAAGAAATTAGTAGAATATAATAATACTGCTCCAGAAGAAAGAAAACTTGCTGTCAGAATCACTATAAATACTGGTTCTGTAATCAGAACAGAAAACGATGTTATGGGTGATCCAGTAAATCTTGCGTCAAGATTAGAAGGTATAACAGATGCATTTGAAATATTAATTTCAGAATTCACTTACGCAAAAATTGATCGTAACATTTTTACTTTAGAAGATAATGGTGCTCACGAATTTAAAGGAATTAGTCGCCCAATAAATACATATAAAGTAAAATGGTCTTGAAAATGATTACTAAAACAGATAATTTGTTTAGTAGGTTATGCAAAAAGGATAAAACTTTATGATAGAAGAAATTGTACTAAGTCTTCAAGATAAGCTTAGAAGTACAGATTATTTAGACAATGATACTGCCTTAGATAAACTTTCTTCTTTATTACAATCACAAAATTCTGATAAACAAAGAAAAATAATTTCTAATATTTTACCCGTTGCTTTATGCAGTAAACATGAAAATATTCAGAAGAAAACAGTACAAGTCGTAATAAACTACCCAACAATTTTAAAAGATATTCTTCCTTCTTTAACAATAGCTACAGACACAACAGTAAGATTTTGGGCATATTTCTTATCTATCGAACTAGGTTTTATTAAACAAGATAATCTTCTTGAACTTCTTAATAGTCAAGAAAGTGATGAAATAAAAAGAGTTGCTATTGATGCACTAGCAAGAAAACCAGACAAAAAAATTATAATAGCCTTTCTTGATAAGATTAGTGATCCAAGTTGGATAGTAAGAAAGCAAGTAAAAAAAGCTTTAATAGCACAAGGTGATTCTGTATACAATATTATACAAGAGTATTTCCAAACTTGTACAAGTGCACAAAAATATGAATGTATAAAAATAATTCCATTAATTTTACGTGAAAAAGCATTTACCCTTTTTCAAAGGATGTTGGAAGCCGATAAAAAAGGAGTTTTTACACCATATATTTGTGCAGGTTTTGGGGAAATCCATAATGAGCTTTCAATGAAAATTTTGCTTTCTTTGTTGGACGATGAATCTTTAATAGTTCGACAAGAAGCCATAAAAGCCCTAGGAACTTGGGGTAAAGATGTTGTAAATGGTGCTTTAGCTATTTTCCCAACTGCTAGTAAAGAAACCAAAATATGTTTAATGCAATTGTTTGGGAAAATCATGGGGTTGGAAGTAATAGATTTTGTAAAAGAATTCTTCGGAACCTTAAATCAAGATAATAAATATTTATTACTAACTGCTCTAGGTGAAGTAAGAGATCCTAAAGTAATTCAAGAGCTTTTACCATTTTTAAAAGATGAATCAATTTTTATTTCTGATTATACGAAAAATATTCTAATAAAACTAGGGGTTCACGCAGTAGATCCTTTACTAGCCTGCTTAGATTCTGAAGACGAAAATCTTACGATTCATGTTCTTCAAGTTCTTGGTGAAATTGGCTCTAAAGAAGCAATTAGACCTCTTCTTTTTATTATAGATAACTCGAAGAAAACTTTAATTAGAACCTGTGCTATTGAAGCAATTTCAAAACTTCAAAAATTTGATTTAGTAGCAGGTATGCTTTTATTTAAACTAGATGATAAAGATATTTCAATAAGACATACAATTGTTGAAAATCTTTCAAAACATCCAAGAAATGCATTTTTAAAAGACCTTATTATGAGTTGTTTTGACAGAAATGCAGATATTTCTTGGTGGTCTAGAGAAATATTAAAAAGAAGAGACTATCCAGGAATTCCAGGTCTTTTAAGATTATATGATAGTGCTAGTGAATTCGAAAGAGAAAGAATAATAGCTGTAGTCTCAAAACTAACAAATGACCAATTTGACACCATTCTAAAAAAAGAAGATATCACAATAGAATCTTTAAAACCTGAAAACACAGATAGTAAGGTTTTAAGACGTAAATATGCAAAAGAAAATATCACAGATATGAAAGAGCTTTTGTATTATTTGCAAGAAGTTGGTGGGTCTGACCTTCATTTATCTATTGGAGTACCTCCTAGCATAAGAATTCATGGTGAATTAATACGAACGACTTTTGAAATAATTACACCAGAAAAAAGTAGATTTTTATTATATTCTTTAATGAATGATCATCAGAAAAAAGAATTTAGTGAAAAGATGGAATTGGACTTCTCTTATGACATACCAGACTGCGCACGTTTCCGTGCCAATATTTTCATGCAAAAGAATGGTATGGCAGGAGTATTCAGAATTATTCCAAATACAGTTCCTTCATTTGCTGAACTAGGTATAGATACAACTATTCTTGAAAAACTTTGTAACAATAAATCTGGTTTAATTCTTGTTACAGGTGCTACTGGTTCTGGTAAATCTACGACTCTGGCTTCAATGATAGATTATATAAATAGAACTAGATATGACCATATCATAACAATTGAAGACCCGATAGAATTTGTTCACCAACATAAACGAAGTGTTATTTCACAACGTGAATTAGGTTCTAACACACTTTCATTTACTAACGCTTTGCGTTCAGCATTACGTGAAGACCCAGATGTTATTCTAGTCGGAGAAATGCGTGACAATGAAACAATGAAACTAGCAATTGCAGCTTCTGAAACAGGTCACCTTGTTTTTTCAACACTACACACAAATTCTGCTTATGAATCAATAAACCGTGTTGTTGGTTCCTTCCCGGGTGATGTACAACAAACAATTCGTATGCAGCTTTCCACAAGTATAAAAGGAGTAATATCTCAGAAACTTATTCCTGCATATATGTCTCAAGGTCGTATAATGGCATATGAAGTATTGTTAGGAACAACTTCTGTTAGACGTTGTATTAAAGAAGATAAGACAGACCAAATCATATCTATGATGCAGACAGCTAGAGGCGAAGGTATGATTACAATGGATCAATGTCTTGAAGATTTGGTAGTAGCTAAGAGAATAACTTACGATGATGGTTATAAAAATGCTGCTGATAAGAAAGAATTCCAGAAACGTCTAGAAAATAGAGTTGGTAAAGCTAATATAGGTGATTTTGGTATTAAACCATTACCTCCAGAAGAACAAGACAATCCAAAAAACAACAAACCACCGATAAAAAGATAAGCTGTAGCAAATACAAACAAAAAGAAGCTCTCCAAATTGAAGTTTGGAGAGTTTTTTTACAAAGAGACTAAATAAAAAAATATTATAATTAGTATCTGCTCAATGTATATTTTTAATTGATAAATAAATGAGATCAATAGGTTTATAGTTAATTTTACTGCAAAGAAAATTATTGAAAAATGGCTTAATTTCATTAACAAGTTTTGCATTTATTATTTGTTAATTTAAATAAACTTTATTTGAAGTAATAAAAAAATTACTCCCTTTACGAAAGGGGGTATTTTTAGAAAATGCTTTCTATTGAGCAGACACTTATTACATTGAACAAACAGACAAACCTTTTGTAGATAATAAAGTTTGGTTAAAAGTAAGTAAAGAACTTCCGCCATAAGCATTTATACAAGCATAAGATTGGACAGATAATTCACCTGCTTGTATAGGAAGTTCTAACGAACGCTGTAAAGAATTTTCATTCATAGGAGCTAATTCAAAAATATTATCTTCTATTAAAAATTTTTTTGCCAAATTATAATGTTTTTTATTTCTCCAAAATTTCCTTAAGAACCACCAAACCAAAGGAACAGCTATAATTAATCCATTTGATTTATTTACAGCAGATATAACATCAGACGAATTTGCAGAATCACTAAGCCAAACCAATAAAGGCTCATAATCCAACCCTAATTTACCGTTATTAAAGTTTTTTCTTGGTATTTTTCCTATTTCAGGTGCTTTTATGACATTTCTAAACAATCCTCTAGCTGCAATAAACCTTTCGCGCCAATATGCAGATGTTTCTGAAAAGCCTTGGGAAAAAATAGCCCCTTTTCGTTGATTTAACCAAGTTTCTATTTCTTCTTCAATAAAAACAGTTTTTCTTCCAGCATGTCTAGCAATATTAGCAAATTCAGGTTTATGATTTGGGGAACTAGGAGACATCCAAGCCTGAACAGTATGTTTAGATACTCGCAATTTTTCAGCTATTTCAGTTAATGTTAATAGTTTTTCGCTCATTACTTTTCCTAATTACTAATACTTGCAAAACGTCATTGAGTAACCGCAACTTGGTTGAAAGGTTTTATTGGTATGATTGGTCTAAAGGCTCCTATTCTTAGAAATTAATATTAAAGATAGTCTTTTTCAACATATTCAGAATTATAAAATTTTTTATTTGAACTTAGAAATTTTACAATTGAGCGCATATCTGATTCTATTTTAATATAATCTTCAGGTTCATAAAGTTTATCTGCAATAATAAACAACATGTTTTTCCTACCAACAATTCGATAATTTTTATTAACGTATTGCATGAATTTTTTTCTGACTTCTCTGGTAAAAAGTTCTGTTACAACCATATTCATATTACTTGAAAGCCACCAGGCATCAGAGAATTCTTTATCTTCATCAAAATCTATGTCTTCTGTATTGTTCAATCGTAAAACTTCAGCCGCTTTTTTTCCAATAGTTTCTCGCATTAAATCAAAATCAGGTAAATCAAATCTATCATCAAAGCAAACACACATGTTCTGGTAATTTTTAAATTTATCATAACTTGAATCCATACCCATTGAAGGAGAAAAATCAAAATTACCTTTTGATAGCTGAACAGGACCCATAGGTTTAACCCATTGTAATTCACCTATATATATTCTGACTTTGTCTTTATCTATTTTTTCTATGACATTTATAAAGCTAAGATCACTCATACCATTAAAACAATTGAATGAATCTTTAAATTTTAGAGGTTCGCCGAAAAATGGTAAGTATCTGAGCTTTTTTCTTTTTGCAAAGGTTTCTATTTGCTTATCTCTTTTTCTCTTTTTAGCATCTCTATAGCCATGATAAACAAGAAAAATAATCAGAGCAAGAATACAAATTCCAATATTAATAAAAATTTCACCGAATGAACGAGCATGAGCAGAAAAATCAACTATAAAAAACATTTAAAACTCCATATAAAAAGCTTTTATTAATCTGGTTGATTAATTAGTAATAAATCAATAATAAATTGCTTTTATGTAATGTATCATAGAACAAAAAGTATAACAACATCCCACCGCCAGTTTTCCAGGGCAAACGCAAACTTTTCCCTTAATTAATGAAGCTTTTTGGAGAATCTAAATTAATAGTCTACAAATTGTCATAAACGTATAGCTTTCAGGGCTAAAGCCCATACGCTATACTTATTATGACAAATATGTAGACAATGAATATAATCTAATTTGGGTAAAAAATTGATTTTTCGCACAGCCTCTTGCAATGACGTATTGTAAATATAGACTACAAACGAAA
>CAMJNS010000033.1 GCA_946407375.1 uncultured bacterium
CTGCCAAATGGTATTCAATTAATGAAGTAAAAGACGCAATTAAAAAGAATAGTTTAGCAGAATATTTTTTGAATCTAGCTTTAACTAAGATTCACCCCAATAAAGAATAATTACAATAACTGCGCTTAATTTTAGGTTTTATTGGTTTAGGGTGTGGTTTGTAGTTGTGTCTGGAAGGCACAACATTATTTTGTTCGCTGCTTTATAATTTTAGCGATTTCTCTTGCCCCATCAAAATCTTTGGCTTGTTCTGTAACATCTAAATAAGCTTCATCTAGTGCTATATATTCGGCTTCAGAAACATAGGTATTCCAAATTTCATGTAATTTACTGGATACAGCTTTGTATTTATCAAAATTTGGGTGTACATAAATTCCTTTTGGGCAGAGACGATAAGCTTCTTTTATATTCATCGCTGAATGTACGCCAAATTTTCTAGCTTCATAACTGCATGTAGCAACAACCCCTCGCTCATTTGGGTAAGCACCAATTATCAGGGGCTTCCCTCGTAAAGAGGGATTATCACGCATTTCTACCGAAGCATAGAAAGCATCCATATCAACATGAATAATTATCTGGTTCATTTTAATTTATCTAAATGTAGCTTTAATACTGTCTTTTGTAAAAAAAAGCATATAATTTTGCAAAAGCTTTATCAAACATTAGTTTTTTATCAACTATTCTTATGACACTAACAATATATGTAGACAAATTTGTATAATCTGATTTGGACTAAAGAATTAGTTTTACACAAGCTCCGCAGGACACAATTTCAATAATTACGCTTTAGCAAGCAGCTATTTCTTAAATCGGTGGTTAAGCTCGTCTAGCAGAAGTTTCGCCACAGATGAAAACTTCTGTTTCTTTCTCCAGATAATGTGCATTTCTGCTTTGGGTGCAGACTTTAAAGGTCTGAATGTCAGCTCGCTATCTTCGCTTGTATCTACAAGTTTATCGTAAATCAAAGCGTAGCCCATTCCTGCTTTTACCATTATAGAAGCATTAAAAGCCAAATTGTAAGTTGCAACAACATTTGCTTTTTCAGCTTTTTCACCAAACCATTGAGAAATTCCATGTTCAAGCCACTGTTTGGAGCATATTAAAGGAAGGTTTGAAAGGTCATCAAGTTTAATTTGTTTTTTCTTTGACAGTTT
Source organism: uncultured bacterium (assembly GCA_946407375.1). Taxonomy (GTDB): domain Bacteria; phylum Muiribacteriota; class Ozemobacteria; order Ozemobacterales; family Ozemobacteraceae; genus RUG334. The sequence goes on from CAMJNS010000033.1 coordinate 1,155, forward strand.
GTCACCTTTCTTCATTAATACGCCCCAAATATCATGAGAAGGCATTTTTAAGAAATTATACTTGGATAAATCTATAAAATTAGTTACTATAGCAAAGTCTAGCAAGCCTTTATCTAATTTTTCACAAACATCTATTTTATTCCCACTGTAAACATTACAACGTATGTTAGGATATTTTTCTTGAAGTTCTTTTACAGCTTCAGCAAAATACTTTATCAAATCTGATTCGGCAGCCCCAACATAAATATCTCCGCTTGTGATATCTTCGAGATTCTTAAACTCTTCTAAGGTTTTGTCGGCAAGACTAACAATATCTTCTGCACGCTCTTTTAGCAACAACCCAGCTTCTGTTAATTTTATGCTGTAGTTTGATCGTGTAAAAAGCTTTACTCCGAGTTCTTTTTCTAATTCTTTCAACTGCTTGGACATAGTTGGCTGTGAGACACAAAGCCTATCAGCAGCTCGTGTAATACTGCTTTCATTAGCTGTTTCCAAAAAGTATCTTAAAACTCTAATTTCCAAATTTTCTGCTCCTTTACTAGACCCTACACCCTTTACCCTTTACCCTCACTATTAGTTATTCTAATTCAGAATAATTAGAAATGCAATATAACCATTAGACATTTTCTTTCATATAAGTATTTCTACATAAATAATTTTTATTAAAAAATATTTATGTTTAAATCAATCAAACATACATAGCTCTAATTCCATTCAATACAGCTAGTATCATTACTCCTACATCGGCAAAAATAGCAGTCCACATACTTGCTATTCCTAAGGCTCCTAAAATCAAGCATAGAATTTTAATTCCGATAGAGAAGAAAATATTTTGATAAACAATATTCAAACATTTTTTTGATATTTTTATTGCCTTAGAAATCTTTATCGGATCGTCATCTAATAAAACCACATCAGCCGCTTCAATGGCAGCATCTGAGCCTATACAACCCATAGCAATACCAATATCAGCTCTAGTAAGAACTGGAGCATCATTGATTCCGTCTCCAACAAATACAAGCTTTGATTTTGCAGGCATTGATTGTAGTAATTCTTCTACTTTGGAAACTTTATCTTGAGGAAGAAGTTCTGCATAGGTCTCTTTAATTCCAATTGATTCTGATACAGAATCAGCAATACTTTTTCCATCTCCTGAAAGCATAACAATTTTATCTATTCCAAAATCTCTCAAAGCCTTTATGCTATCTTTTGATGATGATTTCACTATATCAGAAATAACGATATGACCAGCATAAACTCCATCTATTGCCATATGTATAATTGTGCCCAGGCTATGACATAAAATAGAATCTATTCCTAAAAGCTTCATTAGTTTATCATTTCCAACAGCTACATTTTTACCATCTATTTTTGCAGTAATTCCGTTTCCAGTTAATTCTTTTATATCTTCTACTCTAGAAGAATCGATTTCTTTTCCATGAGCCTCTTTTAAACTATTGCTGATAGGATGTAAGGAAGCTGATTCTGCTATTGCAGCATATTCTATTAGTTTTTCTTGTTCTATATTATTGTGATGGACTTCCTTTACTTTGAAAACACCTTGAGTTAAGGTTCCGGTTTTGTCAAAAACAACACAAGCTGTTTTTGATAGAGCTTCTAGAAAATTTGAACCTTTTATTAATATTCCTTCTTTGCTTGCTCCACCAAGACCAGCAAAGAAACTTAAGGGGATACTAACAACCAAAGCACAAGGACAGCTTATAACTAAAAAAGTTAAAGCACGATAAAACCATGTTCCCCATTCCCCCGAAAGATTCATAAAAATAATTCTAACAAATGGAGGTAAAATAGCAAGTGCTAATGCTAGATAACAAACTATCGGAGTATAAACTGAGGCGAACTTTGAAATAAATTGTTCAGATTTAGACTTTCTAGAACTTGCATTTTCAACCAAATCTAGAATCTTAGAAACAGTAGATTCTTCAAAACCTTTTGTAGTCTTAATTTTTAATAAGCCTGTCAAATTTATAGAACCGCTAGTTATTTCATCATTAACACCTATATTTTTAGGCAAACTTTCTCCTGTTATTGCTTTTGTATCAAGGCTAGAAGCTCCTGCCAAAACTATTCCATCTATAGGAACCTTTTCTCCAGGTTTAACTATAATTAAACTACCTTTTTCTACTTCGTCAGGTGAAACCTGCTCTATCTTTCCATCTACTTCAATATTTGCGTAATCTGGTCTGATATTCATTAAATTACTAATACTTTTTCTACTTTTTCCAACAGCATAACTTTGAAAAAGCTCACCAATCTGATAAAATAACATCACAGCAATAGCCTCAAGATATTCACTATTTTTATAAATTGCCAAAGAAAAAGCTCCTATAGTTGCTAAGGCCATTAAAAAGTTTTCATCAAAAACCTGTTTATTTCTTAACCCTCTAAAAGCTTTTTTTAGAACATCATGACCAATTACAAAATATGCAATAAGATAAAATACTAGACGTATCCATCTACCAATAGGGTATGAAATATAATCATTTATTTTATTAAAAGAATCAGCGTTAAAAAATTCTAATAGGAAAACAATAAAAGACGAAGCTAAGACTCTTAATAATACCTGCTTTTGTTTATTTGTCATTTCAAATTTGTTTTTATTAGACAAAGTATAAAAAGTCAGAGATGAAATAAATATTGCTCCAAGCAGTGTTTTTGTTATAAGTTCAAGCATTTTTTTGAATTAGTTAAAAAGATTGTGTTGTAAAAAGAAGGAACAATAAAAACGACAACAATAAAAACTAAATAAGAATATCACAGTCGTCATCTATCTTTTGGCATTTATCCCTAATATCGTTAATCAAAGAATCAATATCTACATTATCATCAAAGTATATTGTCAATTTCTGTGTCATAAAATTTACTGAGGCATTTTTAACACCTTTTGTTTTATTTATAACTTCTTCCATTTTATTGGCACAATTCGCACAATCAACTTCAATTTTATATGTTTTTTTCATAATCATTCTCTTTTGATATAATAGATTAAACAATTAAATAATTGTTTAATTGTTTAATCTAAATATACTTATATTTTAAAAATATGTCAACAAGATATAATTATTACATCTTTAAGTCCTACTCTCTTCCCTTTAATTGTCATTTCTAAAGAAAAATGATATATTAATTTTTTGGAGAAACAACTTATGTTACAAAATCAATTACCTCATAATCATGGTCAAAAAATAGAGGAAAAGTTTGATCATATGCCTAGTCTTGAACAGTTTCAGGTTGTTTCAGAGGTTTTTAAAACAATTAATGACATAAATCGGCTTAGAATTTTTTGGATTCTCTGTCATTGTGAAGAATGTGTAATAAACATATCAGCATTGGTGAATATGAGTAGTCCTGCAGTATCACATCATTTGAAACAACTAAAAGCAAGTAAACTAATTACAAGTCGACGAATAGGTAAAGAAGTTTATTATAAAGCCGCAGATTCTAACCTGGTAAATCATTTACATACAATCATAGAAGAATTGGTTGAAGTTTCCTGTCCAAGTAATTAATAAACATTATTCATTTGTTACTTTTATATTTATATTTTTTTAGAAAGAATTTTTATAGTTGTTGTCACTACCTCTGTTCTTGTTAAAATCGTCATTGCGAGAGGGTGTGCGAGCCTCTGAAAGAGGCGTGACAATTTATTTTTTTTAGATATTTGTTTTCTGTTTTTACTGAAGTAAGCATAAATATTTATATTAAAATTAAAAATCCTTGACAAAAATGAAGTACACCTAATATAATTAGGTCAACCTAATAAAGTTAGATAAATCTAATTATATTAGACATTTCTAAACCGAAAGGATACACAATGAAACAATTAATCAAATTGATGGCAGTTTTCTGCTTATTTACCATGTCTATGCCTGTTATGGCAAATGATTTCTCTCATAATGACAGTTTAGTTTTCTGCAGTGGTAATTGCGGTGGTCATGGAAACGGTGGCTGTGGCGGAGACAAAGACGACAATACCGATAACTGATTGCTTATTGAACTAGTCAACTAATTACACATTTCCTTCCGTTCTGGCTAATAAAATAGCCAGAACTTTTTGTATAAGAAAACCACCCGCTATGCGGGTGGTTATATATTTTCTAATTATATTATTGCTATATTTATAATAATAATTAACAGAGTGAAGCACCTAGTTTTTTACATTGTTCCAATTCTTCATTACTTGGCGCTTCGTTAGCTTTAACACTTGCGGTTACTATAACTGCTCCAGCTACTCTGCATCGTTCTTCCCAATCTCTAAGCCATTGTCCGTCCCCCCAACCATAAGAGCCAAATAATGCTATTTTTTTACCTGAAAGAGAGTGTTCTATTGAAGCAAACATTGGTTCAAAGTCATATTCTTCGAGAACTTCTGCTCCCATGGCCGGGCAACCAAAAGCTATTCCATCGTATTTGCAAAGTTTATCCTTGTTAAAATCAGTAGCATTTATTACTTCAACATTTGCTCCCTTTGATTTTGCACCTTCTTCAACAGCTTGTGCCATTGTTTTTGTGTTTCCTGTTCCGCTCCAAAATACTACAGCAATGTTATTCATAATATAATCTCCTTAAATATATATTTTGCTTAACCAGCTTATACAACAAGCTGAGCTAAGGTTTTGCCCTTCCTATGTTCATTTTTTAAGAATTCAGTACATTTTTTATATTTTTCGAATATTTTTTCTGCTTCCTTTTTGTTCCCAAAAACTTTCCAACATCCAAAACACTTGGCTTGGCCCAAAGGATTATTCATAAAGCATTTAACATCAAATGGTGGATAGCTCAAAAATAAACCTATTTCATGAGGAAATGCTTTTTCTGAAGAAAGCTTTTTTATAAGCTGAACAATACAGAAGTCTGGATTTTCACAGCAATATCCTTTTTTGCTCAATATTTCTTTAACTTCCACATTTTTTAAATCCTTAGCTAAATGGCTCGGTCGATAAAAGTATAATAATGTCCTTTTATTGTTTCTTCTTAATGGAATAGCTCTAAGTCCTTTTTTACGGAATAATCTATTTAATTTTATAATTTCTTTGTTTGATTCTTTTTCTGAATTGGTTTCAAAAGAAAATAAACTTCCTGTTTTAATTCCGACTAGTGTTGGTGCACAATACTCTATTAAGTAACTATCTGGCATTAAAGACTTAATCTCCTTATAATAATAATGAAAGTTTTAATTAAAATATTTTTGGTAATATTCTGCCTGTTTTATTCATATATTCTTTATATTCATCACCAAATTCTTCTAACATCAGTTTTTCTTCATTAAATACTCTTGTGAAATATAAAAATCCCCAAGATAGTAATCCAAAAATCCAGACAAAAGCATTGGAAGCAACAATTCCCTGTAAGAAAACCCAAGCCCAACATTGTGTATACATTGGGTGTCTTACATATTTATAAACTCCTGAGGTAATTAATTTTTGATTTTCACGAATTTCTAAAATTGGTGACCAGTTGTTGCTTAACTCTCTGTGAATATAATAAAAATAAACTACGTCTAATATCATGAGAAAAGCAGCTAAGCTTCTTCCCCAAAATGTAATTTTCATTGCATATTTTCCAAAAATATTTGTAAAAGCATATAAATGAGGAACCAAGCACATTCCTAACCAGGCAATGAATACATTCATTTTCTCTAATTTTGTATTTTTGTTTTTTATGTATTTTATTTTATCGCGATTCTTCATATAAGGCATTCTAACTGCCCCATAAACGTAAAGAATAACAAGTAAGAAAATTTTAAAAACTTTTTCCATTATTGGCTCCTTTGATTAATAAATATTTCAGAAAGCTAATCGCAATCTTCGAATTAGAAAATTCTAATAAAGTTAGATAATTCTAATTTTATAATAAAGAATATAAAAATAAATTGTATTTGTCAATATTTTCTATGATTTTCAGAACTATAAATAAAAAATAAACATCGTTATTGCTTTTGTTACAGGAATTGATACTCATAAATACGTTCACAAGAGAACTACAAAGCAATTCCATATTGTTTCATAAGCAATAAATAATAAAAAACAATTAAAATAATAATTAATATAATAGTTATTCTAAAAATGAATAATTAGATATTATTTATAACCATTAGACATTGTTTTATTTTATCTTTATTATTTTTTATTGTTATTATTGTTGGTAATTATTGTGGTTATTGTAAATGGTTATATTATGTTATACTTCAAGTTATTAATATTAAATAGAGGAGCATCTGATGAAAAAGACAATAGTTAATATAGTTGCTGTTGCTATGGCTTGTTTTACTAGCGTTTGTTTTGCTGGGGAAAAAGCAAAAGTTTATTTTACTAGCGATATTTCTCCAAAAGGCATTTTAAAGATTTATAATGCAATCAACTCTAATATTAGTGGGAAAGTTGCTATAAAATGTCATACTGGCGAACCCAATGGCCCGAATATTATTCCTCCAGCTTGGGTAAAAGAAGTTCAAAACGCAATTCCTAATAGCACAATAGTTGAAACAAATGTTCTTTACGAAAGCCCAAGACAGACTACTGAAGGTCATCGAGAAACCCTAAAAACCAATGGATGGATATTCAGCAAAGTTGATATTATGGATGAAGATGGTACAACTATGCTTCCAGTAAAAGGAGCCAAACATATTCCTGAAATATCTGTCGGAAGTCACATGCTTAACTATGATTCAATGCTTGTTCTTACTCATTTCAAAGGTCATACTGTAGGTGGCTTTGGCGGTTCTTTAAAGAACATAGGTATTGGCTGTGCCGATGGTCAAATTGGTAAAGAACAGATTCATCATCATATTGCTACAGGCGAATGGCCTGGGAAAGAACCTTTCATGGAAAGAATGGTTGAATCTGCAAAGGGTACAATAGATTATTTTGGCAATAAAATTGTTTTTATAAATGTTCTTCGCAATATGTCTGTTGACTGTGACTGTGCTGGTGTGGGCGCTGCTCCTGTAAAAGCAGGAAATATAGGTATTTATGGTTCAACAGATATACTTGCTGTTGATAAAGCCTCTGTTGTAGCTGTTTACAGACTGCCTGAAGCTGAATCTCATGATTTGAAAGAAAGAATTCAGTCTAGAAGAGGTTTAAGACAGCTTTCTTATGCTAAGCAGCTTAAAATGGGCACAGATGATTACGAAATCATTGATCTTGATAAGTAAATTACATTAGAACCTCTCCTTGGGGCCTGTCTGAAAACTATATTTATTGCATAGAATTTTTTTGGATCGCCACGGTTCTTTCAGAACCGTGGCGATCCAGTAAAAATATAATGCATAAACCTAGTTTTTAGACAGCCTCTAAAAAGGGGAGTATGCCATAAAAAGGTCGTAATCGCACGCAATAAGAAACACTGTCAAGTAGCAGTTATTTTGCCACAATCTTTTTTACTGTAGAACCATATATGGTTTTCCAGTCATTCTTCATCGAAATAGGAATCCAGCCGTATTTTTTACAGGATTCTTCCATTTTTTTCGCTTTTGATTTATTGCCATTTTCGCGTTCTAGGTCATCACAGCATAGCATGAAAGCAAGAGATGGATATTGGTTTTGGCTGATAACATATTCTGCCATGCTATTGTCACCTGAACTATTTCCAAAAGATAGCACTGGTTGCTGACCAATTTCTTTCATGATAACAGAAACCTTATTCATCTTAAGATTCTTGATTATGAATTCACCAGCAAGAATAAGTTTGTCTTTCTCGTTAAAGAAATAATCCAGTCCATCCTTATTGCCTTGTTTACTAGCAATAATCTTTTCGTCAGATCCTATAATTTGTCTATTGGGAATATCTAACACATTGTCATCAATTATTCCACGAACGATGAAACGATCTGTACCGCTGACAATAAACAGAGTAAAATCATTAGCTTGAAGATATTCTACTACTTGAATCATTGGCAAATAAAATCCATCACCGCGTAACATCCCAGTATAACTAGGCATAGCTTGCTTTTTGAATTCTTGAATATAAGCATTGAATTCTTTTATTGTCATTCCAGCAAAAGCAGAAGCTACTGCCTTTCCGTGATCAGTAGGCAAATTATCAAAGTTTCTGCCAGTTTCGTTTTGCATCTTTATTTTGTTCGCTACCTTACGTTCGAATATAGAAGCTTTGCTTTTGTAGTTTGGGTCTTCAAGAACTCTATATTCTAATAACATATAATCAAAATAATTTGGATCAGTTTCGCAGAATAATGTTCCATCAAAGTCGAAAACTGCAATGCGGTCTTTTATTGGAATAAAGTCTTTACTATTTTTATTTGTAATCTTATTTATGAATGAAATTAGTTCTTTTTTAGCTTTTGCTTCATTATTCCATAATGATAAAGCATCAGCCTTGTCAAAAAGACCGATTTTGGCTAAATAGGTTTGTGTATCTTTAAAGTCTCTGGCATAGCATAGTTGTGTGAAGGATAAAGAAATAAACAATACTGTGACTATAGATAAGATTTTTTTAAGAAATAGTTTCATTATTTTTCCCCAATAATTATTTATGGTTTAATCATAATATTTAGTTTGTTATTATCTTATTAATAAATTAAGTGGTCAAGCAATAAATTCTACTGAAATTAGGCAAATTAGGCAAAATTATGTTATCAACTTGATTAATAATCCCCTGTAAACTATAATACCCTCAACAAAATTGGGGGTTATGTTATGAAAAATTTATTATTCAAGTCATTAATCAATGTATTTTTAATCGTATCTCTTTGTTCTTTAACAGCCTGTGGAGGCGGTGGAGGTTCATCTGATAATGGCGGTAATAATAAAGTAACTATATTGGATAATACAGATTATCAGATTGCCTCAATAAGAGATGTAATTAATCAGCTTAGAGGTCTGTTTCCTAACAGTTCTAATCGTTTAAATATTAAAGAGTCTTCTAGAGCTTATCTCGACCAGAATTTTACAGGGAAAGACCTATTGGTTCTCAGCTATGTAGATGCTGAGAAAATCAAAACAGGTTATATTATCAATAATCCAGATACTTTTGCAGATTATAAGGCAAGAATTAAAAATAAAAAAGAAATAGTAAATAGAAATGCCTTAGACTTTATCATAGCAGATTCAGGCGAATATAATATAGGGTTTTATAATTCTTGGGAAGGCAGTAGTATTAGAATATTGTCTTATTTCGCTATAGATAAATCTGAAACAGAAATTAAAGGCGTAAGTTATATTATGAGCCAGGATTGTATGACATTCTGTTATAGGATTACCAAAGATGGAATTGAAGGGAAAACCTTTAAGAATGATCTATACGATGTGCATTATCAAAGTTCCAAAACAGGCTTAATAACAAATGTTTCTGGAGATACTGAAAAATTTACTTATGGCAATAACACTGATATAACTTATTAATAAACATATAATCCATTATTTACCACAGTAAAAAGTAAATAATGGATTATGGATAAACTGATTACATTTGACTAGGTTGTCCGCTAGGAGGTTCACCACTTGGTGGTTCACCCATCTGACCTTGTTGTCCTGGTTCTCCGCTAGGAGGTTCACCCATCTGACCTTGTTGTCCTGGCTGACCACCAGGCTGTCCTCCCATTTGTCCTGGCTGACCACCCATCTGACCGTTAGAAGTTCCAATAGTTGCATTATTTGAACTGACTATGAAAGAACCTATTAGCGTTCCTGCAGTATAAGAACCACCAGAAAATACTCCATTGTTTACACTAGAAGAAGTAGTTGAGCCGCCTTGATAGACGTTATATGTTTTCCCCGAAATTAATGAAGGACTGCCAAATTTAACAGAAGTGCAATTTTGAGCTGGTGTAAAAGTTAAGACTTCGGTTCCATTGGTATCTTGAATATTGATTAACTGACCTTTTGAAAAACTTCCATTAATAGTAAGCCAAACTCCGGAACCTGAATTCTGTTTATTGTTATCCATTCCAGAAGGACCAGCAGCAATGAGGGTTCCGCCGGAATAACTCAATGTTCCGTCTAGGTCTACAGCAGAATTATCATTGGTCGAATCAGAGTTTACAACAAGGGTTCCACCTGTCATAGTTATATTTTTATTCGAGTCAACACCATCGCCATTAGCATAAATGTAGGTTGTTCCACCTGTAATATTTAAATCTGTGCCGACACCCCCAATATTCAAACCATCGTCCCAAGTGTTAATCTTAATATCGCCACCAGCAATTGTAAGCTGGGTTTTGCTTTCGATACCTTCTTCGGCGTTGAAAATACGAATTACAGGAGTTCCGCTTTGACCAATTGTTACATTGCCTTCACCAGTGATGCCCTTGCCGCCTTCGTATTCATTGCTTCCACTTTCTTTGTATTTATAGGAAGCTGTAATACTTATTGCAGGATTTCCATTTATATCTATTATTCCTTTGCTTTTTATTGCATGGTCTTTTGTATTAAGGATAATCTGACCGCCAGTTATCAAAATACTTCCAGAAGCAATATCGCAGCCAGATTTAATGCCTTTGCTACTTTTATCTGTAGACCAGAAAGTTTCGTTTGTAGTTGTAATATTGATTCTTCCACCAGAAATAACAAGTTTGTCAGTAGCTTGAATACCGTCACCAAAAGCAGTTCCATTTATTGAACCAGATTCAACATAGACACTTCCGTAAGGATTACCGTAGTCATCTTCGCCTTCTTCTTCCCAATCGTTTTCGGCTTTAATCAAATCACCACCAGAACTAGAATTCAAGTTAAGATATGCTTGTTTTAGATAAATATCACCTTTGGCTTTTATACATTCGCCTGTTCCACCAGAAGTTAAAGTCATAGTGGAAGAATTATCAATTGCTATGCTTGTTTTGCTCTTTATTGCATTGCCGCCTTTTGTAGTAACATTTATTGTTCCACCTGTTACTGCTATACCATTGTCGCCTTTAGACTGAATACCATCTGATTCAGCATCTGTAACAGCACAATTAGCATTAATATTTAATGTTCCATTACCTTTAATTGTTAAATCACCTTTTGAAAACAAGCAGGCACTAGGCTCGTCATCATCTTCAAATGTATAGGCAGAAGCATCATTTAGAGTATTTGTTCCCTTTAAAATAATAGTTAACGGAGTCTTTTTCTTTGCACTATATATAGCAGAATGTTTCTGACCATTAATTGTAACACCGTTTAATACAAGCGTTACACCATCTGTAAGTTTGGCTGGAATACTAATATGACCGTTTAATGTACCTGAAAGCACATAGGTTCCTGCTTCATCTATTGTTAAAACATTATCTGAGAAAGCCGTAGAAGCTCTTGAAGAATTGATTGTCTGATTGCCGAGATCTATGTTTTTAGCTGTAGATGAATCATAATTCGAATCATAAGCTGAATTTGCTAATAATGTTGTAAAAGAAGCGGCAAGCGAAACTCCTGATGCACTTATAGAACTATTAATATAAGAATTAGTATCATTTGTCCAATTGGAAGTATTTTCTATAGCATTTGCGTAATTAGCCGAAGTTCCCGTTCCTGTAGTAGTTCCCGTTGTTGTGCCTGTTGTAACAGTAGGAGTTGCAGCAACAGGATTATCGCTAGAAGTGTTTCCACAACCTAAAGAAAAAAGTGCTATGAATAAAGCAGGAATTAGGAAGAGTTTTTTGTTGGGCATATTATCTCCTGGTGATTAAAAAAAAGCTTTGATTTTACAACAATTACAATGACTACCGACTACAATAACTACAAGCTTTTGCCTAATATAATTATATCGTTAGTTTAAAAAAAAACAATAGCAATTAAGATTACTTAACACTCGTTAAGATTTAGTTTATATTTATTTAAGAAATATTAATTATTGGTTTTATTGGTGTTTGGCAAATCAATTCATATTAATCATGACTTATATTTTTGTTTATATTCTACACATAGCATGGTTATATCGTCAGATTGCTCGGTAGTGTCTGCAAAAGCTTTAAGCTCATCATAGACAGAATTTATTAGTGCTTTAGGGTCATAATCAGTATTCTTTTTAATCAAATCCTTAAATCTGCTGTCTCCGAAAAATCCATTTTTATCGTTTTTGCACTCAGTAACACCATCTGTATACAATAAAAGCTTGTCACCTGGTTTTATTTCCAATTCACCGGTTTTATATTCGTAATTCTCGATTACACCTAAAACAACGCCTGTCTTAATATTAGCAAATTCAATTTTTTCCTTATTAAATATTAGAGGAAGATTATGACCGGCATTTACATACTGCAAAACGCCTGTTTCCAGATTGAGACTGCCAATAAAAGCTGTGATGAACATATTTGTTTCGTCATTTCCACAAATAAGATTATTTGTTTTTTTGAAAACATCATCAATACTTAATTTCATCAGAGCAAAATTTCGAATCAAAGTTTTTGCTACAGCCATAAGCATCGCAGCCGGAACACCTTTCCCTGAAACATCTGCGATTACAAGGCCTAAGTGTTTCTTATCCAGCATGAAAAAATCATAAAAATCTCCGCCAACTTCTTTCGCTGGCCTCATTTCTCCAAAAAGATCAAACTCTTTGCGTTTGTTAAACTTATCAAAATTCTTAGGTATCATATTGGTTTGAATACCTTTTGCAAGCTCTAATTCTTCAGAAACTCTCTTATTGTATTTTAAGGAATCAACCATACGGTTTACTGCTTCTTCAACGTCTTTCATTGTTCCTTTGTCTGATAGTTTCAGCGGTTCATCTGGCAATACGCCATTGTCTATTTTTGATAAATAATTAATTATTTTTCTGAGCCTGTCTGTATGCAGTGAAAGAAGGAAAGCAAGACTTGAGGTAATAATTACTATAATAATCAGGATCCCAAAAGCTATGTGAATGCCTAATCTTTCAACAGATAACTGTTTGGTGTTTATGTTTCTAGTAACAACAACAATTGCAATTATTTTGTTGGTCGTAATATCTAGAACAGCTCTAGCTCTCATAACCCCATTAACTATTTCCCCATTATCTAAATAATCGTATGGAAAAGAGAAAAATCCTTTGGCTTCAATCAATTCAGCTCTTTCTTTAGAAAATTTTCTGCCCACAAAGCTTTTTTCTGAGCCTTGCCCCATAGAGTCACAAACACAAATATAATGGCTTTCGTTATAACCGCCCATTATTTCACTTGAGTCTTTACACCAACCCAATCCATCATCGGAACATCGCATATAAACGAAACAATTTGCACCTGTAACGGCAGTATAATTCTTGAATAAGTCTTGATTGGCCTTTTCTTTAGTGCCATCGCCTAAGCAAATATCGCCGGCATAAAGAGCACCATTTCTAACGTGATATCTTGCTTTCCCTATGGTCTCACGCAAATAACGCAAGTCAGAGTCTTCAAGAATTGAAAATAACTCTTTTCCTTGAATTTCGATAGCATTAAAAAGCAAATAGCCAACAAAAAACAAAGATATTACGCAGGCAACGAGCAAATATATGATAATAGTGAAATAGTTTTTATTAGCTAAGTTATTTCTTAAAGACATAATTTGAGCGGTGATTATTAAACTTCCCTATATTATATCAAACGATTCTTTTTCCTTCAAGTTAACGAATAAGTTCTGGAGTGAAGATGGCAATACCTTCACTCCGTGCAATATCATATATATAGTGAGAAAAAGTAAATTTATTACAAGGTGTTTCTGACACGATGACAATAATAGAAGGCGATGTTTTGAACTCTAAACCAGATGTTGAATTCCTGAAAAAATGGGTAGAATCGTTTAAATAAAATAGATTTTTTTCCAGTTATTGATGTCCTTGATGATTTTATCATCACTTTAGACTAAATTCCATAAGCAAACTAATAAAAAAAAACCTCTCAGCTTTCGCTGAGAGGCTTTTTTATTAGCTTAATTACAACTTAATGTCTGCAATCTGTTTGTAGAGAGCATATTTAAGTTTAACATTCTGCTGAGCTTTATCGAAGAGGATCTTAGCACCTTCTGGATTCTTTCTGAGCAACTGTTTAAATCTGTTTTCGTTGCCAGCGAAGGTTCTGAAGTTAACTTCTTCGGTATCAACTGGTTCTGCAGAGTCAACAACCATTGGGTTTTTGCCTTCTGCACGAAGTTCTGGGTTGAAGTGATAGAGTGGCCAGTGACCAGTCTTAACAGCGAGTTTCTGTTCTTCAAGACCCTTGGTCATGTTGATACCGTGGTTAATGCAGTGTGCGTATGCAATGATAAGAGCTGGACCATCATAAGCTTCAGCTTCCATCATAGTCTTGATTGCGTGAGTAGCATTAGCGCCAACGCTGATCTTACCAACATAGATGTTTTCATAAGTCATAGCTATCATACCAAGGTCTTTCTTAGCCATAGTCTTACCAGAATCAGCAAACTTAGCAACAGCACCTATTGGAGTAGCCTTAGACATCTGTCCACCTGTGTTAGAGTAAACTTCTGTATCGAGAACGAGAACTTTGATGTTCTTGCCAGAAGCGAGAACGTGATCAAGTCCGCCGTAACCGATATCATAAGCCCAACCGTCACCACCGATTACCCATACAGAACGTTTAATCAAGTAGTCAGCAACTTTAGCGAGACGTTTGCCAGTTTCGCAACCACAATCACAACCGCCGATGAGTTTCTTCAATTCAGCAACGTAACCGCGCTGAGCTTCGATTTCTTCAGTAGTCTTCTGAGGATTGTTCATAAGTTTTTCGGCAACAGCCTTAACTTCTGCTTTTCCTTCTGGATTATCAAGAACTTTCTTCAAGAGTTCTTTTGCTTCCTGCATCATCTTGTCAGCGGCAAGTCTCATACCAAGACCGAATTCAGCATTGTCTTCGAACAAGCTGTTAGCCCAAGCTGGACCATGACCCTTTTCATCCTTACAATATGGAGTTGTTGGGAGGTTAGCACCATAGATTGAAGAACAACCAGTAGCGTTAGCTATCATAAGTCTGTCACCACAGATTTGAGTGAGCATCTTAATGTAAGCAGTTTCACCACAACCAGCACAAGCACCAGAGAATTCAATCAAAGGTTTAACAAGCTGAGTAGCCTTAACTGGCATCTTCATATTGATATACTTGCGGTCGGTTTCAGGAATAACTTCAGTGAAGTGCTTCCAGTTAGCAGCTTCAGCTTCGCGCATTTCCTGAGTCTTGTGAGCCATAGCAAGAACGCCTTTAGTCTTAGCGACTGGACAAGCGTTAACACAGAGACCACAACCAGTACAATCTTCTGCAGCAACCTGAACAGTGAATTTAACATCATCTTTGCTGCCGATAACAGCAGTAGATTTGAATGTTGCAGGAGCATTAGCAGCAAACTTAGAATCATAAATCTTCATTCTGATTGCAGCATGTGGACATACTACAGAACAGTTACCACACTGAGCGCAGCCTTCTGGATTCCAAACAGGAATATCAAGACCAACGTTACGTTTTTCTAATTGGCTGGTGCCTGTTGGATAAGTACCATCATCTGGCATCTGGCTAACTTTAATTGCATCGCCGTTACCAGCAAGGATTGGTTCAAGAACGCCATTAACGAGTTCTTTAATTTCTGCTGGAGCGTCTTCAACGTGCATTGATTTCTTAATATGTTCAGTAGAAGTTGCTTTTGCTGGGATCTTAACTTCATGCAAGTTTTCAAGAGCCTTGTCGATAGCATCGCAGTTCATCTTAACAACTTCGTCGCCCTTCTTACCGTAAGTCTTCTTAACGGCTTTCTTCTGAAGTTCTTTGAACTTTTCTTCGGGCATAATCTTGTCTTCAGAAATCTTGAAGAAACAAGTCTGCATGATGATGTTAATGCGGCCGCCGAGACCAATTTCTCTAGCGAGCTTGTTAGCATCGATAACATAGAGTTTAGCCTGTTTCTTAATGAGTTCTTCTTGAGTTTCTACTGGGAGGTGTTCCCAAACTTCGTCTGCAGAATATTCGGTTTCGAGAAGGAAGTTTCCACCCTTCTTGAGAGGCTTAACCATATTGTATTTTTCGATGAATGAGAAGTTATGGCAAGCTACGAAGTCAGCGTGAGAAATCAAATATGGGCAGTGCAATGGCTTATCACCAAATCTCAAGTGAGAAATGGTCATGCTGCCAGATTTCTTTGAGTCATAAACGAAGTAACCCTGAGCATAGTCTTTTGCGTTAGTACCGATAACTTTGATTGAGTCTTTGTTAGCACCAACAGTACCATCAGAACCCATACCATAGAACATTGCAGAGAATGTAGTTGGATCGCCGGTTTCAACTACTTCGCCCATTGGAAGGCTGGTGTTGCAAACGTCGTCGATAATACCAACTGTGAAGTGATTCTTTGGCTTGTCAGCTTTGAGGTTTTCATATATTGAAAGAACCTGATCAGGAGTGAAGTCTTTTGAACCTAAACCATAGCGGCCGCCAACAACTTTTGGCCAAGAAGTGAATGGAGCAAGTCCTTCTTCCATTGCTTCGCCGATGCTGTTTCTTACATCGATGTAGAGAGGTTCACCAGCAGCACCTGGTTCTTTGGTTCTATCCATAACGGCAACTTTCTTAGTTGTCTTTGGGAAAGCTTTGATGAAGTCTTTTGCGCTGAAAGGTCTGAACAATCTAACTTTAACAAGACCGACCTTTTCGCCTTTTGCATTGAGGTATTCAGCAACTTCATGAACTGTTTCAGCACCAGAACCCATAATAACGATGATTCTGTCTGCATCTGGAGCACCAACATATTCATAAATCTTATAGTTACGTCCAGTCATTCCGCCGAGCTTATCCATAGCTTTCTGAACGATTTCTGGAGTCTTAAGATAATATGGGTTAACTGTTTCACGACCCTGGAAATAAACGTCTGGGTTCTGAGCAGTACCACGAATTGTTGGTTTTTCTGGATTGAGACCGCGAGCTCTGTGAGCCATAACTAAATCGTCATCAATCATAGCTCTGATGGTTTCATCATCAATTGTTTCGATTTTGTTTACTTCGTGAGAGGTTCTGAAACCATCGAAGAAGTGCATAAATGGAACGCGAGCTTCAAGAGTAGCTGCCTGAGCGATAAGAGCAAAGTCGTGAGCTTCCTGAACTGAGTTAGAAGACAACATTGCAAAACCTGTCTGACGGCAAGCCATAACGTCGCCGTGGTCACCAAATATTGAGAGACCCTGACAAGCGATTGAACGGGCAGTAACATGGAAAACTGTTGGAGTCAATTCACCAGCAATTTTATACATGTTAGGGATCATTAATAAAAGACCCTGAGAAGCTGTAAAAGTAGTAGTAAGAGCACCAGTTGCTAAAGAACCGTGAACAGCGCCTACAGCGCCGCCTTCTGACTGCATTTCATAAACACTTGGAACAGTTCCCCAAATGTTAGTCATACCTGCTGCTGAAAAAGCATCAGCATGTTCACCCATGGTGCTTGATGGAGTAATAGGATAAATAGCTATTACTTCGTTAACTTTGTGAGCAATACGAGCGGTGGCTTCGTTGCCATCCATCATGGCATAATTCTTGGTAGTCACGTTATGCACTCCTGACCTTAAATTTGGTTTCAGCTATGAAAAATCTGAACCTTATTTTACTAGCAAAAAGTTTAAGGCAAAGACAAAAACAAGTCAAGTTTTTTAGGAAAGGCTTTCAGCCCAGTTTTTATTGTAGTTTGTTTTTATTGTAGCTATTGTTTAATAGATAATTAGAAAGTATCGATAATTATCAATTTTTATTTATTTTGCTATCCTTCTAATAACAATAATTACTATAACTACCAACTACAATAACAACTATTTCATAATATTCAATTTCTAGAAGTTTTGCTTAGCTAATTCTGCAGCGATTACAGCACGTAATTTAGCTGGGATTTCTGTTATTGCCAAAACTCCTATGGCTCCAGAAAGTTTTGTATAATCTTTAGAAACATATAGCTCTTTTCCTGACATATCTTTAAGCTTTAACTTACCATTATCTGAATAAAACTTAACTCGAGCTATTTCTTTTTCGTTTTTATCTTTAACTTTTACTTTATCTTCGGATTTTTTCAAAACATAAGGATTTTTATTTTCTTCATTATCACTGATTTTAACTTTATCACCACTAATTTTAACTTTCCAAAGAAGTTTGTCGTTTTCGTCTACAAGTTTAAAACCTTTATCTTTAATCTTAACTTCAGCAATTAAAGTTTTTTCATCAGCTCCAACCAATTCTTTATATTTGCGAACACCGGGCTTATTCATTCTTGCTTTCATAACAAAAGCTTGACCATCTAAGTTAACCTCAATAGTTTCGTGATCTGTATGTTCTTTTATAACCAAAGCTTCTGTTTTATCATCAGCGGTTTTGAACTTAAATTTAACAGTATCACTGCCTATTTGTGTAGTTTGTATTTTATTTTCAGGAATAACAGGCGCATCTGTAGCAGCTTTTTCTTCTTTTACTCTCGAAGAAGCTGGTTCATCACTTCCTAAAAGATCGCTTACGGATAGATCATCCAATTCTTTGGCATAAAGAAAATTACCAATAGAAAGCAACATAAAAATAGCAACAAACAAATATAAAACTCTTGTTTTATTCATAGAAACCTTTCATGCTTTTAAATATTTTAAATTAGAATGATACATTCAATGGCTGTATTATAAAAGAAAAAGTTTAGAATTGTAGATGTTTATCAATAATTGTAAAATTAATGAAAGCTTTTTTAAGGTAGAAAAATATGAGATTCGGTGAAGATATTTTTTTAAGAATGTCAGTAGATTTCAATAAAATAAAAAAATATGGTTTTAAAAAAAAGGGAACAAAATTTTTATTTTCTAAAAACTTTATGCAAGATGAGTTTAGAGCAGAAATATCAATAGACTTGAAAGGTAAAGTTTCAGGAAGAGTAATTGAGTTGGAAACAGAAGAAGAATACCTTCCCATACATGTTGAATCTTATATTGGAGCTTATGTCGGTAGCATCAGAGAAGCATATTTAGCTATACTTAAAGATGTTGCCGAAAAATGTTTCAGAGAAAAAGAATTCATTTCAGAGCAAGCTAACAGAATTTCTGAAATGATTTACAATAAATACGGTGAAAAGTCTGATAATCCTTTTTCTAAAGCAGATCATATAGCAGTATTCAGATACCCTGACAATCAGAAATGGTATGGAATAGTGATGAATATAAAAGAATCTTTGCTTAGTATTGGGAAAAAAGATGATGATAGCCCTGATGTAGAAGTATTGAATTTAAAAATAGATACTTCCAAATATGATGAAATTCATAAATTAAAAGGGGTTTACCCAGCATACCATATGAATCACGCTCAATGGATAAGCATTACACTTAATGAGAGTTTAAAAGATGAGCAAATCATGGATTTAATCGATGTTAGCAGAAAATTTGCTATTAATGCAGGAAAAGCTAGGGCATCAAATTCTGATTTGGTAAAATCAAACTGGATATTGCCAGCAAATCCATCATATTTTGATATAGAAGATGCTTTTAACCATTTTAATGAAATAGACTGGAAACAAAGTAGCAAAGTCAAAGTTGGCGATATAGCTTATATGTATGTTGGTTCACCTATTTCTGCAATTCTTTATAAATGCGAGATTACAGCGACAGACATCCCTTATGAATATTCAGACAAGAACATAAACATAACTCATGTTATGCGAATTAAGCGTTTAAAGAAATATAAAGCAAATTTCTGCACCTTTAAAAAGCTGAATCAATTAGGAATAAATGCAGTTAGAGGACCTAGGCTCGCCACAAAAGAGTTTTTAGAATATATAAACCAATAAATACTCCCCTTTTTATGAGGGGAGCATTTTCTTGGCTTACCTATTAGGTAACCCTATCAACTTCGGGAAACCACCTTCGGTAAGGTTAAACCAGTATGCCGTGTTCCAGTTTAAAGTAGTTTTGTAACCACTACCGCAGTAGTTAGTGCCTTCGGAGTCGTAGACGTATTCGCCGTTGCCTAAATTATTATCATAATTATACCAAATTGGAGTGCCTGCTGCATTTGGATTGTAGGAACTATCATTACCAGGGTTATGGGCATATGAAGGTCCTACACTAATACTAACATTGGAGAATGAATTGTTTATTTGAACCGTATCTCCTTTTTTTTGCCCCGCAAAGGTACCTATACTAGTCGCGTGATTATCATTAGGATCATCACAATTAATATCAATAAAAATATTTCCATAGGCATAACAATTAGAAATAGTTGTGTCCTGTCCAACGTCTCCTATAAAGCCACCTATATAATCCAGATAACGATCAGAAGAAGCACTAAGCTGACAATTTGAATAACAATTTTCTATTGATGAATTATAATTTCCGGAAACTATACCTATTAATCCACCCAAATAACGACAAGTTGATTGTAAATTAATACGTGCATAAGAATTAGTTATTTTTGCTTTATTTTTTATTGAACCTACCAACCCCCCAATGTAACACCAACCTTTAACAACTCCATCAGGTGAATCAACGCAACAATCAGATATTTCACTTAAACCTTCATCATTACCAATTTCCCCGACTAAACCACCATTGTCACTACCAAAACTAGTATCATTTTTAGCAATATTAAGATTACCTGTAATAGAAACTTTTCTTATAATACTCTTATTTACACTTCCCACAAGTCCTCCATTAGTTCCATTTCCATTTATAGAAGATAAGTTAATATCACCTTCTATTTTTATGTTTTCTACTATACTATTTGTGAGGTAACCACTAAGAGCAGCAATAACAGGGTAAATACTTGAAATGTCAACATTTCTGATAATAAGATTTGAAACAGAACCGTTAGTTATATTATGGAATAGTGCAGCTCCGAAACCGTTAAATCCATTGATTTTAATATTAGAAATAGTCTTGTTATTACCGTCGTATTTTCCATTAAAAGAATTAATATTATATCCAATAGGTGTCCAATTACCAACTAATGTTATATCATCTATCTGTTTGAAGAAGAAACCACCCTGTAAATAATTGATAGGAGTTGTATTGTTAAGCTGTTTCAAATGATTTTGATGATATACTAGGAATGGGTCATCTATGGTTCCACTGCCAGGCAGATTTTCAGGTGGCATAGTTCTAAATGCAAATTCAGTAGGACTTATTTTACCGTTGTCTTCGTCTGTATATTCTTTTATTGATAATGTACAATCAAGAGCTTCTTCCAGGTCACTTGAAAATTTGAGAACAGCATTCTGCATATCGGCATCAAATTCAAGAGTGCAGTCTTCAGGCAAATCAGCACCATTAAGCTTGATATTACTTAATGCCAAAGAGATGCTTGAAATTGGTTTTCCAAAATCTATATAGAATTTTGGCTTTAATGCGGCTCTGCCATTCATATTAGGCATTATACTGTCTTCGGCAAGAGCAATAGCAGGTCTAGCACTGATTTTCTCAGTCTTAAATGTTAATGTCTTACCTGAAACAATACCATTGACACCGTTGAATGCAAGATTATAGAGAGTATCGTATTTCAGCTTTCCTTTAACTTTTAGGCTGAGAACCTTGTTGAAATATGAACATTCGTCTATTTCGGCACCGTTGTCTAAAGAAATATTGGCAATATCTTCGTTCTCAAAATAAATATCCTTTGAAAATTCTATTTCTATTGGAGCGAGAACAGCAACATCTTCAGAAGCAGTTTTTAGAGTAGCATCAGCATTGGATTCTGTTTTAAGCACCAGAGTATTGTTTTCTATTCCTTCCAGACCTGCAATATTTATTAAATAAGTGGTATCAAATCTGAGTTTCTTTTTCAAAGCAAGAGTCAGAACCTTATCTGCATAGATATAATCAGTTATTTCTACAGAGTTGTCTATAGAGATTTTTGCTCTGTCAGCCATGGTCCAGGGAATATCCTTAGAGAACTCAAGTTCAATCTTTGAATTGGAAACCTGAAAATCTGTTGAAGCCGATTTGAGAGCTACTGTTCCTATATTTTCTGTTTTGAACACCAGAGTGCTGTTTTCAACCCCAGTCATATCAGCAACTTTTACAACATAGGTTGTGTTGTAAGCAAGTCTATCTTTAAAAGAAAGACTCAAAACTCTGTTGGTATAAGAGCAGTCATTAATTATTGCGTTGTTATCTATGAAAATCTTAGCTTTTTCATTGTCGTTCCAAGTAATATCTTTGGAAAATTCTAGTTCCAGCTTTGAGCCTGTCACAGGGAAATCTACTGCTGGGCTATTTAAATTAATTGTAGCTTTTGGCTGTTGTGGGTCAGTCCCCGTGTTAGTCCCAGTGTTAGTCCCTGTATTTGTATTAGTGCCAGTATCTGTATCTGTGCTAGAACTTGTATTAGTATTGGTGCTAGTATTAGTATCGGTATCGGTATCGGTATCGGTATTGGTATTGGTGTTGGTATTGGTGTTGGTGTTGGTTTCAGTATTTGAACCAGAACCTGATTTAGCAAAATGTAAAAGAGTAGAATAAGCAAATGGCAGAATACTTGAATCTGCGTTGCTTATTTCCACAATAAAATCATTAGAGAAATCGCTGACTGGCAGGTCTTTAAGATTTATATCAAAAAAGAGGTTAGGAGCGAAACCTGATGAAAACTTGGTAACCAGTGGCACGAATGTAAAATAACGGGCATAGCCTTCGCCGAAAGCTTCATAACGGTTGGAAGAGTTTCCTGTTAAGTAGTTTACCGTTCGGTCATCAACCTTAAGCGAAGTGCTCTGGCTGTTAGAAGTCAGATAAGCAACTTTTATCTTGAAATTGCCAGCGGTAAGACTACTTAAATTTTCACCTTTAAGAAGCATATTCACTCTGAGATTACTAGTATAAACAGAGTTATTTGTTGGAACAACAGATGGAGAAATAGTTGTGATAAAATCAAGCACTTTGGGTGTGCTCTGCATTGACTTGTGAACATCAGAGAAAAGTGCTATGAGAATGTTGTTCTTGAAAATACTGTATCTGAACTCGCTTGTTGAGCTTAAAGCATTTCTGAGTGTCGAATTAGTCGAATATACATTGACAAACTGCCAGGCTTCATCGCCAATTTGCTTAATGCCGACGTAATAGTTTTCTGCCCCGTTCAGCTTTTCTTCGTTAGAAAATGTAAGGTTCAATGGGTGACTCAGCAAATTTATAGGTTGCCCATCTCTTGTGGCAGTAATAGCATAAATTTTAGAGCCGACGGTCAAAAGATCGCTTTCATTGCCGACTGAAGGGCTTTCAGTAATCTTCAAAACAACTTCACTGCTGTAGGTGTTTGCTTCAGGAGCTTCAACAGTCATTCTACCTGATGGGGATGACGTTCTAACTACTTTACCCTCATTTGTTATATTTAGATTTATTGTCTGAGGTGTTGTTGAACCACCAGATTCGCCAGAGCCATTAGAATATGAAGAACCAATCGGGTTGCCGTTAGGAGAATTTCCGCAACCTGTCAGAAAGGCGTATAATGTCATCGCCAATATTATGACTGTATATACTATATAGTTAGATTTTCTATTCTTCATAAAACACCTCATTTATATAATCGTAATTGAGTGCGTTAGAGCAGCAATTCCTAACTCCTTATTTCACTTACCACTCATCACCTGCGAATTCAAAAAGCTAGATTGCCACGCACTTTGTGCTCGCAATGACGGCTTTTTGAATTACTCACCTTTCACTTTTCAGTTTTCACCTTTCAAAGTTGGCAACGCTCCTTCAGTCAGATTATCCCAAATATTAGAATCCCAGTTCAGACTTTCCTTATAGCCATTGCTTACATAATTAGTATCAGAAGCACCGAAAATGTAAGAGTCATCTTTTAGCCACCAGAGAGGAATACCAACATTATCAGGATCATAATCTCCTGATTCAG
>CAMJNS010000034.1 GCA_946407375.1 uncultured bacterium
AGGATACCTCTATTTTCAATTCTATCTAATATTTCACACTTGGTTTTAATTTGTTGCTACTTCTTTCATAGCAGCTTTAAATTTAGCTACCGACATACCCATTCTTTCAGCGGCTTGTTTCAAAGTAAGTATTCCATCTTTAACAAGTTCAGCGAACGCAGATATTTTGCCTTTTTCAATACCTTTTTCGATACCCCTGTTTTCTATCCTATCTAATACTTCACACATGGTTACAGATTTTCCTTTCGAATTAATTAACTTAGCATCAGGTGTGAATCTATCATCACCAGTGAGAATACGCAACAGACGTAATACCTCTGTAACGTGCTTTATAATACTATTTGAAGGAACGTAATTCTTCTTTGTCCGTAACTGAACAAAGTAATCGGCTACAATCTTGAAATCGCTTTTGAACAAATTTACCTGATTTTGTGATAAAAATGAGATTTCAAAGATATTTGCTTTATGGTCACTTACAAAAGGTTTTAGTTCATCAGAGATTGTCAATCTTTCATAAAGAGTTTTAGGCTTATTCCAGTGCTTACTGCCAAAATACAGAACTAAGGTTACTATAGGATAACGTTCTTTTCGTTCGTCGTTCAATAGTTGTTCTTTATAGGCCGCCCCATCATAAGAACTTATTCTTAATGGCATGTTTACATCTGGTTCAGTCTGATTTTCCAAACCATATAAGGCTATTCTGATATTGCTATTTTTCCAGAATTTAGCTACATCTCGTTCTTGTTCATGAAGATTGCCATCAATTTTAAGACAAGAGCGAGGTGTTTCATCTTCAAGGTCTTTCTCTTTAACAGTTTACTTGCCATTAAAGAGAAGTACATTAACAATGTCAGCAAAAACATCGTTATATGCTTCAAGAGTCTTTTCAGCTATATCTTTCTGCCCCATCAAGTGTACTCCTTATGCTTAATTATAAGCTTTAGGAATTTGTACTGCAAGAGGTTAGGAAGTAATTGTTGCTGGCAATGAATTAAACCACTGTGCCTTAGATTTGAGTTATTTTCGCTGGTTGTGGTAATATATATTCAATCCTGCTATTAGCCAATTTTTAAGAGTATAAGATGACTGATGTATTAACCAAAGAACAGCGACACCTCAATATGAGCCACATAAGAGGGAAGGATACCTCTATTGAGGTAAAGCTTCGTAAGGCTTTGTTTGCCAGAGGTTTCAGATTCAGGAAAAATGTCGGCAAAATGATTGGTAAGCCAGATATAGTGCTTCCTAAGTATAAAACTGTAATATTCATTCACGGCTGTTTCTGGCATAGGCATCAGGGCTGTCGTTATGCATCTACTCCAAAAACCAGAAGAGACTTTTGGGAAGAAAAATTCAACAGAAATATTCAGAGAGACAAACATCAGGCTGAAGAACTTATCAATGCTGGCTGGCACGTATTGGTGGTTTGGGAGTGCGAACTGAAGCAAAACTTATCAGGGGTGGTAGATGAACTGGAGAAGATAATGCTGCATATATTACCGGTCTCTACAAAAAAGATTCTTATACCTGGGCTAGACTGTTTTATAGAAACAAAGAGAGGGTAATAATTTTATTATTTAGCTTAAACAATTCAAACTTCAAACAGATGTCTTTTTTTCTTTACTGATTTAGTAATATAATTTGAGTTTTTATTATGAGGTTTGTCTTGAAGAGCCAAATCTAGGAAAAAATATCATGCTATTAGCAATTAGAAAGTTCGTAGGCTTTAAGTTCTTCTTCTGTAAGCATTCTTCCCAATCTTTTCATCTGAAGAATAACCTCTCGTAAACGGTAAATCTTGCCATCTGGTTCAGTTAGTCTACCGTCTTTTAAGTTGCTTTCAAAATCATCAATAATCGATTTATTTTCTTCTTCTTTTCTAGGAACTATAATCATATCAGTATATAAATCCACAATTCTTTAAGAATTTCAAAAATAAACTATTAATCTTCTTTATAATCTTTTACTTCAAACTTTGCAAATTCTTCTGAAGTTAATGGTCTCCCAAGACGCTTAGACATAAGTATAGCCTCACGAAGATGATAAATTTTATGTTCTGGATCAGGAACAACATATATTCCATCTGTTACAGCACTATCTAAATCTAAGTACTTGTCCTCTTGAGGTGCTTCTTTGGGTATTATTATCATGTTATTCCTCCTTAAAATATTTTTTTATTAGCCTTAGAGAATTATAAGAATCTATATACATAGACTGATTTTCTATTAGCTTAGCTCCGACAGATTCGGCATAATGCTCTATAAGATTAGTTTTTGCTATAAATTGAACATAACCTTCATTTCCGACATTCCAGCTTAATTTACAAGCTATGGCGAATAAATGGGCACCGACACCTTTATATTTATCTTTATGACCAATATTATATGGGGCAGATTCTAATAAATCAACAAAGGTATAATATTCTTTAACAATGTGCTTTAATGCTATTAGCCCTTGAATTTCTTTATTGTCTTTAAGATATAAAGCATATATTCTATAACCATTTTTTGCAGGAATAGACCAGTCGAATCTCCAACCTTGTTTTTGAAGTTTTTGAGCTAAATCAGAATCAACAGTTATTTCTTTAAATTCAGTATCAAATTCCTCACCTGTTTCAGAACAAATAAGGCAATTTGTTAAAGAATCTATAACTATATCTATTTCCATATACAGTATTGTACTTCCTTCTTCTTAATTATAATATTAGAATAGTTCTCTTGCAAGGCTTATTAACCAAAGAGCAACGGCACATAAAAATTCAAAAGAAATGTTCTAAGAGACAAACATCAGGCTGAAGAACTTATAAATAACGGCTGGCACGTATTAGTGGTTTAGGAGTACGAGTTGAAGCAAGACTTACCTGGGGTTGTGGATGAATTGGAGAAGATAATGAGGTATATAATCCCTGTTTCAACAAAAAAGTTGATGGTGCCAGGCATGGAGTGCTTTACTCGTCAGACTTAGTTAATGAATAAATTTATTTTAATCAGATTAACAAAAAGTATATAACCTATTGAATTTGATAATCCTACTAGTTAGTGTTTGAAAACATATTTGTTATGATATTTTATAAAATTTATATCAGGAACAAAACGGTCTGGTAATTCTATTTTCTTTCCTTCAAATCCTAGTATTAGTTCTTTTGTATAATCATCTAAATCAAATTCTTTAAATATCTTTGATACTTTTATTTTAAAATCCAAATCCAGACTAATAAAGCCATTGTCAAAGGCTTTATCATGTAAAGAATTTAAACATAAGCCGTTTCTGGGATTAGTTTTTTCTGTTTTATCATCACTGACAGACCAGGGTTTTATATGGCTTGCAACTAGAAGTTGCTGTACACCTATGCCTGTTATACAGCATCTATAGTTATAAGAAGCTAATACAGAACGTCTGAAAAAATCTTGTCCTAGTCTTCTGGTTGTTACGGTTTCAAGATTGGAGCCTTCGGGTAGTTCCTCTAAGTTTTCTTCAATAGGCTTATTGATTTCTGCAAAATTTAATGGGTTAGTAGACTTATATTGCTTTAATAATTCATTTGCTTGAATTATTAAAGCTGTGCCATCTATATTGAAGTCATTCCATATTTGCTTTTCAACTTTGCTATTATTGGAAAGTCCCTTTATACCTCTTTTTTGTAGTTCGGGGTCAAGGCTCGCAAGATTTACCATTTTCATTGCAACAGACGAAGGAGTTCTTCCTAATATTTCTGCTAAATTTATTATATCTGGATTTCTAAAATGAATTCTACCAAAAGGAATTTTGCAATAAAGATTAAAAGCTAATAATGTTTCGTTATATGACCAATTGTTTCTATTCATAAAGATAATACAGAAAAATAGCACCAGTATTTAATTTACAAGAACTAGTTAAATTATAAGCTTTAGGAATTTGTACTGCAAGAGGTTAGGAAGTAATTGTTGCTGGCAATGAATTAAACCACTGTGCCTTAATTTGAGTTATTTTCGCTGGTTGTGGTAATATATATTCAATCCTGCTATGAGCCAATTATTAAGAGTATAAGATGACTGACGTATTAACCAAAGAACAGCGACATAAATGTATGCAGGCTATTCACAGCAAAGATACCTCTGTTGAAGTGAAGCTTCGCAAGGCTTTGTTTGCCAGAGGTTTCAGATTCAGAAAAAATGTCGATAAAATGATTGGTAAGCCCGACATAGTGCTTCCTAAGTATAAGACAGTTTTGCCTTGAACACTGACTGGACAGATCTTGCTTTTTGATTCAAATACTTATAAAATTAGATACACAGAGTTGAACAGGATAAAGGGATTTATCGCAAGAATAATCAATTACGCTAAGTTATTTATCTAATAATAGGGGAGTTGTGTTATGTTAAAACCTGGGCTTTATGAACAACTTATAAATAATGGTTTGAAGCGTGAATTAGACGAAATCACAGAAGAATGTAAGAGTATTGCCCAGATAGATAAAGCTGAAGCAGCAGAAATTATATCAAAGTATGTATCCGAAGTCCTTCATAGACAGCTAAATATAATTGCTGAAAGCAATAAAGAGGATTCTTTAATAAAACAGATTGAGTTAGCAAATAAATTAATTTCTGCAGTTGATGATAATGAAAAAGAACCTCTTATTTCCAGTGGAATTACAGATGAAGAAAATGGTTTACAGTTATTAAGCCTCTTAGATCCTAATGATGAAAAACTAATACTTGGGAAAAAGGCTTCTGATATAGAAAGACCTCAAACTTCATTAGCTCAGAGTAGTTTGTTTACCGGCGCCCCCAATGAACCACAAATGTTTTCTGAATTAAAAAAGGAAATAGTCTCAGCAGATAGAATCGATATGTTAGTTTCCTTTATTAAATTCAGCGGTCTAAGACTAATTCTTGATGAGCTTCGAGAGTATACAGAAAAAGGTGGAAAGCTTAGAATCATCACCACAACTTACATGGGGGCTACAGATATTAAAGCTATAGAAAGCTTAAAAAAGCTTCCAAATACCGAAATTAAAATTTCTTACGATACAAAAGTAACGAGACTTCATGCAAAAACTTACGTATTCTATAGAAATACAGGTTTTACTACAGCTTATATAGGTTCTTCTAATTTATCAAGTGCAGCCATAACAAATGGCTTAGAATGGAATGTAAAAATTACAGCTAAAGATCAGCCTCAAACCATAGAAAAGATAAAAGCAACTTTTGAAAGTTATTGGAATAATAGTGATTTTCAAACATATGATGAGAACCAGCATACTAAGCTTAATGAGGCTTTAAAACAAGTTTTTAATGAAAAAAAAGACTATTATTGGTTTGATATAAATCCTTATCCTTATCAGCAAGAAATTCTTGACAATCTGCGTGCAGAAAGAGAAGTGAGAGGTCACTACAAAAATTTAGTTGTAGCTGCTACAGGAACAGGCAAAACAGTTATTGCCGCATTAGATTATAGAAGTTTTAAAGCTTCTAATCCTAGAAATAGATTATTGTTTGTAGCTCATAGAGAGGAAATTCTTAAACAAAGTTTAGCCACATTTCAAGGTGTTTTAAAAGACCCAAATTTCGGAGAATTATATGTTGGTAACTATAAACCAGAAGGAATAGATTATCTTTTCTGCTCTATACAAACGCTAAATTCACAGGAATTCTGTGAAAAATTACCCTGTGATTATTTTGATTATATTGTAGTAGACGAATTTCATCATGCTTGTGCAACAACTTATCAACGTCTATTAGAATATTTTAAACCTAAAATTCTATTAGGTTTAACAGCAACCCCAGAACGTAGAGATGGCGGGAATGTATTAAGTTATTTTGATGGAAGAATAGCTGCTGAAATACGTTTGCCTGAAGCAATAAACAGGCAACTTCTTGTTCCATTTCAGTATTTTGGAGTCAGTGATACTGCTGATTTGCAAAGAATAGCCTGGGAAAGAGGTGGTTACAAAAAATCTGAACTAACTAGAATTTATGCTATTGATGAAATTTCTAGAAATATAAGAGCAGATAATATCCTTAAATCCTGTGAAAAATATATTACAAATATAGATAAAGTTAAAGGTCTAGGCTTTTGTGTTTCAATAGAACATGCTAATTTTATGGCAGATTATTTTAACAAACAGGGAATCAGCTCTATTTCTTTAATTAGTTCATCAAAAGTTGATGAACGCTTTTCCGCTAAAGAAAAACTTGTTAAAGGCGAAATTAAATTTATTTTTGTAGTTGATTTGTACAATGAAGGGGTTGATATTCCCGAAGTAAATACTGTTTTATTTTTAAGACCTACTGAGTCATTAACTGTATTTTTACAGCAGTTAGGCCGTGGTTTAAGATTGTCTGATAATAAGGACTGTTTAACAGTGTTGGATTTTGTTGGACAAGCCAATAAAAACTACGATTTTGAGCAAAAGTTTACTGCTTTACTTAATAATACAAGACATAGCATCGTTGATGAAATAAAAATGGGTTTTATTTCTCTTCCAAAGGGCTGTTACATTAAACTAGAAAAGAAAGCACAAAAAGCAATCCTAGATAATATAAAAGCTCATTTTTATTCAAAAAATGGTTTATTAGAAAGAATTAAGTATTTTAAAGAAGAAAGCGGTCTAGAACTTACTTTATCGAATTTTTTAAATTTCCATAAATTATCTATTTCTTTAATTTATGGTAAAAAGAATACTTTTTCTAGATTATGTTCTGAGGCAGGAGTTTTAGATAATTTTTCAGAAGTAATAGAAGACAGAATAGCAACTGCTTTTGCAAAACTAGCTTCTTTAGATTCAAGAAGGCTGTTGGATTTTTTGATAAAAGAACTTCCTAATGTTGATATTTGGCAATGGGATTCATTTTCCAATATAGAAAAAAGAATGATAAATATGTTTTCTGTAACAATGTGGCCCGAAAGACTAGAAAAATGGACAGTAACAGAAGGTTATAATTATGTAAAAACTCTAAAGAACTACCCTGTTTTATTTAAGGAATTATTAGAGTTATTGGCTTATCAAAAAGAAAAAATTGATTTTGTTGATATAAAAACAGATATTTTTATAGATTCACCTCTAGACGTTTATTCAAGTTATACAAGAGATCAACTTCTTGTGGCTATGGATTTCTTTACTCCTGCTAATGTTCGTGAAGGTGTTAAATGGCTAGAAAATATTAATACCGATGTCTTTATGGTAACCTTAAACAAGTCAGATAAAGATTACTCTCCGTCAACAATGTATGAAGATTATTCTATAAATGAACAATTATTCCATTGGCAAAGTCAAAGCACAACCAGCGAAGAATCAAAAGTTGGTCAGCGTTATATAAACCATGTTTCAATGAATACTAATGTTTTGCTTTTTGTTAGAGATTTTAAGAAAAATGCTTTGGGGACAACCCCTTATACTTTCTTAGGTCCAGTTCAATATGTAAGCCACACAGGAAGCAAACCAATGAGTATAATCTGGAAACTTCGTTATCCAATTCCCGCAAAATACCTTAAAAAGACAAATAAGCTTATTGCTTAGTATAAAAGGGTTATTCTTTCACAAATGAATAATGTTGTTGCTGAAGGTGTCAATCGCAACAGAATATATAGGTTAAGGGAATAAATAGCCTACCTGCTAGAACCTTATTGTTTCAAAAAACAATGACTACTTGATTCTGTTATACAAATCAAGCAGTCACTGTTATTATTTTTAAAACTTGTTAAATTCTTAGTTCAAATTTTTAATTCGTCGCAAATTTCTTTGTTAATGCTTTAAACTTAGCAACAGTTACGTTCATTTCTTCCGCAGCCTGTTGGATTGTAAGAAGTCCTTTTTTCACAAGTTCGGCTAAGGTCAATACTTTGCCTTTTTCAAAACCTCTGGCTTCAAGTTTATCTATAAATTCACACATATCAGTTCGTCGCAAATTTCTTTGTTAATGCTTTAAACTTAGCAACAGTTACGTTCATTTCTTCCGCAGCCTGTTGGATTGTAAGAAGTCCTTTTTTCACAAGTTCAGTTAAGGTCAATACTTTGCCTTTTTCAATACCTTTTTCGATACCTTTTTCGATACCCTTTTCAATACCTTTTTCAAAACCTCTGGCTTCACCTCTAGCTTCAAGTTTATCTATAAATTCACACATAGTTATTGTCCCTCCATCTTCTTCGTTCGAATTGTTAGGTATAGTAAATACCCTTTCATCTCCGGACATAGAATAAAGTAGTTGCTTTAATTCATCTGGGTGGTCTAAAGTTCGTGGGTCTACTTCATAGTTTGGGTCTTTCTGTTTCTTCAGCCAGTCTATCAGTGACCTGAAATCACTTTTGAATAACTTAACCTGTTCATCAGGTAGATTGGATAAATCTATCAGGTTAATTTTGTAATCACTTACAAAAGGTTTAAACTCTGGTCTTAGCGTAAGAACATCTAACAGATTCTTATTGCTTTTCCAAGGTTTATCTCCAAGATAAAGCACAAAGGTTATGATAGGATAGAACTTAGGTTGTTCTATTGGTTCTTTTTTCTTCTTAGACTTGCTGTTTTCTATAAGTTGTTTCTTGTAAGCAACTCCATCATAGGCTATAACTCTCAAAGGCATACTGCTATCTACTGTGGTCTGGTTTTCTATACCGTAGAGAGCAACCCTGATACCATTTTCTTTCCAAAGTTTGGCTACATCACGTTCCTGCTTATGGTATTTCTTATCAGATTTAAAAGCAGATACTGGTGACATCTCCTGAAGGTCATCTTCTTTAACTACCTTCTTGCCTTTGAACACAAGACCATTAACAATGTCAGCAAAGACATCATTATATGCTTCAAGAGTCTTTTCTGCTATATCCTTCTGCCCCATCAAGTGTACTCCTTATGGCTTAATTATAAGCTTAAGAAACCTATGTTGCAAGGGGGAGATTTTGTTAAGAGAAATAGAGGTATTATATTTTAAAATGGAATACGCCACTTTAGAATTTTACCTATGAGGTTTGAAACTAATGGATCAAGTATGTTTCCTGGCTGGATTGGAGTGAGTTTGCTGCGGAGTAAATTAAGCCATAAAATAATAAACAGAAAAAAGAAAAGTCGCTTGCAATTTAAGTTGTTAGCGGCTTTCTCTTGGAATTAGTCTTTCTTCTTGTCAGAAAGATTATTCACTTATTTTTTATAACAATGCTGTGTTATAATACTCATATAGTTTGAATCAGCATCAAATATTTATTTTAGAATAGGGTGCATATTATTTGATGGTGCACAAATGGCTATTTGTTTATTATAGGTTATGGAAAATATGATAGATAATAAATCTGTTAAATTTGGAACTTTCGCAGGGGTTTTCACTCCTAGTATTTTGACGATTTTTGGCGTTATTATGTTCATGCGTGCCAATTTTGTTACTGGTGACGCTGGTATAATCAATGCTTTAATTATATTAGCCCTGGCTCAGTTTATTACATTCTTAACAACTTTCTCTGTTGGGGCTATTTCTACAAATATGCAGATTGAGGGCGGTGGAGCCTATTATATGGTTTCACGCGTTCTAGGAGCTGAGTTTGGAGGAGCAATTGGAATCGCTTTGTTTCTGGCGCAGGTTATATCCATTACTTTCTATCTATTAGGTTTTACGGAAGCCATAACCCTTGCCTTTCCTGCAACTGCAAACTATTTTATGTATATTGGTCTGGCAGCTGCTATAATTTTATTTGCAATAGCTAGAATCGGGGCTGATTGGGCTATAAAAACCCAATATGTAATTATGGCGGTGCTCTTTACATCAATATTTATATACTTAGTTGGAGCTGGTCAGCACTTTTCTGTTGAAACTTTCAAATTAAATCTTTCTCCCTTAGACCCAACTAAAGGCGGAACACCATTCTGGAGCTTGTTTGCTATATATTTTCCGTCTGTAACCGGTTTTATTGCGGGAATCAATATGTCTGGTGATTTGGAAGACCCTGGTAAGAATATGTTAAGGGGAACAATCTACTCTTTGCTTGTTGCTTCATCGGTTTATGGGTTGCAGATATTGCTTTACGGCGGTGCATTCCCAAGAGAAGAGCTTATAAAACATCCCTTTGAAGTTATGAAAAACAATGCACTCTTTGGTGCTGGCTTTATGGTTATTGCTGGTGTTTGTGCAGCAACACTTTCTAGTGCTTTAGGGCGTTTTGTTGGTGCACCGAGAGTTTTGCAGGCTATAGCCAGAGATGAAATACTTCCATTTTTAGGCCCTTTTGCAAAGGGTAAAGGCAAGAATAATGAGCCTGTAAATGGTTTGTATTTCTGTATCATAGCAACAATCATAATGTTATGTATTGGCGGAAACGGAAGCGGAGGAAAATTTCTCAACTCTGTTGCTGGAATAATGGGTATGTTTTTTCTTTATACCTTTGGTTTGCTAAATCTTGCAGCCTTTGTTGAGCTTTATACTGCAAATCCATCTTATAGACCAAGATTTAAACATTTTCACTGGTCTTTTGCATTGTTAGGAACAATTCTTAGCTTTGGCTCTGCTATACTTACAGATCCGAAGCAGGCATTGATAGCTTTTGCAGTTCTTTGTGTGCTTATATGGTATTTACGCCGAAGAGACATGAATGCTTCTTTTGGAGATGCTCGCAGAGGCTATTTATATTCAAGGATCAGAAAAGCTTTGTTCGCTTTGCAAAGCTTTCACGATGATGACAGAAACTGGCGCCCCTCAATTCTTGTTTTAAGCGGAGACCCGAATAAACGTAGTTCCCTTGTTACTTATGCAGAACGCTTAAACGCCGGTAAGGGTATGGTTACATTGGCTAATGTTCTTAAAGGTAGCTTACAAGAATTGCATGATAAACGTGATGAGGCAATGAAACAGCTTCTTGATTTCCTTGAAACTAACAATATGAAAGCATTTCCTCATGTTGTAATAGGGGATACACTACAAGATGGCGTTAGAACATTGCTCAGAGGTACCGCCTATACACCGATTAGACCTAATATTTTAGCCTGTGGCTGGACTGCTACTTCAGAAAAACTAAGTGATTATTTAACTTTCTTGAGAGAAGCAACAATGCTTAATATTAATCAGGTAATCATTCATGATGGCGGAAACCCCATACCAGAAAAGGCAAAACGCATAGATTTATGGTGGAGAGGCCATGAAAATGGCCCTCTAATGATGTTGCTTGCTTATTTGCTTATGCATAGCCCGGAATACTCTAATAGTAGATTAATAGTTAAGCGTTTTATGAAGAATAATGATGGTTTTGCAGAAGCTGAAAAAGAATTAAAACAGTTAATAGATGAAGCTAGAATGGATGCAGAAATTGAAATCGTTGTGTCAGAAGATAGTTTTGCAGAAACGCTTCACAAGAGCTCTTCTGATGCTTGTTGCGTATTCTTAGGTTTTGAACTGCCAAATGATGAAAATAGCGAAAAGTGGCATGAAAGCTATAAAACAATGCTTAAAAATATGCCCACATCTATACTTGTTCATTCAGTAGTTCCACGTAATTATCTGTGGTAATATTGAATTTATCATTTAAAGAGAAAGTTTCTATTTGCCTTTGCTAGGAATTTTTGTAATATTAGCTTAATAATCTAACTCTGTGCTAGTGTATCCGTTATTCCTAAAAGAGTAAAAAACTTGTATACTGGCTTTGAAGGTGTTTAAACCATTATTAAGCAGTTTTTTCTGTGGAATTTGATTCTTCTGTTGGTTGAGAATTTTCTTTTTCTGCTATTTCGGTTTCAGGTGTATCTGAAGAGCTATTATCGTTATTAGACTTAATATTATTATTGCTTGCTTTTTTATGCTTTGCGATGTCGTCTAAATCCATTATTGCTGCTTGATGATAAGTTAAATCTATTTTTGATTTCTTTGCATTCAAAAGAATATTAACAACATTACCTATTCTTCCACCGGATTTCATGTGCAGTTCAAAATCCTTTATTTTTACGTCTATTCCTTTTTCTTTTAATTTAATGGCATTAACTAAAAAGTCATTTATGGGAAGTTTTCTAGCTTTCATTAAAGCCAATTCTATATAACTAATTTTAACGTCGTGTTTTAGGCATTTGTAAAAAAGTGTCATTGCATAATGTCCAAAATATAAATAAAAAGTTAAACAAAAAAATATGACTATTCCTACAAGCCAGTACATCATGATGATTTAATACCTTTAAATATGATTGTTACAAAATATATTATCATAATAGTAAATTCTTGCCAAATAAATATATTATGAGGAAACTTCAGAAAGTAAAATAGCAGACTGGACTTTATTTCTTTGGAATTAAATAAATTAAAAAGTGAAAATTGAAGGATGAGAAATGAGAATATTTACTTTGATAGGTAAGCAGTTTATAATGATTTATACCCTGTAAATCACGAATAAGAAATATTTTTAATTATGGAAATAGAACGAAAATTTTTACTAAAAAATGAAAGTTGGAGAAGCTTATCAACAAAAAAAATAGCAATTAAACAAGGCTATATCTCAACTAACCCTGAATCTACTGTTAGAATAAGAATAGCCAATTCTAAGGGTTTTATTACTATTAAAGGTAAGGGGAATGGCTCTATTGCTCACCCTGAATATGAATATGAAATACCTTCTAAAGACGCGGAAGAGATGTTCCAGCTTTTTTGTAAAAAGACAGGAATAGAAAAAACTCGTTATATTGTGGAATACAAAAATCATGTTTGGGAAATAGACGAATTTGCTGGTAGGCATAAAGGACTTATCATGGCAGAAGTAGAGCTGACTGCTGAAGATGAGGATATTGAGTTACCTGATTGGATAGGCGAAGAAGTGACTGGTAACCCCAAATACTACAATTCAAACCTTTCTAAGATGTAAATATACTTTGAAGTGAGTAATAATTTCGTATTGCGAGCGTTAGCGAAGCAATCCAGCAAATTAAAGTGAATAATGAGGGAAAGATTTATGGATTCAAGCCATTTTTACAATGAATATTTGAATAAACAAACAAATCTTGAAAAGTGCCTTTATTTGTATGATTTGTATCACAATGATTCTGAAAGCTTTTTTGAATTGGCAAACGAGCATAGAATAGAGTTTTTGCCGATTCTATACACTCCAACTATTGGTGACGCCGTTATAAACTACAGCAAAAACTATAAGTATTCTCTTGGGCTGACTATTTCTTATGAAGAAAAAGGCAATATAAAGAATATTCTTAAAAAAGCCAAAGAAAGTTTTGACGGTAAAGAAATGACTATAGCCGTAGTTACTGATGGGGAAGGGGTTTTAGGAATAGGCGATCAGGGTGCCGGAGCAATTTACATTTCTTTGGGCAAATTGATGGTTTATGCTCTTTGTGGTGGTTTAGACCAATCTACTACTTTGCCGGTAATGTTAGATGTGGGTACAAATAATCAGGCTTTATTAAATGCCCCAGAATACAAAGGCTGGCGTCATTCCAGAATTTCAGGCAAAGAATATTATGATTTTATAGATGAATTTGTTAATGCTTTTGTTGAAGTGTTTCCCAACAGCTTTTTACATTGGGAAGACTTTGGTAGAGACAATGCTAGACCAGTTCTTGATAAATATCGAGAGTTTCACCCTTCTTTTAATGATGATATTCAGGGAACAGGCGTAGTAGCTTTGGCTGCTGTTCTTTGTGGAATAAACAAATCTAGAATTCCAATAAATCAGCATAAAATATGTATTTTGGGGGCTGGAACTGCAGGCTGTGGTATTGCTAATCAGATTTGTAAGGGCTTATCTTTAGAACTTGGAATAAGCTTTGAAGAAGAAAGTAAGAATTTCTATCTTGTTGATAAAAAAGGTTTACTTCTAGATGAAGACGAAAGTCTTTTATATTTCCAAAAAGTTTTTGGTCATAGCAGAGATAAAGTTTCTGGTTGGAAAGTGAAGGATTCAAAGCATATTAGCCTTTTAGAAGTTATTAAAAATGCTCACCCTACAGTATTGATTGGTTGTTCAACAGCTTTCGGAGCCTTTACTGATGAAATACTGACTGAGATGTACAGCTATAATAAAAAACCTATAATAATGCCAATTTCCAACCCTACTTCCAAAGCAGAAGCCACACCTGATAGAATATTGAACTGCACTCAAGGCAATGCTCTTATAGCTACAGGAAGCCCTTTTGAGCCAGTTAATTATAATGGCAGACAAATCAGAATTTCTCAGTGTAATAACGCATTGGTTTTCCCTGGTATTGGAATAGGCATGATTAAGTCTAAAGCAAGAGTTTTAACAGATGAAATGCTTTTGAGAGCAAGCAAAGCCTTAGCTAGGGAAGCAGAAAAAGATAGTAAATCGCCCAATCAGCTACTACCAAGCTTTGAAAGAGTATTAGAAATTTCAAGAATTATCAGCGAACAAATTTATTGATTTGTAGATAAGGCTATGATTGATGTGGATTGTTAATTCCTCAATCTTTTTCTTGAGTAGTTTGCTTATCAAATAATTGAGCTAAAAATAGAATTACAAACTGTACAATGCCTGCGGATATGGCTGCAATGGCGACACCGTTTATTCCATAAAGGGGAACAGAGGAATAACATATATAAAGCTGAACCAAAGCTGCTATTAGACCTGCACAAAAAGGAATTCTAAAACGTCCTGAAGCGAAGAATCCTCTGTTTAGCATTAAATTTAGAGATACGGGAAGTAGAGCCACCGAATATAATTTAAATAAACTTGCAGCTATTTCTACATCTTCTAAAGAAAATTTTCCTCTCATAAAAACTACTTTAACTATATATTCTGCTCCGAACCAAATAAATAAAATAATTGGAACAATAACTATACTCGCTAAACCAAGAGTTTTAGCTAAAAATTTAGCTCGTTCTTTTCCTTTTAAAATACTTAAATTAGGTAATATAACGTGAGCAAGACTAATTGAAAGTACACCTAAGGGTAAGTTAAATAATTTTTCTGTATAATTTAAAGTTGAAATTCCTCCTTGATTAGTAGAAAGCAAGTGCCTTTCATATACAGGAATTAGTGGTAATATCGAAATCCAAGCTATAACTGGTGTGGAAGCTTTGAGATAACCATTTGCGATGTCTTTATCGTATACCCAGCATTCTTTTAGCGAAATATTGATTATTTTATCTTTTACGATTAGATAGAATAGCCATATTAACTGAATTAAAGCACCAACAGAGTTTGCAATAGCTATTATTTCAATTTTACCGCCAGCAGCAATAAATGTGCCTGTAATTATAGAAAGGTTAACAAATAATGCTCCAAATGCTGGTTTTGCAAATTCAAGCTTTGCATTTAGAAGAGAGGTCTGTACCCCGCTTAAAAGACCAAGAGTAAGATATGGAATCAAAATAAGCCACATTTTACAAAGAATTGGTTCGTAGACAGAGCTTATTTCAGGCATTAATAATGCACATATGTTTTTGGTAAATATAGCTAGTAATAAACTGACAATTAAACCCACTAAGGCTGTAACCCAGAAAATACTCCAAAAAGACTTTGATAGATTATTTTTATTGTCTTGATTTTTTACAAAAATAGGAACTGCAGCTCCAGAAACTAGGCCTTCGCTAAGGAACTTATATATCAAATCGGGTAGAACCATTACTGCTGTAAGCATATCTGCTTCTATTGAGCGGCCATAAAAGGCGGCAATTGCTGCTACTTTTATGAATCCACTTACCCTAGATAATACTGTTAATGCAGATAAGGAAAAAAATGATTTTATTATTTTACCTAATTTCATAGCAATAAATATACAATAAAGTTAAGTAAACGCAATATCTTTTCTTTTGTAAGTCAAATGCATTGGAATTAAATTTAGTTTCTCAATTGGCACTGTCTACGGCTTATATACATTATATTTGACAGTATCATTCAAGCAATGATATAATTCTCGCACTTATATGCAGATAAAGATTTTTAGCTTCATATATTGTACATAAAGTATTTAAGAGGTGACCGATAAGTATGTCTAATCCAGAATCTTCTGAAAATCAGACAAAACAAACGAATAAAGGCAGATATCAGAAACCGGTTCCTAGGTTTATGTCTTTAACTTGGCTAAGACTTCATATGAAGTTTTTTATTTATGCTATTGTAATACTTTTTATCTTGTCCTTGTTTTTTATTGGATATGGAACTCATTTACAGTCTCGAGAACAAGATAAGCAAAAAGCAGAATATGAATCTAGAGTAAAAAAAGAAGTAGAAGATATATTTGCTTTACCAGAAGAATTAAAGGGCAAAGCAAATGAAACAGTATTGTCAGGTTCATATGCTAATGCTTCTTTCTCTGTAGATGTTAAATCTTTATCTCGTCAGTTGACTGTTTTGAAGCAAAATATCATTCGAGATAATAGTATGAGTGAAAGTCAGAAAAGATATTTCTTAACCTATGGGTTATTTTCTTTAAAAAATAATGTTATTGAAAGTGTAATAGGAAAGAACCTCGCTGCTTGTTATGCAAAAGCTAATAATCTTGTAACTGAAGAAAGTCTTGAAAATGAAGTTAAAACCGAATTGGCTAAGTTGCATCAAAATGGATATTCTGTTGCTTCAACTATAAAAAGTTTTGGTTTTGATAATGAAAATGAATATAAAGAATTTTATAAATTCGAACTTGCAGCTAAGGCAGGCTTTGATAATTTTTTAAATAAAGATAGAATTGGTGCAGCAAGTGCTACTGAAGATTATTTCAAGGCTTATTATGAAAAAAATAAGAATTTGTTCAAGAAAGATGATTTAATTAGCTTTGAACATCTTCTCGTTTCCCCATCAGATTTAATTGATTCAATAAGTGTAGATGATAGTCAGTTAGCTACTTATTATGATAACCATAAAGCTACATTATTAAGCTCAAAACAAGCTGATGTTTTACATATTTTTATCAATACCTCTAAAGCTACTTGTGATGAAGCAAAAGTATTAGAATTATACAACTCTGAAAAAGCTACAAGATTTACTGAACAACCAGAACAGGTAAAAGCCAGTCATATTCTAATAAAGCCTCGTGGCGAAGGTGATGAAAATCAGAAGTTAGAAGAAGCTAAAAAAGTTATTGATGAACTTTATCAGAAAGCTAAAGATGGCGAAGATTTTGCAAAACTTGCTTCAGAAAATTCTGATGATGCTGGATCAGCTGTAAATGGAGGTAGCTTAGGTTTCTTTGGTCGTGGTCAGATGGTTGAAGAATTTGAAAAAGCTGCTTTTGGAGCTGAAATTGGTGCTATTACAGAACCTGTAAAAACAAAATTTGGATATCACATTATAAAAGTTGAAGATAAAAAAGAAGAAATTGTTAAACCTTTTGAATCTGTAAAAGAAGAATTAACAGAAGAACTTAAACTTAAAGAAATAAGTGCTAGTGCTACTGCTATTCTAAATGAAGTTCGTGATAAATATTTAGCTAGTAATATAGGAGCAGAAGGAGTATTTGTCGAAGCAGTTAAGCAGTATTCTAATGGTGAATCTGCTGTCAATCAGGGAAAATTGCCTTTGTTCTTCAAAGGTGAAATAACTGAAGATTATTCTGCTTCAGATTCAAAGATTCTAAAAGATGAAATCTGTGATGGTGAAGGAAGAATTAATCCTTCAATAGAAAATGCTGTATTTGCATTGGAATCCGGAAAGCTTCCTAGTATAACTGAAGTAATTGAAACTCCAAAGGGTTATCATTTATTCCTCGTTAAATCTTTTGCAGAACCAAGACAATTATGTTTTGGTGAAAGTATGAAAAATAGAATCAAATCAATTATTATAAAAGAAAAAGCTGAAAACGAAGAAGCAGAAAAGATAGCTAAGAAGCTCGTTACTGAAAATGCAACTGCTAGTATTGAAGAAATAGTAAAAGCTTATGGAAAAGAAAAAGAAGAAAACAATCATGTTTATTCTGATGTTCCATTTTCTAATAACGAAGGTAAAGACCTTAGTGGATTAGGTGGATTTGGTGTTTATTCATATAATGGCAGTAATTATATTCCTGAATTTTACAAAGCTTTCCAAACTGCAATAAAAGAAAAGAAATTTAATACTTATTTAGAACCATTTAAAACTAGATTAGGTTGGAATGTTGTTAGAATTACAGATTATAAAGAAAACCAGTATGAAACCTTTGAAAATTGCAGAGAAGTTATTAGACATATAGTAACTCAAGAACCTTCTGATGCTGAAATAAATGAATTCTTTGATAAAAATAAAAGCAGATATGATATTGAAGCTACAAAAACTATTAGACAAATTATTTGTGATGAAGATATTGCAAATATGGTCTATACGGAACTTAAAAATGGTGCTGCTTTTACTATGTTAGCTCGTAAGTATTCTACAGATGCTTCTGGTGCAAATGGTGGTTTAATGGCTCCAGCAAGAAAAGGAAGATATACTCCTGAACTTGATGAAGAAATCTGGAAGTTGAAAAAAGGTGAATTTACAAAACCAATTAAGACTCCATATGGCTATGTTATTGCTATGTTAGATAGTGAAACTCCAGAAGTAAAAGCTACTCTTGATAAGTATATTATCGATATTAAAAAGAATCTGTCAGCAAATTATGTTGCAGAATCAAAGAATTATTTTGCTGAAAGTTTGCTGAATGAAGCTAATATAGTTCGTAATGACGATTTAATTAACCTAATACATTGATAATATTTAATAAATAGCTTAAGCAAAAAGTAGGCGAACTATAAAAAGTTCGCCTATTATTTTTGGAGAATTATATGAGATTAGATAAATACTTGCAAGTAACTGGTTTAATAAAACGAAGAACTCTATCAAACGAAGCTTGTAAGCTTGGGCTGGTTAGCGTAAATAAAGTAAAAGCAAAACCTACAAAAGAAATAGCTGTAGGTGATATTATTGATATAAAGCTGGCAAAGCGTGAAATACAAATAAAAGTATTGCAGCTTGTAACTGGTAACTCCATAAAAAAGAGCATCAGGGATGAATACTTTACTATTTTAATAGATAAAGAAAGAAAACCTGCAGAAAATGAGGATTTCTGGGAGTCTGACAAAAATGAATAGACAATTTAGAAGTAATGGAAATTTTATAAGAGCCAAGAAATCTTTAGGTCAGAATTTTTGTATTGATGAAAGAATTCCTAATGAAATAATAAAAGAATTGGCACCTAATAATGATTTTTCTGTCTGGGAAATAGGTCCCGGAAAGGGTGCTTTAACTAAGCGCCTTATTGAAACTGGTGCAGATATTCATTTGTTTGAAATAGACAAAAGAATGGAAGAAATATTAGAAAGTCTCTGCCCAAAAGAAAACATAACCTGGGGTGATTTTTTGGAATTATCTCAAGAGGAGCTGCCAAAGCCTTCAAAACCTTTATTGGTTTGTGGTAATTTACCTTATTATTGTGGTACCCCTATAATTAAAAGATTTTTAGAAAAAGGTCCAACTCCGACCCGATTAGTTTTTTTGTTGCAGCATGAAGTAGCAGTAAAGGCCAGCGTTCCTGTTAATCATAAGGAATATAGTTACTTGTCTGTACATACTGCGCTTTTCGCAAAAGCTAGAATTGGTAATAAATACGGTCCAGCTTCTTTTGTTCCACGACCTAAAATAGATAGCAGTGTATTAATAATAGAACCTTTTCATCTGTCAGAAGAAGAACGTCAAAAGCGAATCAATGCATTAAAATTCAT
This sequence comes from uncultured bacterium, assembly GCA_946407375.1. Classification (GTDB taxonomy): domain Bacteria; phylum Muiribacteriota; class Ozemobacteria; order Ozemobacterales; family Ozemobacteraceae; genus RUG334. The sequence continues at coordinate 19,579 of CAMJNS010000034.1, forward strand.
TTCTGCTCTATTTAATCAGCGTAGAAAAATAGCTCTTTCAACTTTAAAAAGAACTTTCCCTGAAACAAATTGGGCTGAAAAATTTAGTAAACTTGGGATAGACGAAAAAGCCAGACCAGAAAACATTTCACCCGAGCAATTTTTGGAGCTATTTACTGATTAGCTTTTGAATAACCATACCAGCTATTGTAAAACCAAAGATTGCTGGTATATAGCTTATAGAACCCATAATCATACGTTCAAGACCAGGATTTAACTCTGTTTCATCTTTAGAAAAAAGAGTGTAAGACATTGGGGCTTTGGGGTCTTCTAGAGAGTAAACAACAGGGATTCCTTTATGTATATTCATTTGTCTAAGAGTTTTTCTAACTTTTTTAGCTAAGGGGCAGACTGTTGTTTTAGAAATATCTCCAACTCTAATCATAGATGGGTCTATTTTTCCGGCAGCTCCCATTGCTGAAAATATTGGAATCTTTTTATGTTTACATTCAACAAGTAGCTTAATTTTTGAGTTAAATGTGTCTATAGCATCAATAACTGCATCAAAATCTGTAGTGATGATTTCGTCTGAGTTAGATGCTTCAAAAAACTTATCTATAACGTGAAGATTGCAGTCAGGATTGATAAGTTTGATTCTTTCAGCCATAGCTTGACTTTTAGGCATTCCGACAGTTGAATCTAAGGCAATATTCTGTCTGTTGATATTAGTCGGGTTTACCTTGTCAAAATCAACTATAGTAAGTTCACCTACCCCGGAACGTGCCAGACTTTCAGTGGCGTGACTACCTACTCCGCCCAAACCAAAAACAGCTACATGAGCCTTTTGTAATTTTTCAAAAGCTTCGTCACCCAATAAAATTTTAGTTCGTTGAAATCTATTCATAAAAAAATAATACCATAATTTTAAGCTTATCTAAAAAAATAAAAATATCGTTAAAAAAAAATAAAAGGCTGCCGAAAAAGTTGATGGATTTGTTTGCCTCCTTAATTTTCGGGCCGAGGAAAGTTACCTCGGCTTTTTTTTTACTAAAATCTTGAGTATTTACAATTATAATTTATACTTGTTTATAGGGTAATACTTATTAATTAGTTTTAATAGGAGAAAATATGGGAGCCAGAGGTAAAGGGTCTAGTGATCCTATTGGATTTTTATTTGTTTTATGTTTTTTTGTTTTGATAATTATTTTTTCAATAATATCAGAAAAAAAAGAGAGAAAAAGAAACAAGGATATGCTTGATTATTGCAAAAAAAATAAAATAGAATATTCTGAATATGCGAAAAACCTGCCTTCCATATTAAATTTTTGTTTATTGTTAAAAGAAAAAGGTGAAATTAATAAAAGGATTAAAGAAATGTCTGGGGTTCGTGGCGATTATAATTTTTATCTGTTTGAGCATTATTATGAATCAGGTTCTGGAAAAAGTAGAACAGAAGGGACAGATACTTTATGTGTTATAAAAAAAGAAGGGTTTCTAATGCCACAATTCTTTGTCAGATCAGAAAGATTAATTCTTGATTCGTTTGGTAAACTATTAGGTGAACAAGATATAAATTTTGAAGAAGACCCAGAGTTTTCTCGTAGTTTTATTTTAAGAGGAAAGAAAGAAAAAGATGTAAGAAATTTCTTTGATTCAAGAGTTAGAAGTGCTTTTGTGAGAGGTGCTATAAATGGTTATAAATACGAGGGAATCGAAAACTGTTTTGTGGTTTCCGTTTCTGGTAAAATGGATTTAGAAAATAGACTTAAGCTTTTGTCTAATACTATGAATGTTTTCCGAGAAATAGTTCCTGAAGAGCAGGAGGAATATTTGAGTTAATACTTTATCGATTTTATATTGGAGAATGTAATATGATGTCTTATAGAGGAAAAAGCAATTCTGGAGATAATTTAGGCGGTTTTGGTGTTATAGCTGTCATAGCTTTTTTGATTGTATTATCATATTTCCAAGAAAAAAAGAGAAAAAAGGAAATTTGTGAATATTGCGAAAAGAATAATATTGAATATTATGAAACAGTAGGTGATTCTTATTTCCCCCAGAATGCAAGAGATTTTAAATCTATTCAGAGAGGAGTTAATAAAAGTATTGAATCTGTAATGAAAATAGAGCGAGATGGTTTGTTGTTGTATATTTTTGATTTCGAATTTATTACAGAAAAAGAAGGTATAGAAACTATAAGAAGTAAAGAGTATAGAAAAACTCGTAGTTATCCCCACGATGAAACTATTTGTTTAATTAATAAACCCAATATTAATTTCCCAAAATTTTATTTACGTAATAAAAATGAGAATTCTGATCCTTATACAAATTTTGCTTCTTTTGGAAAACAAGATATAAAAATAGATGGAGACAGCTATTTTAGCCATAATTTTTTACTTAATGGTATGCCTGAAGAGGATGTGAAAGCATTTTTTTCACAACAAATAATAGATAGTTTTAAAAAGAATCATATTGAAAGATATAGATATGAGGCAAAAAAAGATTGTTTTATGGTTTCAATGCCTAAAAAAATGGTTTTAAAAGAAAGATTAGAGTTTCTTAAAAACTCTTTGAATCTATTTAATGAAATAGTAGACTAAATTTGAGATATTTCTTGTTGTTTTTATTATTATCTTGAGTATTGGTTTCTTTTCTTTATACTTGTAAACAGAGTTACATAATTTATTCAGAAAGGAGAAATATATGGGTGCAAGAAGAGGTTCTAATGATCCAATGAGCTTTGTATTTACTCTAGGTATTTTTGCTATTTTTATTATTTTTGCTATTATTGAAAATAGAAAAGAAAAACAAAGACGAAAAGAAATAGAGGATTATTGCAGGAGAAATCATTTAGAATACCACGAAACAGCTTACAATATTCCTAGAATAGTTAACAGTTTTTCTTTAGTAAAGGATAGAGGTCATACAAATGAATGGATAGTTCAAATGTCGGGAATTCGTGGTGAATATCATTTTTATATATTTGAACATTATTCTGTTTCGGGTAGTGGCAAAAGTAGATCCGTAGTTACAAATACGATATGTGTAGTTACTAAAGAAGGCGTGTACTTGCCTCAGTTCTTTATAAGAGATGAAAATCTCATCTTAGATTCTTTAGGAAAACTATTTGGTGGGCAAGATATAAACTTTGCGGAAGATTCAGCTTTTTCTAGGAAATTTGTTCTACAAGGAATTGATGAAGCTGATATAAGAAACTTTTTTGATAGTAAAATAAGACGTGCTTTTGTTTCGCATCACGTTAGTGGTTATAAATATGAAGGTAGCGGGAATTGTTTTATGACGTTATTGCCTGGAAAACATAAAGTTGGAGAAAGGTTGAAATTATTGTCTGATTCTATGAGTATTTTTAGAGAGTTAATACCAAGAGAACCTCAAGACGAATATCTCAGCTAGTTTTGATAAATTAATTGCCATATAAAATGACCCTTTTATTCGGTGTTTTAAAAGGAGGATTAAATGAGTGCTGGTAGTGGAGATATTTCTGGTTATGTTTTTTTTCTGCTATTTATGGGAATTGTGGGAATCTTCATTCTTATTGCAATAATAAAGGGTAATAAAGAAAAAAAAAGATGTAACGAAATAGCTGATTATTGTTTAAAAAATGGATTAGACTATTCTGAAAAAGCCAAAAATGTGCCTGAAATGGTCAAGCAATTGTCTTTAACAAAAGATAAAGGAACTACAAACGAATGGATTGTAGAAATGTCTGGAAAAGGTGAAGATTGTAATTTCACTATTTTTGAGCATTATTCTGAAAGAAGACAAGCTAAGAGTATTCATACTCAAATAGACAGTATTTGTGTTTTGTTTGCTGAGAATATGAATTTGCCTCATTTTTATTTAAGAGACGAGGGCAAACTTTATGACTCTTTAGAAAAGATGTTGGGTGGTCAAGATATTAATTTTTCAGAAGATAGAGATTTTTCAAATAAATTTGTTTTGCAAGGTTTAGAGGAACAAGCAATACGAAGTTTTTTTGATAGAAAAATAAGACAGGCTTTTGTTAACAAACATATAAAAGGCTATATGTATGAAGGAAGATCTAATTATTTTGTAATAGCCTTACCTTATCGTGTTCTTAATTTATCAGAAAGGCTTGAATTACTGACAAATGCAACGAATATTTTTAAAGATTTAATTCCTAGAGATAATAAAGAAGAAAAACTCAGTTAAATATAGATAAAAATAAAAACTCTTAAAATAGAATTTTTCCCATTTTAAGAGTTTTTATTTTTATCGTCTTCTAGAAGAGCTTTTAGCAATAATAATCAGTCTAAGTAATTGAAGAACGGTAGATACTAGTGCTGCTACATATGTTAAAGCTGCAGCAGATAAAACTTTTTTTGCCGCTTGTAATTCTCCTCCAACCAAAATAGAGTCTTTTTCCAGAATTTCAAGGGCTCTGCTAGACGCGTTAAATTCTACTGGAAGAGTGATAAGCTGGAAAAATACTACAAAAGAGAAGAGAATAACACCTGCCTGGGCAAGACCAGCCCAACCCATAGCGATACCAATAATAATTAAAGGCCAGGAAAGCTTTGAACCAAAATTAGCTACAGGGACAGATATTGAACGTAGCTTTAATGCTGTGTAACCAACTTTATGCTGAATAGCGTGACCACATTCATGGGCTGCTACTCCCAATGCGGCTACAGAGGTTTGACCATAAACCGTGTCTGAGAGCCTGAGAACTTTTTCTGTAGGAGAATAATGGTCTGTTAGATTCCCACTAATACGTTCTATTCTTACGTCATCTATGCCCGCAGAATTTAATATTCTCTGAGCTATATCTTGTGAAGTAAAACCTTGGGAATTACTTACATTGCTATAATTTTTGAATGTTCTTTGTACATTCCAAGAAGCAATCATACTAATGATTGCACCGATTAATACTAAAATATAAGTAGAATCAAAATACATATAAATACCTATTTGTAAAGTTTTATAATTTTGTGTAGTTTAACGCTAATTAAGTGATAATTCAATAATATAAAATATTCAACTTGAGATTTTTAATTTAATGATATATTCTAGCAAGCAAGAATTTTAGTTAGGGAGTTTACAATGAAAATAATTGTAACAGGTGGAGCTGGATTTATTGGTTCAGCCGTTATTAGACACCTTATAAAGAATACAGAA
>CAMJNS010000035.1 GCA_946407375.1 uncultured bacterium
AAAGATATTTAAATTTTATCACTTTAAATAAAAATTCTCAAGTATGAATTGAATACTAGTCTTCATTTAACAGTTTCCAACTCAAAGTTAGTATATTTTATTCCCCAAAAACCATTATGAATAATTATTTTTACCTTATCTCCTTTTTTAATTAAAGAATATTTGTCGGAAGGTATTTGAAAATAATAGTGATTAAAAACAGAAGGTTTAAATGAAATATAAAACCTAGTTTCAGATTTTTGACCCGATCTAGAATACATATCTTCAATAGTTATAATCTCTTCACTAGGCTTAGAAAAATCCAATAACTTGTTTGTAGATGAAATAAAAGAAATAGTCATCATTCCAGATAAAGACAAAGATAGCAATATACTAGATAATAAAAGATAAGGTCTTTTAGCTTTTAATTCATTATTTACATTCTTATATTCTTTTAAAAAAAAGAAAGATAAAATTCCACAAAAAACAACAAAAACCATAAATATTATGAAATAATTTTTGCCTTCAAAAAAATACTCAACCATAGAGTCGTTTTGCATCAAAATATACAAGACAAAGATATATCCACCAGATAAAAAGGCAGAAAAAGTGACTATATATTTAGACAAAGGAAAAGCTTCCGAAAGCAAATCTCTTATTCTGTCATTTTCTTCTACATTAACATGATGCCTATTTCCAGAAGGAACGATTGTCGTCATAGAAAGTAGAAAAAGGAATGAAAAAACAAAAAATATATAAACAAAACTTGGCATTTTTTATCCTTAATTAGTAGATTTAATTACATTACCTTCTCATCACTTTTTTAATATTAAACTTATAAAGTTTGTAAAAACTATGCTTAAAGTTAATGAATTAAAAAACGTCATTAAAAGAACTGATATAAAAAGATATGGTTTGGTATATTTTAATTCAGGAGAAGCCTTTGAAAAATTTTTAATTGAAGTTGGTAATAGTATTGCTAAAATTATAATAAATGGAATTATTTGATCAGTTAATACTAATTCCTTGTCCATTAAGGTTTCAACACTAAATTTAGAAAAACAAAATAATATAAATAATATGTCGATGAAAATTGTTAGTAAAGTTGTCCACCAAAGAATAGGGAAATCCTGTATAAATAGACTCCTACATATAGCAGCTTCCTGCCTTTCTGCTAATTTGGCATGTTTGCTATGCCCAATTATAGAAAACAATGCAGCCACAATTATAACAGTTGTAATAAATAATGCGGGTATGAAACTCATAGCTTATTTTATATAGAAAAAAAGCTTCACGAAATTTTCGTGAAGCTTTTAAATTTTAATTACTTGTTTACTTGGAATTTTTTATTTCCAGTTTCGAAGAAATCCATAATCTGCTTAACGGCAGCAACACCTGCATTGATGTTTGCTTCTTCAGTCTGAGCACCAAGTTTCTTTGGAGTGAAGAATACTCTGTCAGCATATTGTTCTTTAAGTTCTGCTGCACAATCAGGAGCTACGTCTGCTACATATTTGAAGTCTGGTCTTTCAGCAAGAATCTTCTTTAAAGATTCTTCACAAACAACTTCTTTACGAGCAGTGTTAACCAGAGTTGCACCTTTTGGCATTAAGCCCATTTTGCTCATATTTATAGAATTCTTGGTTTCATCATTTGCTGGGCAGTGGAGAGAAACATAATGACAAGTCTTAAAGAGTTCATCTAAATCAGTGCACTGTTTTGCACCAGTAGATTCAATGGCTTCTTTGGTAAGATATGGGTCATAAGCAATAACTTCCATACCAAAGCCCATGGCATACTTACCTATAAGCTTTCCTACATTGCCATAACCATAAATGCCAAGTTTCTTTCCATGAATTTCAGTTCCTGACTTGCCATTATAATTGTTTCTAGCAATCATAATCATCATACCAATTGCAAGTTCTGCAACTGCATTTGAGTTTTGACCTGGAGTATTCATAGCAACTAGACCATGAGCAGTAGCTTCGGGAAGATCTATATTGTCAAAACCAGCACCAGCTCTGACGATAATCTTCAAATTCTTAGCAGCATCCATAATTTCTTTATTAGCTTTATCACTTCTGATGATAAGAGCATCTACATCTTTTACTGCTGCTTTAAATTCATCAACAGATGTATATTTTTCTAAGAAGGTCATTTCATAGCCACTCTTAAGAGCTGCTTTCATGAGTTCTGTAGCTTCTTTAGCAAAGGGTTTTTCAGTAGCAACGAGAATTTTCTTTGTCATTTTTTAAGTATTCCTTTCTTTTTCTATATTAAGAATCTTTGTAAGCTATCCACTTTTAGGGGATAGGGTGAAGGGAGGAGGGAGGAGAGGATTGTTTTAGCAAATCTTAGGTTTTATTGGTGTTGGGTGTGTTAGGTATTATTGTTTAATCGAAGATTGCAAAGTAAATATAATTTTAGATATTCGATATTTTGCAAAGCTATAACTTAACAATATAACCAAGAGGCTAAGCCTCTAAACCATCACACCAATCTTATCTCTATTCTTTATCTCTAATCCCTATACCCTATACTCTATTCCCTACACCCTAATTCCCTAATTAATCAGGCATTTTCTTTATCAAATTTTCTAATAAAGTCAGCAAGCTTCTGGCAGCCTTCGATTGGCATTGCATTATAGATAGAAGCTCTCATACCACCGATATTTCTGTGACCTTTGAGGGTTACAAGTCCTTCTTCTGCGGCTTCAGCAAGGAACTTCTTATTAATATCATCATTTGGACCAAAGAATGGAATAGTCATAATTGAACGATCTTCAGCATGTTCTGGAGTGATATGAGCTTTAAATAATTTTGAATTATCAATTGCATCATAAACAATAGCTGCTTTTCTCTTGTTCAATTCTTCATAATAAGCTACCCCACCCTGTGCAATCATGTGTTCAAATACTAATTTTGCAATATAAATACCATAAGTTGGTGGAGTATTGTACATAGAGCCCTTATCAGCATGGGTCTTATAATCTAACATAGTTGGAAGATTTGGAATTCTGCCAATCAAATCATCACGTACAATAACGATTGTTACACCAGCAGGACCAATATTCTTCTGAGCACCAGCATAAATTAAGCCGTAATCAGCTACGTTAAATCTTTCACTCATAATGTTAGAAGACATATCAGCTACTAATGGAATACTGATTTGTGGAACTTTCATGCACTTAGTTCCATAAATAGTATTATTAGATGTTACATGTAGGTAGTCTGCATCTTTTCTAACATCTTCGGGTTTGTACTTAGGATAATATCTGTTATTATCTTGAGTTGAAGAAGCAACAACATGAACATCAACACCATATTTTTTAGCTTCTTTTATAGCTTTACTAGACCATTCACCAGAATCAACATAATCAGCTTTTTTAGTAACAGCTAAATTCATTGGTATCATGAGGAACTGGAGGTTAGCACCACCCTGAAGGAAAAGAACCTTATAATTAGATGGAATTTCCATTAATTTGCGAATTCCAGCTTCAGCATCATCAATAATTTTTTGATAAATAGATGAACGATGGCTCATTTCCATTACGCTCATACCACAACCTTCATAATCCAACATTTGTTCAGCAGCTTTTTTTAATACTGCTTCTGGGAGAACGGCTGGACCAGCAGAAAAATTGTAAACTCTTGCCATAATAACAAATCACTCCTAAAAAAATTATTATAAGGGAAACAACCTTATTTTCCTTGATTCTTTAACTAATACCATCTAAATATTTTTACGTCAAGCTTTCTAATCTTTTTAGGCAGGGCAAACGCAAACTTTTTTCGTTTGTAGTCTATATTTACAATACGTCATTGCAAGAGGCTGTGCAAAAATAATTTTTTTACTCAAATTAGATAATATTAATTGTTTACATATTTGTCATAATAAGTATAGCGTATGGGCTTTAGCCCTGAAAGCTATACGGTTATGACAATTTGTAGACAGTTAATTAAGATTCTCCAAAAAAGCTTCATTAATAAAGGGAAAAGTTTGCTTTTGCCATGGAAAGATGTTTAAGTTGCATTATCTAAAATATAGAATATAATTTAAAATATGAATCAAAAAGAAATACATGAATTTATTGAATCTCTAGACTGTTCTTGCCAAATAAACTTTGAAAAAGATAGGCTCTATTTTAGTTACACCTCCAAAATTACTTTTCTTATAGGAATATTAGTAGGTATAATTTTCACAGGTTTATATGTATATCTTATGAAAGATTCAATAATAAAAGTTAATCCAACTGGAAGAGATTTTGACCCTAAGATTATAGGAATAATATGCTTTTTCGCTTCAACCTTGTATGCTTGTTCTTTAATCAAATCTTATAAAGTAATAGATTTCGACAATAACATTATTTATAACGAAATTAGAATATTTGGATTAGCATTTAGGTTTAATAAAATAAACAAAAAAAATATAGTTCAAATTGGCAATAACTCAATTCAAACACAAATGGAAGTTTATTCGGAAACAAATAAAACACCTGATTATACACATCAGTATTTCATTAGCTTTTTAACAGATGAAGGTACAAAAGTAGATTTTATAAAACTAGGTAATAGAAACGAAATACATGAAACTTGCCTTAAATTAGTAAATTTCATTTCTGAATATTGGAATCTTCCACAGTTTGTATCTAACAATAAAAAACAATTGGGAATTTTAAAACAGAATAGTAAATATTCATTTATTGAAAAACCATTTTAATTATGAATATATTTGTAAATTATTAAAGATAATATTATACCCATTATAAAAAAAGAATAATAATCGTATTTATTTAATTTATATGTTTTATATCTTCCACGAGGTCTATTGGGTACATAACCTCTTACTTCCATAGCATCAGCCAATTCTTCAGAACGCATTATTGCTTGAGTTAAAACAGGTATCAAAAGTGGCATAAAATTGATTGCAGATGCAATCATATTTTTCTTCATTTTTGCTCCTCTAGCAATTTGAGCAATTCTAATTCGTTCTATTTCATTCATAAATACGGGTAAAAACCTTATAGCTATAACCATAGTCAAAGCTAATTCATTAGAAGAAAAACCGAATAATTTTAAAGGTCTAAAACAAATTTCCCAAAAATAAAGAAGCTCATTTTGTGTTGAAATTCTTGTATAGAGAGAAGCGGTAAGAAATATACCCATTACTTTAAATATAGCGTTCAAACAAGAAAAAATATTAAAACTGCTTCCTACAAACCCCTGAAATAAACCAACTATTAGTAACAAAAACCAGATTTTTTTTAAAGAAACCAAGAGTTCAATTGTTTCTTCTTTTGCATAAAAACAAATCAATATTAGAAACAAATTAAGATTAAAAGCAACTAACCAATTTTTACAAAAAAAAGAAATCATTAAAATGTATATAATACATAGAATCCCTTTAGTTATAGGATTCAATAATCTGAGTTTAGATTTATTTAGTCTTTCATCCATTTTTGATACTTCTCAAAAAATTAGCTACTGATTCTGAGTTAACAGGTGGGAGCTCATACATTTCAGCATAAGGTTTTACAGATTCAATATACCATTGTGGAATAGGATAAAAACCAGGATTTATAACTGCATTATATAAAAATGTATTTGAATCATATTCTGCAGTTTCTTTACCATTTATATATAGTATTCTACTGTTATCTTGTAGTATTAATTCTGGTTCGTGAGTTACAACAATCACAATATGCTCATCGCAAAGATTTTTAATAATTTTTGATAAATCGCTCTGCCCTACTCTATCTAATCCGGCAAGAGGTTCATCTAATAATATAATTTTTGGTTGTAAAATTGTACAAGCAGCCAATGCAACTCTTCGTTTTTCACCACCCGAAAGTTTAAACGGGTATTTTTTGGAGTAGATTTCAGGACTCAATCCCCATTTTTCCATCCAATGATTTGTAAGCTCACATATATTGTCTTTTTTATCTAATGATGTTAAAGAAAATAAAATCTCTTCAAATACTGTAGAATTAAAAAATAATGATTCAGGGTTTTGAAAAGCCAGTGCAACATTGCCTTCTGGTTCAAAATACTCTTCATCAAGAGAAATTGCTCCAGTAAATTCAGAATGAAAGCCCGCTATAAGCTTTAATAATGTGCTTTTCCCACAACCAGAACGCCCAACAATCAAATTCAGTTGTCCAGATTCAAAGGAAGCGTCAATTGGTCCTAATAAAGGATTATCATTATATTTTATAACAAGATTTCCAAGACGTAGTTTCATTTTAATTATTTAATAACCTTTGAAGTTTAATATTCTCAGGAAAATCAATACCTTCTGGGGGTTGATTTAAAGAAGCAAAAACATCATAACTATCATTAAAAATGATACAACCCTCATTCAAAACACTTATATGACCAAAATGAATTATATCTTCAGGCAATTGAGAAATGACTATTATACCTATATTGCTATTATCAACAAGATAATTGATAATATTCCAAAATTCAATTCTAGCCCAGGGATCCAAATGTGAAGTAGGTTCATCAAAAACTATCCAGCTTGGCTCTAATGCAAGAACTGAAGCTATACAAAGCATCTGCTTTTGACCACCAGATAGCTTACTAACTGGCATATCTAACATTTTTTCAAAACCAAATAAAGATGCCGCTTTTACAACCAGTTGTTCTATATTTTCTGTAGGTAAGTTTAAATTCTCTAATCCAAAGGCTATATCATCACCAATTGTTGTTCCAACTATTTGATTATCTGGATTTTGAAAAATCATTCCAGAAAAATAGTAGGCATTTGGATCTTCATTTTCTTCTTTAAATTGGATTTCACCTTCAGTAGGTTTAAGTAGGCCAACAATTAATCTTGCAAGAGTTGATTTACCACAACCATTTTTTCCTATTAATCCATTAATAATGCCTTTTTGTAACGAAAAAGAAACCCCCTTAAGAATAAAGGAGGTTTCTTTTTCGTTATAACAGAAAGACACTCTATCAAAGAGAATCATCTGTAAAAAGTATTACTTCTTAGTGAATTCGATAATAGCCATTTCAGCATTATCGCCACGTCTTGTTTTAAGTTGATATATTCTAGTGTAACCACCGTTTACATCTTTAAAACGAGGAGCAATACGATTAAGAAGCTTATTAAGAACGCCTTCAACTCTAAGAATTCTTGTAGCACCATTACGTTTTGAACTTACAGGGGTTTTACCACGTTCTCTTGTTACTTCTTCTTTTACAGTCTTTCCATCAACAGTTTTCTTAATAGTAACTGTTCTTGAAGCAACTGCTGGAAGATAATCAATTACAAATTCAGGTTTTGGATTTGATTGATCTTTCATATATTTTTCAACAGCTTTGCGATCTTCTTCTTTTAAGTTAGAAATATATTTCTTTATTTCATTACGTCCAAGAATTTCACGATCATCAGCAGCATGGAAATATGCACTAAGTGCAACACGCTTAGAAGCTCTAATAGCAGCTAAGTGTTGTTCAGCAGTTTGATTTTCATCACCTTTAGCGTTAAGCTTTTCAGGATTATTATAGTTCTTAGCAAGAGTAATAGCTTTTTCCATTACACGGCGAAGATCTTTTGCTTTAGCTAAAGTAGTTTCAATTTTTTCATATTTAACAAGTGAAGTGCAGAGAGATCTCAACAGAGCTTTTCTCTGGTGAGACTCACGACCAAACTTGCGAAGTTTTATCTGATGTCTCATTCGTCATTTCCTCCGTCATCATCAATAGAACCATCATCGTCAGGAAGTTGCATATTAAATTGAGCAAGCTTTTCTCTAACTTCTTTAAGAGATTTTTTACCAAAATTCTTAATTTCAAGAAGTTCAGAAACTTTCTTGTTAACAAGTTCTCCAAGAGTCTGGATACCAGCTCTCTTGAGGCAGTTTCTAGAACGAACAGAAAATTCAAGATCTTTAATTAGGATTTCAGTATTACCCTTTTGAGTTGGTTCTTGTTTCTGAGTTGATACCATAACAAGTTCTTCATTATGAACTGGAAGGTCTTCTCTATCTTCGATAATTTCATCTTTAAGAGATTCAAATAAATCAATGTGAGATTTCAAAAACCTAGAAGCAGTTTCAACAGCTTCTGCTGGTTGCATACCGCCATTTGTCCAAACCTGAAGAGTTAATTTATCATAATTAATGTTTTGCCCTACACGAGCTTCTGAAACATCATACATTACTCTAGTTACTGGAGAAAATTGTGAATCTACGAGAATTGTTCCTATAGAATCATTAGATGCTTCATTATCATCAGCAAGAACATAACCACGACCGCGCTTAAATGTAATATCCATACCTAATGTAACATCACCAGTGATTTGAGCAATATGAACATTTTCATCTATAACCATCAAATCTGGATTAGCAGGTAAATCAGCAGCAGTTACATCAGCTGGTCCTTTTACTTCAAGACGAACTGTTACAGGATCATCTGTTTCTACATTTACTACTAGTTTTTTAAGATTTAAAATAATAGCAGTAACATCTTCTACAACACCAGGAATACTGCAAAATTCATGCAATACGCCATCAATTTTTACAGATGAAACAGCTGAACCAGGAAGTGAAGAAAGTAAAACACGTCTAAAAGCAACACCCAAAGTGGTACCATAGCCTCTTTCAAGAGGTTCTACTTCTATAATTCCATGATTAGCGTCTTCGCCCTGTCTATATCTTAATTTAGGTTGATTAATTTCAATCACGTGAACCAGCCTCCTAATTATTAGCGTGAATAGTATTCTACAATTAGATGTTCTTGAATCTTTGGATCAAGCTGAGAACGTTCTGGAAGAGCAAGGAATTTGCCTTTCAAATTTTCACGATCTACTTCCAACCATGGACTAGCTTCACGGCTTGAATTAATTTCGAGAGCGTCTTTAATTTGACCTTTAACTTTACTGTTTTCACGAATTGCAACAACATCACCAATCTTTAACTGGTAACTAGGAATATTGCACTTCTTACCATTTACTTCAAAATGACCTTGAGTAACCCACATACGAGTCTGAGATCTTGAAAGACCAAAACCCATTCTGTAAGCTACATTGTCAAGACGGGTTTCCAATTGATGGAGCAAGTTAACTCCAGTATTACCACCCTGTCTGCTAGCAACTTCATAATAAGTATGGAATTGGCGTTCTAGGATACCATAAGTTCTTCTAACTTTTTGTTTGGCACGAAGTTGAACTTCATATCCTGTAGGTTTCTTTCTAGCAGCTTCAGCGCCATGCTGACCTGGAACCATTGAGCGACGTTTAAAAGCACATTTTTCTGTGAAACAACGGGCACCTTTAAGGAAAAGTTGATCGCCTTCACGACGACATAATCTACAAACTGAACCAGTATATCTAGCCATAATAAATTGCCTCCTCAGACTCGGCGTCGCTTAGGTGGGCGACAACCATTATGTGGAATGCCGGATACGTCTTTTATTGCAGTAACCTGAATACCAGTAGTCTGCAAAGCACGAATAGCAGATTCACGACTCATGCCAGGACCGGCTACGAAAACTTCGATTTCTTTCATGCCATATTCAAGGGCACGTTTAGCAGTAATTTCTGCAGAAACCTGAGCGGCATATGGGGTAGACTTTCTGGAACCTCTAAAACTATTTGAACCAGAGGAAGACCAGCATAAAACATTACCAGTCATATCGGTAATTGTCACGATAACATTATTAAAAGTTGATTGAATATGTGCCTGACCTTTAGCAACGATTTTCTTTTCGCGCTTTTTGGTTCGGACTTTGGACTTAGCTCCTGATTTTGCCATTGTATTCTCCTATAAAATCAGTTTACATCCTCAAAAAGAATTAACCGTTCTTTTTGATTGCTTTTCTCGGACCTTTTCTAGTACGAGCGTTAGTTTTGGTTCTTTGACCACGAACTGGGAGACCTTTGCGATGTCTTAAACCACGATAACAACCAATTTCCATCAATCTCTTGATGTTCATTGATACTTCACGTCTAAGGTCACCTTCTACACGATAATCAGCTTCAAGAACTTTCTTGATTAGAGTGATTTCGTCTTCTGTAAGGTCTTTAACACGGGTGTCTGGATTGATGTTGGTCTTGCGAAGTATATCACCTGCAGTAGTCCAACCAATACCATAAATGTAGGGAAGAGCTGCTTCAACGCGTTTATTGCGGGGCAGATCAACACCAGCTATACGAGCCATAATTCTTCCTCCTGGTAATTAGCCCTGTCGCTGTTTGTGTCTTGGATTTTCACAAATGACACGAATTATACCGCGACGTTTAATAATTTTACACTTTTCACAAATTTTTTTCACAGATGCCCTAACTCGCATTTTTAATTCCTCCTGCGTCAGTTTCTTCTATCGTTCGTCAGGACTTACTTAAAACGATAGACTATTCGCCCACGGGTCAAATCATAAGGAGTGAGTTCTACAGTGACCTTATCACCTGGAAGAATACGAATGTAGTGCATTCTCATTTTTCCAGAGATGTGAGCGAGTACCATAATACCATTTTCAAGTTCTACCTTAAAACTGGCATTTGGCAGTGCTTCAGAAACAGTGCCATTCATCTGAAGAGTATCACCTTTGCTCATTTTTCACTAGAACCCTTTCTTTATAACCCGCCTGGCAGGTTGAGTATTGTGTACCGACTTAAACCTCTTCTTTAAAAGCCAAACTTCTAAATCAAAATTTTAGTCTCTACCACAAAATATAATAAGGAAATCAAATAAATGATTTCCTTAATCCCAAATCTATATAAATCGACTTAAGATTTAAGTTTGTCGATTATATCACAAATTTCTGAAAAAATCATGTCAATTTTATTTTTTCCATTAATTTTTGACAATTTTTTCTTTTCAGAATAAAAATCTATTAATGGAGCTGTTTGTTCATGATAGACTTTCAAACGATTCTTAATAACTTCTTCAGAATCATCTCGTCTCTGATATAGCTCTCCTCCACAGTGATCACATTTGCCATCAACACTAGGTTTTTTAAATTGCAAATGATATGAATCACCACAACCTTTACATATACGTCTGTCTGATAATCTACTAATTAAGTCTGAATCATCAACTTCAAGAGCAATTACTCCAGAAAGTTCAGTATTCATACCATTTAGTGCTTTTTCAAGTTCTTCAGCTTGTTCAACATTTCTTGGGAATCCATCAAGTAAGAATCCATTTTTACAGTCTTCTTTTTTGATACGATTCAATAAAATGCTTAAAGTCAATTCGTTTGGAACTAATCCACCACTTTCGATAAAGGATTTTAATCTATTCCCCAAAGAAGAACCTGATGAGATTTCATTTCTCATCAGGTCTCCGGTTGATATCTGAGGAATAGAATACTTTTCCTGTATCATCCTGGCCTGAGTTCCTTTTCCGGCACCTGGGGGACCAAGAAATATAAGATTAAGTATTCGTTTTTGTGTCATCTCATCTTAAACCTTTGCTCTTTTTCATAAAGCCTTCATAATTTCTTGTTACAAGATGGGATTCCAATTGTCTCATGGTATCCATTGCAACACCAACAACAATAAGCAATGCTGTTCCACCAAAATAGAAGTTTACATTCATAAACTTAATAAGAAGGTTTGGAATAACTGCTACTATTGAAAGGAATATACCACCTGCAAGTGTTACTCTTGAAGTAGTCTTTTCAAGGAATTCAACAGTCTTCTGACCAGCACGAATACCAGGAATAAAACCACCGTATTTCTTCATATTATCTGCAAGATCCTGAATATTAAAAGTAATTGCAGTATAAAAATATGTGAAGAAAATAATAAGAACAACATATATCAATAGATATGTAACAGAATTATAGCTAAATATTCCTAACAATGTATACAACCATGGATTAGCTGTCAATGTATCACTCATGAAACTTGCTTCACGTAACCATTGGAATATCATGGCTGGAAACATAAGGATTGAACTAGCAAAGATTACGGGAATAACGCCAGCTTGATTAACTCTTAATGGTATGTAAGTATTCTGTCCACCATATACGCGTCTACCAACTACACGTTTTGCATACTGAACAGGAATCTTTCTAACACCATCCTGAACAAATACAATCATAACGATGGTAGCCCATATAATTATCAAGAGAGCTATAGTCATCAATATATCACTAAGTTCGCCCTGCATTACAGTATACTGGTGGTAAATAGCTTCTGGTAAACCAGCCAAAATACCAACGGTAATTAGAATTGATATACCGTTCCCAATACCACGAGAAGTCATTTGCTCTCCAAGCCACATAATAAATGACGTTCCAGCAGTTAAAGTTATTACTGCCATTAATTTAAATCCCCATCCAGGATTTAGAACGCATCCATAACGTTCTAGCATAAAGCTTATACCAAATGCTTGCAGAGCACCTATCAGAACAGTCCCGTATCTCGTATACTGGTTAATAGTCTTACGTCCTTCCTCGCCTTCTTCTTTTGCAAGATGTTCAAGTTTTGGAATAACATAAACCAATAGTTGCATAATAATTGAAGAGTTAATGTATGGTGCAATACCAAGAGCAAATATTGAAAATCTTCTTAAAGCACCACCAGAAAACATATTGAAGAAATTAAATACTTCTGAATCCTGTGGAAGAATATTTATCAACTGTGCCCCATCAACTCCAGGAGTAGGTATATGAGTACCTATTCTGAATACAATTATCATGCCAAGTGTGAAGAGAATTCTATTCCGGACTTCCGGAATCTTCATGGCGTTCGATAGGCTCTGAAACAATTATATCACCTCAACAGCTTTCCCGCCCACTTTTTCAATCATTTCTTTAGCAGCTGCTGAGAAATGATGAGCATGAACAGTGAGAGGTTTTGTTATTTCCCCACGAGCTAATACTTTTACAGGGAACTTAAAGTTTTTAACTAAACCAGTTTCAACCATTTTTTCGTAGGTTACTTCATCATTAGCATTGAAAGCATGTTCTAAATCAGTGAGATTTACTACTGCAAATTCAATTCTATGAGGATTCTTGAAACCACGTTTTGGGATGATACGTACTAAACGCATCTGTCCACCTTCAAATCCTGCATATGGATGTCTCTTGCTACCACGGCCTAACTGTCCGTCATGACCTCTTGTAGCCTGATTACCCATACCAGAACCTTTACCACGACCTACTCTTCTTTTATCTTTGGTTGAGCCAACAGCTTTTCTAAGATTACCAAGATTCAACATTTTAGATCTCCTTATTTTACTTCGATCCAGCGCTGCATCTTGCTAACCATACCAAGAATTTGAGGAGTTGCTACATGTTCAACTTCCTGTAACATCTTGCGTAGCCCGAGAGCGTGAAGAGTTTTTACTTGGCGTTCATTTGCGCCGATCATACTTTTAACTAATTTAATTGTTATTTTCTTTTCTTCAGACATTGCAGTTCTCCTTAGCCTTTGATTACCTGGCTTGGAGTTATACCACGCTGTTTAGCAACGGCATCAACACCGCGCATATCACAAAGTGCGTTCATTGTAGCCTTAGCCAGATTAACAGGGTTCTTAGAACCGATACGTTTAGACAAAACGTCTTTTACTCCAAGAGCTTCGAATATTGCACGAACTGCACCACCAGCGATAACACCAGTCCCAGGAGCAGCAGGTTTTATTATAACCTGAGAGGAACCGAATTTACCAACATATGGGTGAGCTACAGTATCTTTATTCAAAGGAACTTGAATCATAACTTTCTTAGCTCTGTCAAAGCCTTTTCTTACTGCATCAGGAACAGCTTTTGCTTTACCTATTGCAATACCGACTTTGCCCTTCTGATCGCCTACGCAAACCAGAACTGAGAAACCAAAGTGTCTACCACCTTTAACGGTTTTGCTGACACGATTTACAAATATAATCTTTTCAGTGTATTCGTTTTCGACGGGCTGTTCGCGACGGCGATTTTCACGGCGAGAACGAGGATTCTGAGTCTTTTCTTGTTCAGTCATCGTGTTTATCTCCCTTAGAATTTTAAGCCGCCATCTCTGGCACCTTCAGCCAGTTCTTTAATGCGACCATGATATTTATAGCCACCCTTATCGAATACTACAGTAGTGATGCCTTTATCAAGAGCTTTCTTAGCAATTCTCTGACCAATAGTTTTGGCACCAGTTTTATTGCCACCATTTACATCACTGCGGATTTCTTTGTCGAGTGAGCTCGCAGTTACCAAAGTTTTTCCTTCTTCATCGTCTATAATCTGAGCATAAATATGCTTTAAGCTGCGAAAAACAGCAAGACGAGGACGCTGTGCATTACCAGACAGATAAAATCTGCTTCTTGCATGACGTTTCTGACGTAATTGTTTTTTATCAAATTTCATCTTAAATCCTCCTAATTAGTCTTAAGCAGCAAGCTTCTTACCGACTTTGATGCGGACATTTTCACCAAGATAGCGAATTCCAGCGCCATCTTTGTAATGTCTTGGAGGTCGAATCATTCTGATTTCAGCAGCAGTCTGACCAACAACTTCTTTATCAACGCCGCTAACAAATACTTTGTTACCGTCAACTTTTAAAGTGATTCCTTCTGGTGCTTGATATTCTACTGGATGAGAATAACCAATATTGAAGAGAACCTTGCTTGGAGACTGATTCTGTGCTTTATAACCAACACCGATGATTTCTAAGCCTTTTGAGAAACCAGTATGAACACCTGTTACCATATTGTTAATAAGTGCTCTTACTAAACCGAATTTGGCTTCAACTGATTTGTTGCTGTGTTCAGGAACAGTGCAAACTACTTTGCCTTCGTTCTGAGAAATATTAACTTCAGATGGCATTACTTTAGAAATCTGACCCTTGGGGCCCTTCATAGAAATAGTATTGCCGTCGATTTTGCATTCAACACCCTGTGGAATAACTACGGGTCTTTTACCTACTCTAGACATTTCATTACCTCCAAATTACCAAACACGGCAGAGAACTTCGCCACCAACATTGTTAGTGCGAGCTTCTTTATCTGTCAAAACGCCCTTGGAAGTAGTAAGAATAGAGATACCTAATCCACCAAGAACCTTTTCGATGTTTTCTTTGCTGGAGTAGATTCTTCTACCAGGTTTAGAAACTCTTTCGATTCCTTTAAGGATATTAGTGTTCTTTTCACCATACTTCAGGAAAATCTTCAGATTGAACTTGTTCTGAAATTTGTAATAACGAAAATCTCTGATATAACCTTCTTTTTTCAAAATCTTAGCGATTTCGATTTTCATTTTGGAAGAAGGCATTTCAACGCTTTCATGTTTAACCCTGTTTGCATTGCGAATACGGGTTAGCATATCGCCAATAGGATCTGTCATACTCATGATTATGTCTCCTTACCAACTTGACTTAGTTACACCAGGAATCTTACCCATAGAGGCAAGTTCTCTGAAACAAATACGACACATTTGAAAATCTCTCATATAACCACGAGGACGACCGCAGATATGACAACGGTTGTAAGCGCGGGTTGAGAACTTAGGTGTTTTCATCCATTTTTCAATTAGAGCTTTCTTAGCCATAGTAACTCCTTAGTTATTCTGCGCTTTCTTAGATGATTTGCGGAACGGCATACCAAGATTTTCAAGTAATTCGAAAGCTTCGCCGTCATTGTGAGCAGTTGTAACGATAGTAATATTCATACCTTGTACTTTTTCAACCTGATCGAATACGATTTCAGGGAAAACCAACTGTTCTTGCAAACCAAGAGAGTAGTTACCACGACCGTCAAAAGCCTTTGTAGATAGACCACGGAAGTCTCTGATACGAGGAACTACGATTGTAAAAAGTTTGTCCAGGAAATAGAAGCATCTGTTGCCACGAAGGGTAACACGGCATCCTATAGGAACGCCAGCTCTAAGTTTGAAGTTAGAGATTGACTTCTTTGCCTTAGTAGTAACAGGTTTTTGACCTGAGATAGTAGTTAAATCTTTAGTAGCGGCTTCCAGAAGCTTAGCATTCTGAGTGGCTTGTCCAACGCCCATATTGATTACAACTTTAGTAATCTTTGGAACTCTCATTGGATTACCATACTTTTGAAGCAGTTTTGGAGCTACTTCTTTCAGATACTTTTCCTTCAGCCTTGGGAGAGACTTTGGCCCATTGTTCTTTGCAGGGGCTGCCTTTTCTGTCTTTGCCATGCCGAAACTCCTTAAATAATATATATATTCCTGAACAAAAGTCAGGTCTAAAATTTTTACGTCAATGTACCTACTGACGTAAGTTCGGTAATTATACTCTTGGAATTTCCTAAATGCAAGTAGTATTTATATTTTTTCAAAAAAAGTTATGTACATAACTTTTTTTGAAAAAATATAATTAGGAATTAGGAGTGAGGAGTTAGGAATTAACTGAAAACTGAAAGCTAAGAACTAATGAGCCCCCTTTATCAAAGGGGGATGTCATTCGTAGAATGACTGGGGGATTTTCGAGAAGTTAATTAAATAGTAGAAAGTTAAGTCCGAAAACTTGTAGTAAAAAAATCTCCCTGTCAGCTATCGCTGACATCCCTCTCTACAAAAGAGGGCCTTTTAAATCCCCACCACAAACACTCACAACGAATCTAATCGCAATATGCAAAAAATAATATAAGTTTTCTTCTTTAATCTTTAATCTTTAATCTTTAATCTCTAATCTCTAATCTTATATCTTAATAGTTAATAATTTGCTTAATTAATAAAAGTATGGTAATATCAGCCAACTCATTTAGGAGCAAACAAATATGACATTAAGCGAAACCCGAAAAGCAAAACTAATTCTCTTGCTTTTGATGTTGATTTCGTCTCTTTTTATACTAGGTTGTAGCACACACGGCAAAGAAGATGAAGAAGACGTAAGATATGAGTTTTGTCCTGGAAGATACTTTATATCTGCTAGTGAAGCTCATAATATGTTGTATTACGCAGTAAATCAATCTTCTATTTCTGGTGGTGTTAAAGACCCAAATGGTGAAATCATTCATGGTTCAGGATTTCAAGGTCCAGTTAATGCTTCAGACGACAACGGTGGAATGTGGATAGCCGATGGTTTTTACGACACAGACAACACCAATTATAATGAAGGAATTTATACTCTTTATTTTTCAATAAAATCAGGAAACTACGAAACCAAAAGAGAAATGATTTGGACCGATTTCCCTACTTGGAAAAGCACACCTGATATAAATACTTCCTCTGCAAATACACCAAGCAGAATGGTTTATGCAGATGCTTCAGGCATAACAACAGACGACAATACAGCTAACTATGATATTTATTATAGAATAAAAGTATATGTTGCAGGTTTAACAGCATCAAAATTATTCGGACAAAGTAAAGCTCAAAAAGGATCAAATAATTTAACATATACTCTTCCTAGAGTTTCCTCATCAATTAAATTAGTTCCAGTTTTAGTCTGTGAAATGTATCAGAATAATAAAATTCAGAAAATTCTTTATTATCCAGGAACAGCTTTTACTTATAATCCCTGATGATGAATTGAGATTGAGAATTGAGAACTGAATTTAAATACTTAAAACTAGAAATATTTATTCCTCAATCTCATTTTCGTCAATTACAAAAGACATTACAAGATGTAGATGCCGGACATATCGGTAACTATGACAGTTGTCTTTCTTATACTCCCGTTACAGGAACCTGGAGACCTTTAGATGGAACAAAACCATTTTTAGGTCAACAAAACGTTATTAGTGAAGAACCCGAATATAAAGTTGAAGTTACCATAAAAGCAGATAATCTAAAACAGACTATTCAAGCAATAAAAAAAGTTCACCCCTACGAAGAACCTGTTATAAATGTTATTCCATTGCTTGATGTAGGAATATAAAAAGAGATATATAGTGGATTACTCAATTCTTTTCCAACAACTTTTAATTTTGCTTGCAATGATGTTTGTTGGTTATATAACTTATCTATTTAAACTAATTGACGATAAAGGTTACACACAACTTTCTTCACTAGTTGTTTTGGTTCTTAATCCTTTTCTAATGATAAGCGGTGTAGCTGGGAAACGAATAGCTTTTTCTTCAGAAATTATCAATCAAAATATCATACTTGTTATAACCCTATATGCTTCTTTATTTGTTTTAGGCTTTATATATGTTTATTTAATAGGTTGTAAGAACAATACTTCTTATCTATATCGTATGTTGATATTATTGCCCAATGTTGGTTTTATGGGAATTCCCCTTGTAAAAGAAATGTTAGGAAGCGAATATATTGTTTTAGTTACTTTTTATATATTAGGATTTAATTTAATTGCTTACACTTATGGAATCTATTTATCTTCTAAATTTGGCAATAAAGAGTATCGCCCAAAATTATCAAAAAATATTAATTTTGGAACCATAAGTGCTTTTTTATCTATATTAATCTTTGCATATAATATTAAGTTGCCAAGCCCTCTTATTACATTTGTTAATTATATGGGAGAATCCTGTATTGTTTTATCTATGATTGTTATAGGGGCTTTTCTAGCAAAAACAAATTTAAAAGAAATATTCTTGAAAAAAACGAATATTCTCTTTGTCTTTGCTTTTATGCTTTTGGTTCCTCTTTTAATGATTATATTAACAAAGAAAATGCCCTTCGACGCTAATATACTAGGTATTTTTCAAATTATGGTTTGTATGCCTGTCGGAAGTGCTACCTGTATGCTTGCTCAAGAATACGGTGGTGATGGAACTGATGCAGCCCATCTTGTTGCTGCAACAACCTTAGCAACTGTTGTCACAGCACCCACCGTTTTCTATCTAGCTTCGCTTATTATCTAACTTATTTGCAGAGTTCTTCAACAATTTGATTGATTAGTTTACCGTCTGCTTTGCCTTTAAATTCAGGCATAATACTCTTCATTATCTGACCTTTATTTTTAGAAGCAACTACTTCTGCAAATTTTTCATTAATAATCTTGATTATTCCATCTTTATCAAGCATAGCTGGAGCAAAAGCTTTTATATAAGCTTCTCTCTTTTTGTATTCCTCGAGAAGTTCAGTTCTTTCTGGTGGACAGGTTTCAATCTGTTCTTTATATGACTTTAATTCCTTTAAAATCATTTTATCAACTAATTCATCTGTAATATTATCTCTAGTGCCTTCATCAATAGCTACTTTCTTTATAGCACCAATAAGGGAAGAAATAGCTTCTCTTTTTTCTTTATTTTTTTCTTTCATAGCGGCTATATTAGCTTTTGTTAATTCTTCGTATTTCATAGTAAACTCCTTTTAAATTTTATATATCAAATCTACAACAGATTTAATTCCTAATTCCTAACTCCTCATTCCTAATTAATCCTTTAAGGCTCCACTAGTAATTCCTTCTATTATTTCTTTTTGGAATATCCAGAAAATAATGATTATAGGAAGAGAACTAACTGATGCACCAGCCATTAATGCGCCCCAATCAGTGCCGTATTGTCCTTGAACTAACATAGACAAAGCAACTGGCAAAGTTCTTAAATTTGCAGAATCTATAAATATCAGAGGGAACAAAAAAGCGTTCCAATTAATAATAGCAGTATTTATGATAATTACAGAAATGGCTGGCTTAGCAAGAGGTGTAATCACATGCCACAAAATCTGCCATTCCCCTGCCCCATCAGCACGTGCAGCTTCTTCTAAATCTTTTGGGAGATTTTCAATATACTGTTTCATTAAGAAAACATTAAAACCATCCACACAGAATGGTAGAATTAAAGCCCATAAAGTGTTGTGCAGACCCAATCTTACCATTAAATCAAGCAGAGGTATCATCAACGTCTGTTTTGGAATCATTAATGTTCCTAAAACAATCAAAAACATCAGTCGTTTGAAAGGGAATCTGTATCTAGCAAAGGCATAACCTACCATTATTGAAAAGACAATATTGCCTACAACAACTGCTGTTAAAACAATAAAACTGTTAAATATATAGGTTAAGAAACCCGCCTGCCCGATAATTAATTTATAATGCTCTAAGGTAAATAGGCCGTTTCCATCAGACAAACCAGGCTCATGCCTCAAAAAGGAGCGTAATAGCATATACAGCCATGGATAAAGATAACCTATTGCCAAAGCTGTTAAAATGAAAAAATTTAATTTAGATTTAATAGATTTATTCATAACACTATTTTTTTGCCTCCTTTCTTCCTTGCAAAATGCGCATTTGAGCAAAAGCAAAAACCATAATTATGCCTAGCAATACAAATGATATTGCCGAAGCATAGCCCATATCGTGGTAACGAAAAGCCGTTTCATATAAATGGTTTACTAAAGTATTA
The DNA here is from genome assembly GCA_946407375.1 of uncultured bacterium. Classification (GTDB taxonomy): domain Bacteria; phylum Muiribacteriota; class Ozemobacteria; order Ozemobacterales; family Ozemobacteraceae; genus RUG334. The sequence continues at coordinate 20,203 of CAMJNS010000035.1, forward strand.
GTTGTTCCCACAGGTCCGCCATGTGTAAGCGTAAAGACTTCTGGGAATACCTGCCAGCTTCTGATTGTATTTATAACAATTACAAATATTGTCATATAGCGAATCTGAGGCAAAGTTATATACCAAAACTGCTGCCATTCATCGGCGCCGTCAACTTCTGCAGCCTCATATAGTTGTTTAGGAACCGCAGTTAAAGCCGCCAAATAGAGAACCATATAATAACCAGTATAAGCCCAAACATTCATCATCATAATAGCAGGCATTGCAAATGCTTTTTCCACTAACCAGCCATGTCCTGTTAATCCAAAGAATTCTACAATTCTATTCAACATTCCAACAGGAGAATAAAAGGATTTAAAAATAGAAGCAGTTACAACTATTGATACGATTGAAGGCAAGAAAAACACAGATCTGAATACCTGATTTCCCCTTCTTACAGAATTAATCATAAGAGCAAGAACTAGAGCCATTACAGTGGTAACTGGAGTTGTTCCCACTACAAAAAAGAAAGTATTAAATAGTGCCTGCCTGAACCCATCATCTTTTATTAGTCGTGTATAGTTTTCAAAACCGATAAAACTAAATAATTCAGGATGAAAAACATCATAATTACTAAAACTAAGAATCAAAGAAAATATTAAAGGATATATCCAAAAAACAGCTAAAGTAAGTAACCAAGGTAGTAAAAAAATAAATCTTTGGTGCCCTTTTTCAGATGGATTTTGGTTGTTAAAAAATTTAAAAATCAGTCTTTTTTTTTTAATTCATAAAGAATAAATGACATTAAAACAGCATTTATTAAAGTGCCTACTGCTATAAAAGAAACTAAAACCATTAACCAATTTGTCTGATTAGACTGAGTTGTTTGGGTAGTATTAGCAATATTAGAAGTTTCTTTTACATTTTTATCTTCTATTTTGTTTAGACTTTCGGTTTTACTTTTTGATTTTACGATTCTTTCATATTCAGCTCGAGCCTCTTTCATGACTTTATCTATAGGCTCGCCATACATGGCCTTTTCTACCGTAGTATTTATGATTGTTTCAAGTTCTATCCAAAATCTGTGAACTGGTGGATGAATGCCTGTTTTCATCTGTTCAAAAAAGACTTGTGTTTTTGGATCAGAAAAAGCAGGATCAGAAAAAGCTCCAACATTTGCAGGGAAACTAGTCCAAGCTTCTTTTGTTATTAAAAGAGCATTTTCGCTTCTGGTAAGATATTTAATAAACTTTGTGGCTAATTCTTTATTCTTACAGCTCTTAAACAATACTAAGATTTCGCCACCCATGAAAGAAGTAGAAAAACCTTTTTCGTAAGAAGGCTTAGGAATAACACAGGTTCCAAAATTAAGATTCGGTGCTTCAATAGGCAATCTAGCAAATATCCAGGAGCCTGAAATTTCAAAACCAAGTTTTCCTCTTTTGAAAGCATCATTTAACAAATCTTGTTTTTCGCAATAGCTATATTCTTTTAACTTTAAATAAAACTCTAGAGCTTCTTTCATCTCCTTGCTATCGAAAACAAAATTACCATTTTCATCTAAAACCCTAGCACCGTTGCCCCAGCCAAAGGGTAAAAATTTCTTATATAAAATATGCCCTTCACCGGCATTCATACCAAAGCCAAAAACACCATTTTTAGGGTCATGTATTTTTTTGCAAGCTTCTAATAATTCATCCCAGGTAACTGGTGGCTTATCTGGATTTAAACCTGCTTTAATAAATAAATCTTTATTATAAAACATTACACGGGTTCCTGCTAACCAAGGCATTCCATAAAGTCTGCCACCCATTTGTGCTGGTTCCCACATTATGTATTTATCTTTTAAAGATGAAAACTCTTCGGTAACATCTAATAAAGCTCCTTCTGCCATGAACTTTCCCATCCATGTAGAGCCCATTTCACAAATATCTGGTGCACGGTTGTTTGCCATAGCAACAACGATTTTATCTAGACCGTTGTTCCAGGTAAGCTGTTCGTTGTGAATCTTTACCCCTGGGTTTTCTTTTTCAAAAGCTTCTATTACAGGAAGAATTAATTTTGGGTCCCAGAAGTTCCAGAAAGTTAGTTCTACTTCTGCTGCTTGGGCAGAAATTGAAAATAATATAAAGAGTATTAAAATAAAAGCTTTTTTCATAATTAAATCAGTCTGTATACTACCATAAATCAATAATAAAGGCAAATATAATCAAGTTAAAGGAGTTTGTTTACAGGCAATCATGTGATATGATATACACAGAATAAATGAAAATGAATCTGGAGGGTTAATATAATGAAACTTATAGGTAAACTGAAAACCGATGTTGAATCAGCACCCACTAAGGAAGAAAAGAAAGAAGCCATTGAAAAAGCTGGTATGTTGCTTACCGATGACGAACTAGATCAAGTAGCCGGGGGAACGGGTAATAACAGTTGTCAATATGACTCAAATTGCCCAGTTAAGTTTGGTTCATCAGAATGCTATAATTGTCGCAAGAGAAATAGAGGTCCTTGGGGATAATAAAGGGACCAAAAAATGAATTGCGCCTTTTTAGACTGTGCAAACAATAGAAGGAATCTTCTTTAAGATCTTCCCCCAAAGCAGAGCTGTTGGGGGAAGTGGTTCCGTAGGAACCGAAAGGGGTCTTTCCGTTTAAGTTCAGAACTTTTTCCAGAATGAAACAGAAGCCTTCATATCTCGGTCGTGTGAGCCACGTTGCATTGAGAAGTCGGCTGAAAGCAAGCTGTTTGTAGAGATTTTTCTTTCACCTTTGAACGAGACTAGCAAATGATTTTTATCCTGGTTGTTGTCTAGTTCATACTTGTTAGCCATATCGCCTGCAAAGCTGAAAGTAAGTTTTGGGTCAGCCCCAGAGAAAGCACGTTTGCCAGCTAAGCGCAGTACATAGTTTTCTTTTTCGTTGCTGAAATTAAATTCCAGACCAAGCTGACCAGCAGCATAGTTGTTTGTTTTGCCTTCAACTACGTGATTATAAATACCGCCGTCTTTTTCGGTATAGCCATCTTGTTTATATTTTGAGAACTGCAGATTGACATAGGGGTAGACTTTCCAGGTCTTGTTCTGCTGACTCTTCGGAGTTAGCTTATATTCACCGCCGATTTCATACAAATCGCCTTTGTATTTAACATTTGTTGAAAGCCCTAGATTAGTCAGATTACGTCTGAGTTCGTTATCTACTTTGCCATAGTCTAAAAATAGATAGCCAGAATATTTAACGTTCTTCTTTGAAGAATAGACCCCAAATCTGTTTTCTTCGATTTTGTTCTTTGCCCAGGCATCTTCAAAACCATCTAAAGTGTTGTTGGCTTGCCCAAAGAACAAACCAAATGACTTAGTGTCGGTGAGTTTTAAGTCGTAACCGATTATTCCGCTCCTGCCATGGTATCTGGCACCGTCTCGCATTTCGCCTTTATTGTAGGTGAACTTGAACCAGGCGGCTCTATCGTTGGTGTCATTAAGATCTGCCCCCACGTAGGTGGGGGAAGTGTCAGCTTTAGCTGACGAAAGGGGTCTTGGGGCTTCTTCGATTAAGACCCCCTCAGTCACTTGCGTGACAGCTCCCCCAACTTCTTGGGGGAGCATCTTATTGAATCTCTCTGCGAAGTGAGATGATAAAATATCACCGACAAAAGAATTTCGCTGAACGAGGGTCATACTCTGAGCAGCAGCATTGTTGATGACGGCATTAAGAGCAGGACCTGCCTGTTGAGCTGGCAAATTAATAAAAGTCAATATCTGCGCCATCTGTAGAGGTGTAGTAACAGCTCTTGCAGAATGGCGTAACGAAGCATTTTCAACTTGATAATCAGACATCAAATTGAAATACATATTTTTTATCATATTGAAAGCTTTTGCTTGTTTTTGGCTTACACCCTCAAAATTGGGGCTGAAATCATAAACGTATTTTACTTCGTTGTTTTCTATTTTTGCATATTCCTTGAGAAAACCTGAAGTTCCCTCTGTGTTTTCTTTGCCATTTGCTAATTCACCAGTAATAGAACCTGCCGAAAGTATTGTACAGCATTCACCTGGCATCAAACCTTCAACAACAACAGTAGAATCATCAATATTGGCATTTCCATCAACAATAAACTTAGAATTTTCTCCGTTATTAACTGTTGAAGCCAATAACCCTTTACTTTCTAAAGCAACCATATTAAGGTTACCTTCGCCACTATCTCCAGCAATAGCAATATTATTGTTGTACAAAGTTCCGTTGATTCTTCCCTTACCCATAATAATGCCATCGTTTTCGCTGTAAGCATCGCCAGCAACAGAACCGTTAATGGCGATTGCACCATCAGTTACAACAGTCGGACCTTGGTATGTATTATTGCCGTTGAGTTTTAAAACGCCCTTGCCTGATTTGAGTAAACCAACATGAAGCCCAGATCGGAAGAGCACGCGTCTGAACTCCAGTCAGACGTGTGCTCTTCCGATCTGGGAGATTCAAGACAGTCCGCTGCTACGATGTGAACGGAAAAAGAGTGTA
>CAMJNS010000036.1 GCA_946407375.1 uncultured bacterium
CATAAATTTGCTTTCAATCAAATTTCTACCAACAATTTTATCAGACTTTTTAATATTATTTATATACTGAACATTATTGATATTTTCTAATAGATTATTTTCTGTCAGCCTAATATCTGCGTTACCAAAACCATTAATAACTTCTATGTCGTCAAACAAACCTCTTTTGTCATTTGAAATAACGCCTTTATCGAAAGTATAAAGATTATTTTCAATTTTTGGCTGTCCTTCAAAGACCCTTACAACTGCATCAACAGCATCTGTTTGATAAGGTTGAATTTTAAATTTGAACTGCATTTTCTAACCTCAAATTATTTTTACATTTTCTTCAAAGTCAACTTCTGGATATTCTGCTTTGAAGATTTGTTCAAAGTTAGCTAATACAGAATCACTTTGGAAAGAACTATCTCGGAAAATGGCATAAACAGGTTTTTGTTTTGCTATTTCTTTTATTACTTCTTCGTTAATATTTTCATCAAAACAGGCAATAATATAATTCTGACCAACTTTGTATACTTTCTTTCCAGATATTAAAAATTCATCTATTGTCGAGCTGAAATCTGCCCCACATTCAGGCATTACTTGGAATAGTAAATCTAAATCTGTTCTATCTTCTTTTATATTGTTGGAAAAAGAAAGCAAATCATCTTTTTTCAAGTCTCTTGGGCGATAAAAGACATCTTTCATGTTGCTAGAATCAAGCCTTAACACCCTAAAACCAACGTCGAGTTGTGAGTTTTGATCTGCCCCCAAAGCAAAGCTTTTGGGGGAAGTGGCACGCAGTGCCGAAAGGGGTCTTTCTTTACAATCATCATCAAATAAGACCCCCTCAGTCTCGCTTTGCTCGCCAGCTCCCCCTGCAATGCCAGAGGCATTCTGGGGGAGCATCTTTTTTAATTCCTCCAGAATCTTCTTCCCTGCCCTGCGGATACGTTCTTTGCCTATATCACAGATAGTCTTGTAACCTGCTTTATAAGCTTCCGATTTTTCATCACAGGGTTCTGGTAGCTGAACCATAATAAATTTTCTGTTTCCACCATCTTCGGCGTTTAACTGCATTACTGCGTGAGCTGTGGTAGCTGAACCTGAGAAGAAGTCGAGGATAATGGAGTCTTTTTTAGAGGTAAAACTTAATAACCTTAAAATTAGATTAACAGATTTAGGATTTTCAAAAACCTTTCTACCAAAAAGATTATTTAAATATTTTGTCCAATATCTGTTATCTTCATAATAGTAACTTTTTAACCCTTCTGTAACTGTTTCAATTCTCTTTTTTATTTTTGGTATAGTAGTTTCATCTTTACCCCACTCAACATCTCCAACTTTAGCAGCTTCATAAAACGTCTTTTCTGTCCATCTATAACCATAATCAGGTTTTTTACAAATTTTATTGGTAATAGGGTGAAGAATATCAAACATATACCCACCGGGTTTTGTATTAGAAGAATTACCAGGATAATATACTCCAATATCATCAACATAAGAATAGTGAGAGGCTCCTTGTAATTCTTCTTCATGTTCATTTATCCAAGATTTTAATTCTTTTTGAATTTCTTCTGTACTTAAACCTTTTGTTTTCAATAATTTATATTCATTATTTATTTTTTGTGCTTTATTTGACTCAATTAACCATTTTGGTTGAATATTTATGTTCTTTACATAACAAAGAACATATTCATGCTCTACAGATATTTGTCTTGGATTATTATCAGTTGCAGTTTGCCAAATAATTTCTCCAACAGAATTACTTTCGCTAAACACTTCATTACAAAGCTTTTTCATGTTTTCAACTTCATTATCATCTATAGAAATAAAAATAACCCCATCATCAGAAAGCAGATTTCTAGCAATTTTAAGTCTAGGATATATCATAGAAAGCCAATCGGAATGAAAACGCCCATTAGATTCAAGATTCTTTTTCAGACGGTATCCTTCTTCATCAAATTCGCCGTTATTTTCTAAGTATTCCTGTTTGGAAACTTCAAACTTATCATCATAAATAAAATCATTACCCGTATTATAAGGTGGGTCGATGTAAATCATCTTTATTTTACCCAAATATTGTTCTTGGATAATTTTTAAAATTTCTAAGTTATCACCTTCAATATAAAGGTTTTGAGTCTTATCAAACCAAGCATCATCTATGGGGTTTTCGCCCTTTATTGGTCTAAGAGTTTTATTTGTAGGAGTTCCAGCCAAAAGCATTGCTTCATGCTTTCCAGGCCAAGTGAATTGGTAGCGCTCTTTAGCCCCTTCTACCACTTCATTTGAGATAAGCTGCTGCAAAACATCTTTGTCTATGGCTCGAACAATCTGACCATTTTCTTCAACTTCTGTAACTGCTTCGGGGAAAAGTTCCTGCAGTTTCTTAAAGTTTTCGTCCGCCATATTTGGTGTTTGCATTTTTAGCTTTTGCATTGTATCTGCTCCTATTAAACTTTGTTATTATTCGTTATTCATTACTGTAAAGTAGGTTTTTAGGGGTTAGGGTATAGGGAGAAGGGCTTAGAGAATTGTTTTAGTTCGTGCTTCGCTTAAGTATCTGCTACTTTCGTCATTGCGAGCGATAGCGAAGCAATCCAGACCCTCTTTTATAAAGAGGGATGTCAGCTTTAGCTGACAGGGAGATTTTGAAGTAAGTGAAAATCCCCTTGTCTGCTTTGCAGACGTTCCCCTTTAAAAAAGGGGATAAAAAACCGCATTACTACAAACTTTATTTGCTAAAACATTCCCCTAATCTCTTTTCTCTTACCTCTTATCTCTAAAAGAGGCTTTAGCCGATAATCTCTCCAAGCTTTCTACTAGCTCTAACATCTTTTGATGCATCTCAAACTTTCGTTTGGGTTGTTTCTCCTTTCGTATAGCTGATTCAAGTTTTACTATTTCTTTCTTCAAAGCTTCTGCTTTGTTTTGTAGATCGAGTTGGTGGTCGAGTTGCTTCTTTGATAAGACCCCTTCAGTCACTTCGTGACAGCTCCCCCAACAGCTTTCAGCTTTGGGGGAGCATCTTGAGGAACTACCCTCTTCATCGGTGTAATCAAGATCTGCCCCCAGTTTAGCTGGGGGAAGTGTCGCTGAAAGCGACGAAAGGGGTCTTTGCTCTCTGTTATCATTTACCACCTCTCTTAGGGCTACCTGCCCAACAAACGAGAGCCAAACCTCGTTCATATTATTTCCATTCAAAGTTAAAGAGACTTCTTCAAAAGGTTTCCAACTACCGATATAGAGTTTCTTGTAAAAGACGGCTAGTTTTGCATACTGAAGATAACGCAGTAAAAACACCAACTTATGTGGATTTTGTCTTGCAATAGCCTCAACAAGCTTTGAATCAAAATCTGGCTTTTTAAGGTCAATTTGAAGCAATAGGACTTCGGTGATTTTTTCTAATGGCTCTACTTGAGTAGATGTAGTTTTATTACTCCCCTTTATAAGGGGAGAAGTTGAGCAAAGCGAAACAGAGAGGTTTTCAGTCTCATTATTTAAAATCCCCCTGTCAGCTTCGCTGACATCCCCCTTTATAAAAGGGGGTATGGAATCATTACCTACTTCATCTAAATCCCTAAAACCCAATACGCTTTTTGAAAACTTGTTCAAAATCTTTATATGAACAACATCTGAAATGAGCTTCTTTTTCAGATTAGGGGTTAAATCTAAGTGCTCAACAAACTTATCTTTGGGAAGAATTCTGTTTACGGCAGTAGTTGATGGAAACTCAATCATTTTTAACCACCATAAAGCAGATAAGTTCAAAATCATCTAAGCCCTTGATGGTATCATTCAAAAAGCCTGTTTCACCTGTTCCAAAGAAAGAATCAATATCGGATTCTTCCTTAACTTCAATCATTGAAGTAATAGCTCTTTTTAACAGTGCAGAAATTCTATCCATCTTGCGACCATCTTTTGTTTCTTCATTAAAACGATGGCAAAGCTCATAATCAGGAGCACTCTTTCCTTTAGCCAAAAGTCGCATTTCATCTAAAACTTTCTTCGGAGCTAGGTAATTATCAATAACCTCACCGTCATCACCTATATAAACCATATAAAATGGGTGCAAACGGTTTCGATGTTTAATGTTTATGTCCTCGTTATGATTTTTTAAAACGAAAATAACGCCGGGCTTTTCACCTTTCACTATAGCATTTATGCCAAAAGGCAGAGTTTCAGGGTTTGGATGGGTCTTTATATAAGTTAAAAGATCTATTCGGAAATCATTAAGCCCCAAATCCATAATAGAAAGGCTTTCGGTCATATCTTCAAAATCAACTACTTCATTCTGCAAGCGCTCAAGCTGTTTTCGGCGATATGCTAAGTCACCTTTTTCGTTAGTGATGTAATCGTCATCACCAGTTGCCGTTAAAACGCTGATTTTCATACGGCTTTCGACTTTGCCTTTTAAATTAATGTATTCATCAAGACTTATATCAGGCCAGAAATTTACCAACTGTATTTTTTCGTTGATACTTCCAATTCTATCAATACGTCCAAAGCGTTGAATTATGCGGACGGGATTCCAGTGTATGTCGTAATTGATGCAGTAGTCTGCATCCTGGAGGTTTTGACCTTCTGAGATACAGTCTGTTGCAATTAGAATATCAATATTGCGATTATCTTTAGGCATTACAACAGCTTTTTCTTTGGAAACAGGCGAAAAAAGCGTTAAAAGGTTATTCATATCCTTAGGCAAACCTTTAATTGTGCAATCACAACTGTCACCACTTATTATTGCTGTCTCTAAGCTATAATCTGCTTTAGCCCAATCTTTTATGTTTTCAAAGAGATAATCGGCTGTATCTTTGAAAGCTGTAAAAATAAGGATTTTGCTGTTTCCTTTGTTTATAGGCTGTTCAATTTTTTTTGTAATCAGACTGCGAAGTTCTTTAAGCTTGCTATCATGGATAGAATCAATAATTTGTATTTTGTTGCTAATATCTTGAAGAATCGCGTAATCTTCTTTTAAAAGGCTCTGCCAGCGAAGATAATCCATATCGGCAATTTCGATTTTCATTTTCTTGCCGAAGATGTATTTTTCTTGTTCCTGGTCATCAACAGAAAGTTGGTCAGCGTCAACATTTCCTAATTCTAAGACTCCTTCAGTTTTACTAACAATAAACCTTTCTATCAATTCAATAGCATTTGCAATATTAAACATAATCCTATTAACGGTTAGCCTAAACGAATGAACAGAACTTTCCATACGCTTAAGCAAATTAATAGACATTAAGTTTCTAAGCCCAATTTCACGAGTTTCAAGACTGATATTCTTTAAATCTTTCTCATATTTTGCTCTTTTACTTGGTAGCAAAAAAACAGAAGGTGTATAAATTGCCAAATGAAGCCCCATCAGCAAATCGTATATTTCCTTATAATTTGTAGCAGATTCAATATTAGTCAGGTTTGGATGAATACTAATAGGCTTTAATCTATCTGGGAAACGCCCAATAGCGTTCATATCATAATAGCGTTGAATATGTTTACGTGAACGAGCAATAGTTACTGCATCAAGAAGTTCAAAGAAATCAAAATCAAGCTGTTCAAGAAGCTTTTCGGTAGTTCGTTCATTGGGGTCTTCTTCCTTGCTCCAAGAGTTATAAACCCTTTGAGCCTGTTTAAAAATCTGGTCTATGCCTAATCTTGTATTCAGTTTTGAATCTATGCTTGATGTTCGGCCCTCATAAGCCAAAGCAAGCTGATTCTTTAAATCGGTAAACTTATTATTAACAGGTGTTGCAGAAAGCATTAGAACTTTAGTCTTTACTCCTGCTCTAATAACCTTATTTAACAAAGCTGTATAACGATTAAACTTCTTTTCTTCATCAACATCATCTTCTTCGTCGATTTCATCTAAGGAACCGCCATTTCTGAAATTATGGCTTTCATCAATTACTACCAAATCATAATTGCCCCAATTAAGCTTATCTAATGGCAATCCAGTAGCACTAGAACCTCTTTCCCTTAATAAATCTGTATGAAAAAGCACATCATAACGCAATCGGTCTTTAATTAGTGTATTAGTAGTAAGGTTGCCTCGATAATTTATCCAGTTGTCTTTGAGCTTTTTGGGGCAAAGAACCAAAACGTTTTTATTACGATTTTCGTAGTATTTAATTACCCCAAGTGCAGTAAAGGTCTTACCAAGACCAACACTATCAGCAAGAATACAGCCATTGTAAGTTTCAAGCTTATTTATAACTGCCAAAGCCGCATCTTTCTGGAAATCATACATCTTATTCCAAATTTTGCTGTTTTTAAAGCCAGTAGCCTCATTAGCAAGGTTATCATCTGAAATATCTTCAAGAAACTCTTTAAAGATGTTATTCAGAGTCATGAAATATATGAGTTCGGGAGAGTTTTCCTGATAAACTGATGAAATCTTTTCTATAACTTCTTCTGTAACATCTTTTGTGAATTTACTGCTTTTCCAAGCCAGATCAAACATCCTAAGATACTGGTCACTTATAGGCGAACCTGTCTTAGTTACACCCCACATCAAATCATTATTTTTGGAAATACCCAAATCAGCAGTTGAAAAGCTTTTTATAGGATAATAAATACATGAATCATTTTTAGAAATAATGCTGATAAGTCCTAATGCTGCACCTTCTGTAAGATTAGATTTGAATTTAACTTTTTTACGTATCCAGTCTGCACATTCTTTGGCTATAGCCTTTTGAGTAAGTTCGTTGCGAAGCTTTATTTCAAATTCTGTTCCGTAAATGCTTCTTTCACGATTGTGTTTAGGAATATAAAATTCGCGTTTTTCTTTTGGAAAATTTTCTTCAACAAAAGTTGGGGAAGTAAATAAAAATCTTAGCTCATCAATAGAGCTTAATTCTTTCTTCAATTCTTCGTAAGCGAATATTGAGAAACAAGAAGCTGCGATAGAAAGCTTGCTTTTAGGTGTGATACTCTTTGATAAGTCGTCTTTAACAAGCTTCGTAACATTATCAAAAAAGTCATTATTCTGCATTGCTTTCGCCGCTCCGAAAAAATAAAAAAATTGCAGGTGAAAACAACGCCCAACTATGATAATATGTACATAACAACAAAGTTAGGCGGATTCGCCTATATGTGTGTTAGTAGCTCTGTTTCTAACCGCCAAGTTCGCTACAGAGCTATCTTCAATGATTCAGTTCTTTTTCGCGCCTATATTCTCAAAAGCCCCGCTACATAAAGCAGGGCTTTTGTCGTATAAGGTGCATATAAATAATAAACCTTTTGAGTATTTTTAGCAAATAAAATCACAAAAAGCTATATCTAAATTATGAAATTTAAAGATAAACTAAGAAAAATAATGACAGATAAAGCCTTAACTCAAAAGGATATCGCTCTAAAAGCTAAGGTATCGCAAAATACTGTTTCTAAGTGGTTGCGCTTAGACTCTTCGCCAAAGCTAAAATATATTCAACCACTGGCTAAGGCTCTTAATATTAGGGTTTCAGATTTAACTGGCGAATACGAAGATTCAGATAATTTTACACCAACAGAAAAAAGGTTTTTAGCATTATCTCCTAAGCAACAAGAGTTTTTAATTGGGCTGCTAGATTACTTTGAAGATTATAAAAAAGAATTTCCTAATCTCTAACCTCTTAGCCCTTATCTCTTTATACTTCAACTTCTCTAAGCTTGTAACCTACATTACAGAAATTTTAATATATTATTTATTTTCTTCTAAAGCCATACCTGCAATATCTCTTCCACTATAAACAATACGTATAATAGTGACTAACAAGTTTTGGCTATCAACTGTATAAAAAATGGCATAATTATCGACAGGAACTCTATGCATACACATACTTTTCCAAGGTTCCCAATCAACAATAGAATATCTTAAAGGCATTACATCAAGGGAACGAATTATTTTTCTTATTCTATTAACTTGATTTTTTGCAGTTAACGGAGCTAATAGAGTTGAAGAAATGTATGTATAAATTCCTCTTAAATCCTTTTTTGCCTTTGGAGCATAAACGACAGAAAAAATCTCATTCATATTCCAAAATCTCTAGAAAACTCAGCATCAACCTCATTTACAGTATATGTTCTATTTGATTTTAGAGATTCAACACCCTTCATTAGTTCTGCATCTAATTCCTCTTTACTCATACCACCTATAGCTGTAGGTTTTTCCTGAATTTCATTTAAGTTCTCATCACAAATATTAGTATTCTGAGAATACAAAGATTTTTTCTTATTGTTCTTCTCAAAATACAAATTTAAAATATACTCTACAGCTTCTTTTGCATTAGAAATTCCAGTAAATTCTTCTGCTTTTTTTACCAGATTAGGATTTAAAGTTGTTACATCACACATAATAGAACTCTTTTCTAATGAAAACTCTATAGGTGTTTTTATTTCTCACTTTATTATGATAGAGAATCACCGTTTTTTTTATTATATAAACTTATTTATTTTTACGCAAACCTATTTGATTTAATAAATGCAACAAACTAAAAACAAGAAAAGGCCTGGAAAACCAAGCCTTTCTTTCTGTTTATAGCTTATTTAACCTTTGGAGCAGCGGCAGTAATCTTTGGGTCAGTGCCTTCTTCATACTGTTTGAAGTTTTCTACGAACTTCTTGGCAAGTTCATTAGCTTTTGCTTCATAAGCTGCTTTGTCAGCCCAAGTATTCTTAGTGATGAGCATAGAAGGATCATCAACGCCTGGGCAGGTTGTTGGAACTTCCATACCGAAGATTGGATCTTTTTCAAATTTTACATTGTTAAGACTTCCGTTGAGAGCTGCTTTGAGAAGAGCACGAGTTAATTTGATTGGCATACGTTTTGGTTTGCCAGCAGCATCTTTAATGCCGTTCCAACCAGTGTTTACAAGCCAAAGTTTGGTTCCGTATTTTTCCATACGTTCGCCAAGCATCTTAGCATATACTGATGGATGTCTTACCATGAATGGAGCGCCGAAACAGGTTGAGAAAGTAGCCTGTGGTTCATCAACGCCAGCTTCAGTACCAGCAAGTTTTGCTGTGTAACCAGACATGAAGTGATACATAGCCTGTTCTGGAGAGAGTTTGCTGATTGGAGGAAGAACGCCGTATGCGTCAGCGGTTAAGAAGAATACATTCTTTGGAATTCCGCCGCGGCCTTCCATTACGCAGTTATCAATATGGCTGGTTGGATAAGTTACACGAGTGTTTTCTGTGATGCTACCGTCATCATAGTCTGGTTCACGTTTATCGTTAAGAATAACGTTTTCTAATACTGAACCGAATTTGATTGCATTGTAAATCTGGGGTTCGTTTTCTTTGCTGAGCTTAATGCACTTAGCGTAGCAGCCGCCTTCAAAGTTGAATACGCCTTTTTCGTCCCAACCATGTTCGTCATCACCGATCAAGCGTCTGTCTGGGTCTGCAGAAAGTGTGGTTTTACCTGTTCCAGAAAGACCGAAGAACAATGCTGAATCGCCTTCTTTGCCGATGTTAGCAGAGCAGTGCATAGTGAAAACGCCTTTTGCTGGCAACAAATAGTTCATTACAGAGAAAATGCTCTTCTTGATTTCTCCGCCGTAATGAGTACCGCAAATCAAAACAATCTTTTCTTCGAAGTTGATGATTACAAATACTTCTGAATTGAGACCATATTCTTTGTAATCTGGCATTGGCATATTGCAGACATTAAGAACTGTGAAGCCAGGGTCTTTCTGAAGTTTGTCAGCTTTAGTATCGATGAAAAGTGTAGCAGAAAACAAAGCATGCCATGCTCTTTCTGCAACAACTCTAACTTGGAGTTGATGTTCTTCGTCTGCACCAGCAAAACCATCAAATACAAATACGTCTTTGCCTTTTAGGTATTCTTTAGCTTTATTGAGAAGCTTAGTCCAGTTTTCTTTTTCAAAAGGAACATTGATTTTGCCCCAAGAAACGCCATCGGTATTAGCAGTTTTTACAACAAATCTGTCTTTTGGTGAGCGGCCAAATCTTTTGCCGTTATTGCCAGCGATTAAAAGAGCACCGTTAGCAGCCATTTTACCTTCACCACGAAGAATAGCCTGTTCAACTAATTCTGCAACGCTCAAGTTTACGTAGACATTTTTGGTACCAGTGATACCGAGGTAACTTAGACAATCAGACATATATTAATCTCCTTATAGATTTTTACTTCGGCTATAAATAATACTAAGTTTCGTCATTGCTAGCAGTCGTAGACTGCGTGGCAATCTATAAGTAATTACTTAATCGCCTTGTAAATAATTACTAATTTAAAAAGATAGAAACAGTTTAAACTTTTATTTCGTTTTCATCAAGGGGATATTTATTTTTTTAGTTTTTATTGTAGTTGGTAATTATTGTTTTTATTGTTTAACCGAGTTTTACTTGGCTCTTCCTATTTCCTTAAAACTCTCTAATGCACTCTGAATATTTTCAATAATATCCTGCGCAATTTCAGTAGAAGGTGGAAGATTGTCTAAATCTGCCAGCAATTTGTCTTTTATCCAGAAAATGTCAAGGTTGGTTTTGTCACGTTCTATAATTTCAGGAATATCGAATTTTCTCCATCTGCCTTCTGGATTATTTTCTGAATAGGTCTCATTACGGCTAAAGCGGTTTTGGGGGTTATAGCATTTTACGAAGTCGTCTAAATCAGATTCTTTCATCGGATTCTGTTTTAGCGTAAAATGAATATTAGTGCGGAAATCATATATCCAAACTGCTTTTGTCTGTGTTTCAGAGCTGGCTGGGCGTTTATCGAAAAATATAACATTTGCTTTTACGCCTGGTTTATAGAAAATTCCTGTTGGAAGTCTTAAAATCGTATGAAAATCAGTAGTTTGTAAAAGCTTTTTGCGAATTATTTCTCCTGCTCCGCCTTCAAACAATACGTTATCAGGAACTACAACTGCTGCTTTCCCTGTGTTTTTAAGAATGGTATTTATATGCTGAACAAAGTTTAACTGTTTGTTAGAGCTGGTTGTCCAAAAATCCTGACGGTTATAAACCAGGTCTTCTTCTTCCTGCTCACCTTCTTCGTTTGTAAAAGTCAGAGAAGACTTCTTCCCAAAGGGAGGATTAGTTAGAACATAATCTACTCTATAGTTTAATATATCAAATCTGAATGTGAACCAGTATCAACTAATGTTAGAGTGAGTTTATCTATTTCTTTTAAATAAATAAGTAACCAATCTGGCTGAATATGACATTCTCTGAAATCAGCATAATCTCCTTTTAGCTGATGGTCCCTATATTTGGCTTCCAAAGGAATGTTGTCCAGCAATTTTTCAACAACTTCGTCTAATAAATTTATATTTAGACCTCTTTTACGGGCTTGCTTAAGGCTCTTTTTAAATTTGTTCGTTAAAATAAGAGATAGTTTCATTTATCTATATCTTTTAAAGCTTCTTTGAAAGATTTATATTTTTTTGTTCTTGGATTACTACTTAATTTTTTTGCTTCTTTCATTGCTTCAATAACTTCTGGTCTGTATTCTGGAACAACAATAGAAAATGGAAGACCTTTGTGTAGCAAGCATTGTTTTAAAAATACATTTACAGCACTAGACATATCTAGACCTAGTTCAGAAAATAATGACATAGCTTGTTGCTTAACGTCTTTATCTATTCTTATTTGGGTTGCAACTCTACTCATAGATACCTACCTTTCATTTTAAATATAAACAATTTGGTATACAACGTCAATTATATCGCAAACAATTTATCTATTTAACCCCACCACCTACCACTCATCACCTAGCACTTTTCTTCAATTCCTCATTCCTAATTTCTAATTCCTAATTAGCGAGAAAGATTTGAAACAAAGCTTTCTCGCAAAATGCTCTGTCTCAAAGCTTCAGATTGCTGCAGCGATTTTTCAATGCTTTGCTCAATGCTGTCACAGATAGAGAGTTTGGAGTCTATTTCGTCAACGATAGAATTTTGAGTAGTTTTATCCTCAGTAAATGGAATTAAAATCTTTCTTAAAACTCCAAGTCCTACCGTTTTTTGTGCCGTTCCTGTTGCCTTTTCTTTTGCTTGTTTATAAACATTTGGGTGTAATAGAACATAGTAAAGAAACTTTTGTAACACTTTATCATTAGGTCTTAATAACGCAATATGTCGTTGAAAACAAAAGTCTTTTTCAAAATTAATCAAAATAGGTATACCAAAAGAGCCTGTAACCGTATATAAAACATCACCTTTTTGGGGTTTACGCTTAATGTCTATATTGTTAAAATATTCTTCTCCGACAAAAGCGGTTTTAGACCAGTCTATTATGTTTTTATCAACATTAGAAATCATTATAAAAGGAATACCCTTTGGAGCTTTTGGAGGAGGCATATGATCTCCATCGGTAATATGTTCACATACACTTTCTAGAGCAAAAGATTTTTTGCATTTTTCAAACGCCTCTTTCAAAACAGCCTGTCGGTATAGTTCCAACTGCTTTTTTGCCTTTTTTAAAGATTCTACCCCAGAATCAAGCTGTGAAAGCTGTTCTTCCAATTTATTAACAATACGTTCCTGCTCAGCAAGAGGGGGTAGAGGAATTGGCATCGAAGTTATATATTCTACTTTTATATTGTTTATATTTGTTCCAGAAGCTTTTCTTCTAATATTATCTCTATACAATGAACTCTGAAAAAAATAACCTAAAAATTTTGGATTTATTTCTTCCTTCGGTCTAATCAACATTAAAAATGCACCAAAGGCTACATCAGAATAATTATTGTTTGAAATCCCTGCTTTCCCAATGACTTTTTTACTTCCTGTCGAAGAAACAATAACTATATCATGCTTTTTTAATGTTCGTTCTTGATTAACAAGTGATTTATTAACATAAACATTGTCATTGGCAAAATCAATGCTTCCCTCTAATATATTACCACCTCTCAAGATTAATATATCATCTTTCTCTTTTATATTATGTACTTGATTCTTTTTATATGAAACACCTCTAATAATTGTAACTAATTCTCCAACTGTATTCCAACTCCAATTACTAGGTATTTGGTATGGCGTTTTTATGATTTTTTCTTTATTATTCATTATTATAATTTTTTTCTGGATTGCCACGGCTCATTCAGAGCCTCGCAGAGAGTGTGCGAAAACTCGAAATTCTCTAAAAAAATAGTATTTCTTTCTATGTTGTCTACACATTGTCATAAACGTATAGCTTTCAGAGCTAAAGCCCATACGCTATACTTTTTATGACAAATGTGTAGACAATTAACATAATCTAATTAGAGCTTAAAAATCTAGTTTTCGCACACCCTCTCGCAATGACGGTTGTAACTATACTTTAGCAATTCAAAAGTTCAACCTCTTAGTTTTACAACAATACTCAAAAAATCAGCAACATTAAAAACCTAAATCACATTAGTCCATAACTGGAAGCAAGTTCTTGAAATTTATCTACAGACAGATTCATACGTTCAGCAGCCTGTTGAAGAGTAATAAAACCTTCTTTAGTCAATTGAGTTAAAGTTTCAATTTTACCTTCAATTTTACCTTCAATTTTACCTTCAATTTTACCTTCTATCTTACCTTTTTCTTCACCTTTTTTTCTTTCAATTTCAGCAAAATCGTAAGTCATGGCTATAGCTTCCTCCATATTATTGAAATCTTTTATATCTTGATTGAACTTTGTGGACAAAAAACGTCTTAGAAACCTGATAAATGTTTTAAAATTTTTAAGTTTTTCTTTTGTATCAAGCTTTTTAGAAATCTCTTTGAGAACATCAGAAAGATTGTCGGCTCCTTTTGTTCTTTCTATCTGTATCAATGCGGTAACAGCGTTAAATATACCTTCCTCTAGAGCGTTTTTTCTGTTCTTTTCGGGGTGCAGTTCGTCAATAAGATAATACTCAACTTTAACATTATTCACTGTTTTTTCTAGCAGAATATCGGAAACGTTAAGAGCGACATTCCAGTCTTCAACACCGTTATATAGAACAATTGGCAAAATCGGTGGTATTTTATGGCTTTTAGCATATTCTGTATTGGAATTGTTTAACAGACTTAACCATAATTCAGCCATATAGGACATAATTCTTACTGGCATAGAATAATCTACATTTGATTGAAATTCTAATATAAGATAGATATAAAGCCAATCTTTTTTATATTTCAAACGCCATATCATGTCGTCATGGCGTTCGCCAGATTCTTTTCTTACAAAATCAGAATTGCATCTTTCCAAAGTAGAAAAATCAAGCTTGCTAACAAATGTTCTGTCAACATAGCCTTTAATTAAATCTTCAACGTTTTTTGCTTCAGAAAAAAACTCTTTATATGATAAATCCTGATTTCCCATAAAGATATTATAACTAAAAAATAATTGTTAAGCAAATCAATTACAGGAATAACTAAGCAACAAGTTTTTCGTTCATTTCGGCTAAAATTTGTTCGTAACGTTCTCCAAAAACTTCATAGAATCTGCCTAAACCGCCATCATGGTCGAAAGGACTTAAATCAAGGTCTTCAGCTTTAATTGAAAAAGATGTGATTATATGGTCTTTTATCTTTCTAAGCCAATCCATCTGTTCTGTTGACAATATTTCTTTGCCTTGATTTAATTTGAAAACCCATTCTTTAAAGTTTTTATTTACCTGTTCAGCAAAAGGTCTTATATATTCTGTAAGACCCAATTCAAAACGAATCAAAGAAATAAGGTCAGCAATCTGCGAAATACTGCCTTTTTTTATTTTTTCGGGCTTAACAACGCTATAACATTCGCCAAGTCGTTCTATCCATATTTTTTTAGACTTTAACTTTTCATAAAGTTTGTTCAGACCTTCAAGAGTAATAAAACGGTTCTTGTATTTTTCATTGTAAACTATACCTAATGCGGTGATTTCATCTATGTTTTCATTAATAAACTCTTTAAAAGTCTGAATCATTTTTTCGGCGTTTTCTTTTTTGACTTCACCGTAATCGGCAAAAATCACAGTATCAATATTTACATTATCGATTATCTGTTCATGACTCTTTTTTATGTTTTCTATAAACTCACGGTTTTCTGGCTTATAGAAAGGGGTAACCGCATTTTCAATAAGCTCTTGCTGGGCTTCTTTGAATAGAGATTTTTCTTCGGCGGTTCCATCAGCAAAACTTTGTTTTGCAGTGTTCTCATTATTTATGGATTGCCACGCCTCTTCTAGAGGCTCGCAATGACGGTTTTGAGACCCATTATTATCACTGTCTATTAAAATTTCATTTGATTTATTTTTTATAACATCTTCGTCAAAAGCATCCAGCATATTTTGAGCCAGGGAAGTGGCTGGCAAACCAATTGTTTTTTGAAAATCTTTTCGTTCATCATTGGTCATTACAGCATTAAGCCTTATAATTCTATTTGCCAGTGTTGTAAGAGTATCTTCATCTTTTGCACCCATAGCGACAGAATTCATTAAATCAACAAGTTTTAAAGAAGGTTTTCTTTCAAGACAGCGTGTTTCTGTCTTTTCTGATTGAGTAACCCCAACTGCATCTACAATTATGAAACGATCTTTATTTTCTAAAGCTGACGGGGTAACTTTTTGCAAATCTTCTTTGCTAAGAGTTCTTGTACCTCTTCCTTTCATCTGTTCAAAATAGTTTTTGCTTCTTACGTCACGCATAAAAAGCAAACATTCGATGGGCTTAACATCAACGCCAGTAGCAATCATATCTACAGTAACAGCAATTCTTGGATAATAATCATTTCTGAAAGAGCTTAAGATAGCTTCTGGATTATCTGCTTTACAGGTTATTTTCTGGCAGAATTCGTTTCCTTCCCCAAAAACATCACGAACAATCTGTATAATATCGTCTGCATGGCTGTCGGTCTTCGCAAAGATTAATGTTTTCGGAACCTCTTTCCTTCTTGGAAAAAGTTTAGTAAATAAAGAATCTTTGAAAGCTTGAATAACAGTTCTGATTTGACTTGGATTTATGACAGCTCTGTCAAGCTGATTTGCTTTGTATGTAAAATCATCTTCAAGATTTTTCCATCGTTTTGCTCTAGTTAAGCGGTTTCTGTATTCTACAAGCTGTTTAAGAATTGTAGCACCCTCTTTAGCAATGCTTGTTTCTATAAGAAAAATATCTTCACCAACATTAACACCGTCTATGATTGCCTGTTCTCTTGAGTATTCACTGACTATATTCTGATTGAAAAATCCAAGGGTTCTTTTATCGGGCGTAGCAGTCAAACCGATTATAAAAGAATCGAAATATTATAGTCTACACATTTGTCATAATAAGTATAGCGTATGGGCTTTAGCCCTGAAAGCTATACGTTTATGACAATTTGTAGACAATAAATTAAGATTCTTTAAAAAGCTTCATTAATTAAGGGAAAAGTTTTCATTTGACCTGAATCACCTTTCAGATTTCAATTTTCACTTTTCACCTTCCAAAAGTATGCTATAATAATAGAAACTAACTTGGAGAGCAGGCAGATTCATGGATAAAAAAAACGAAGTTAACGAAATAGTCCAATTAAAGACTGCTTTTTATGATAAAAGTTACTTGGAAAAAAACACACAAACTAACATAGAAAATAAAGATAATAGCAATGAACACTTGAGAAATATTTCACAAGCAACTCCAGTGAATAAAAATGAAGTTCTTAGAAAAAATGTAACAAATAATATTGAGCTAAAAGCAAATGTTAAGCCTATTTACAAAAAGCAGACAATAAAAAATCCAGTAATAGAACCTAAAAAAAAGTTAGTTAATGGAAATGCAACAGCAAAGAACGAAAATAAGTGGGGCCATAGAGTTAGATTGCGAAATAGATTCCGAACCGGCGGCATAAAAGGGTTAACCGACTATGAAGCTTTAGAAATGCTTCTTTTTTATACTATAGAAAAAATAGATACTAAATCTATTGCTTATGATTTAATTAAAGAATTTGGCTCTATTGAAAAAGTATTTTCAGAGACATATGAAAGAATACTCAAAGTCTTAGAACGAGATATTCGCCCTACTCAAAAAGAACGTGAGAAAACTGCTTTTCTGATAAAATTCATACGCTCTTTAGCAATCTTGCTTTGGAAACGAGGAACAGAAAGAAAATTAAATGAAAAATCTATTACAAGCGGTGCTCAATTATTAGAATATTTAAGAGAAAACTATAATAATTACCTCGAAGCAGGTATGAGGGACCTTAGCCATGAACAATTTAGAGTAATATTTTTAGATTCTAAGAATAAAATTTTGAAAGATGAAGTGATGTTTGAAGGTACAATAAATCAGACGGGAGTTTACCCAAGACAAATTTTAAAAAGAGCTTTAGAAGTAAATGCTACGGCTATTATTGCGGTACACAATCATCCTGCTGGCTCCTTAAAGCCATCAAATGCTGATATAAGTGTGACAAGAACTCTTCAAACGGCCTGTGAATCATTGGGACTCACTCTTTTAGATCATTTGATTATTGGGGATAGATTTTATAGTAAAGACCAGGAAAAGAGTTTTTATTCTTTTGCTGAAAACGGTCTTCTATAGGGATTGAGGGAGAAGGGAAAAAGGAGAGCCAAGCAAAGCTTGGCGTAGTTGTGGTTGTTGGTAATTATTGTAGTTATTGTAATTAAAGATATAAGACTCAAGATTTAAGTTATAAGAATTCTTATGTCTCCATCTATGGTCTTGTATCTCAATTTTGGGTCTAATATTTACAATAAAAACATAAGAAGCGAAAGCTTCTAAAAACCAACTACCCAAAACAACAACAACAACAACGCTGGCTTTTGCCAGCGTTGTTGTTAGTCTTCGCTATCTTCTGAGGCTTTAATAAAACCATCAGGGTTTTTACTGCCGAGAAGGTCTCTGATTTTCCCATAAAGAACTTCTAATGCAGCCAAATTATTCGCGCCTTGTGGAATAATCAAGTCTGCCAGGTATCTTGACGGTTGAACAAGATGAATAGCAGCGTCGCGTACAGTGCTTTCGTATTGAGTAATAATACTCTGTACTGTTCTACCTCTTTCAACATGGTCGCGTTTGATTCTTCTTATGATTGCCACATCAAGAGGTACATCAACAAATATTCTCAGATCAAGTAAAGGCATTATTTCTGGAATATTAAACAACAACAATCCTTCAACTATCAATATGGGTTTTGGGTCAACTCTAACAGTTTTATCGCTTCTATCACTGATTTTAAAATCATAGATAGGGCGTTCTACTGATTTGCCGCTGCGCAGGTCATTGATATGCTTTATCAACAGACTTGTTTCCAATGCGCTCGGATGGTCAAAATTCTGAATGACTGGCCTATCCTTTTTGGCATAATAATACATGTCGTGTTCAAGGTAACTGATTTTCCCAGGGAAACGGTCTAGGACTGCCCTTGTAACACTACTTTTGCCGGAACCAGATAATCCGCTTATACCTATAATATACATAGCCCATAATATAAGCATTGTCTTTTCATTTTTCAAGTGTAAAATTGACAAAAAAAAACCGGAGACATTTCTCCGGCCCGAAAAATAAGGAGGCAAACAAATCCATCAACATTTTCGGCAAGAGTTGATATTTTTTTAATATAAAAATAATTATTATGTACAAACCAACACAAACTCAAATAAATAAAACATAAATAAAAATAAACAATGAGAAACAAAAACAAATATCAAAATTTTTTCTAAAAAGAAAAAAATAATAGCTTTGCCATATAAAGTTACAAGGAATTTGTAAAATATAAATATTTTTAGTATATTATATTTCACATACTAAATAGGAGAAACCAATGAATATAAATATTGATAAATTAGACTCAAATGGTCTATTAAATATTAGTATAGAAGGCAGTATTGACACTCTAACCGCTCAAAGTTTTGAAAACCAGATTAAGCAATCCTTAGAAGGTTGTAAAAAACTAGTTTTAGATTTTACTAAAGTAGAATATGTTTCAAGTGCTGGATTAAGAGCAATTTTAACATTAAATACTCAAATGGAAGATCAGGGCGAAATGATTATTAAAAACATAACCGAAAGTGTTCGTGATGTTTTTGAAATGACTGGATTTGACGAACTATTAACACTTGAATAATAAAATGGATACAAAAGAATTTCACGAATTATCTGTTGATTCTCCAATAGAAAATTTTGCTGTTGTAAAGGATTGGCTTCAGAGTATTTTTGATATAATAGGCTGTGTTGGAAAACCAGCGAAGCAATTATTTATAGCAGTAGATGAAATGTTTACTAACATTGCTCATTATGCTTATCAAGATGTAGGAAAAGTTTACTTCAAAGCTTCTTATAACGCTGATGAAAAAACATTAAAAATAAGTATAATCGACAATGGTGATAAGTATAATCCGTTAGAAAAACCAGACCCCGATATAGCCCAACGAATAAAAGACAAAACAGTAGGTGGGTTAGGTATTTTTATGACCAAAAAAATGGTTGATTCTATCGAATATTCTAGAGTTGATGATAAAAACGTACTTGTTTTGTACAAAAAAATAATTTGAAAAAAAAGAGTAGTATGAAAAAAATATTTTCTGTATGGTTGACGATCTTTGTGGTTGCTGCTTTTGCTGTTACTTTGTTTTGTTCCTACAGTATTCAAAGCAAATTAGCTAGAGAAACAGCTCTAACTATGGTTGATGAAAATCTAAATGATGCAGAAGCTCGAATATTACATTCAAATAATAATCTTATACATATAAAAGAACTGACAGAAAATGGAGCACTAACAAAAACAAGAGCTTTTGCAAGAATAGTTAACAGTACTCCAGATATTCTTAATAGTATAGTTGCATTTAATAAAGCTATAGAATCTGTAAAAGATGAAGCTTCCAAATTAGACTTAGATGCCAGAACAAAGCTATACCAAAAAGCAATTTTGGATTGTCCTGAATATTCTAGCCATCAGGTTACAATGGAACAATTAAAAAAAGAATTTGATGTTGACGAAGTCACAATAACCAACGGTGATGGAATTATGATTTCTTCTGTTCCATCAGATTATGTTGGTTATGATATGAGTTCTAAAGAACAATCTAATGAGTTTGTACAAAAGTTGATAATCGGCAATGACAATGAATATATACAAAAACCTATGCCAAATGGCTATTGGAATAAGATTTTTCAATATGTTGGTGCAAGAAAAAAAGATGGTGGTTTTGTACAGATAGGCTATTCTCCTCAAAGACTACAAGAAGCAGAAAAACTAGCTGATATTTATAACATTTCTAAAGATTTCAGAATTGGCAATAACGGCAAATTAAAAATATCAAAAGCAATAGACAATAAAGATGCTATTGATTTTTTAAATGGGCAAAAACAAAAAAACATAACAAAAGTAGTTGATGGAAAGCTTTCGTTATGTGTCTATAGAAAATATGAAGATTTAATACTCAGAGCCAGTCTTCCTGAAGACGAAATGTTCTTATCAAGAAACACTGTCGTTCAGACAATGGCTATAGCCTATTTCATTCTATTTTCTATAGTTTACGTATTAATATCATTATTGCTTCAAAAAGTAGTTATTAAAGGAATTTATTCCGTTAATGATTCTCTGAACAAAATTACAGAAGGGAATTTGGAAGAAAAAGTCAAAGTTCATAATACTGAAGAATTTGATGTTCTTTCAGACGGAATCAACACAACTGTAGACGCATTAAAAAAAGCAATAGAAGCAGAAGCGAAAAGAATTGACGCAGAACTAGAAATTGGTAGAACAATACAAAATTCAGTTCTTCCTGACGATTTTCCTGATAATGACAAATACAGAATTTATGCTTCTATGGATACTGCCAAAGAAGTTGGCGGCGATTTTTATGATTTCTTCTCTATTGATGAAACCCATAATGCAATGATAATAGCTGACGTTTCAGGCAAAGGAATTACCGCAGCTTTGTTTATGATGAATGCGAAAGCTTTGATTAAAGAAATGGTACTAAGTGGTAAAACACCTGCTGAAGCCATTACAGAAGCAAATTTGGAATTATGCGAAAATAACAAGGCAAGAATGTTTCTTACACTATTCCTTGCAATCTTAGACACCGAAACTGGTGAAATGGTTTGCGTAAATGCAGGTCATAACCCACCTTTATTATTCCACAATGGAGTTTGGGAATATCAGAAGATAAAACATTCTATGGCTTTGGGTGTTTCTAAAAAAGTAAAATACCATGAAGTAGTTATAAAACTAGAACATAATGATTCTTTCTTTATGTATACCGATGGTGTCACTGAAGCCCAGAATATTAATTCAGAGCTTTATGGAGAAAAGAGATTGCTAGAATTCTTGTCTAAGCAAGAAAACAATCCAAAAACTATTCTAACTGCTGTTAGAGAAGAACTAAAATCTTTTGCTGGTGAAGCTCCACAAAGTGATGATATTACAATGATTATGGGTAATTATAAATAAACCTGCTTAAATATAAGCTATAAACCTAAAAAAAATAACTATCTCATCTTTAAATTTTTTTTGAAAGAAGAGATAGTTATTTTCTTTAATTAGTCTGTTTCGTATGGATAGCAAACTGTAATAACTTTAGGTATTTCAGAATCTTTTACAATAACTTTTATATCATCACCATTATAGCGTTCACCTACAATGGCAAGCTTTTCTCCGCCATATTCTGACCACTTGTTTACCACCCTACCATTTATAAGAGCTTCTTCAACTTGCTTTATAAAAATATCTCTAGCAATCATCTGATCATAAGCATGCTTAGTCATTTGATAATCGCCAGAAGCAACAAGTTTAGCTATTCGTCTGCGTCCCATTTTTCCCTCTTGTAATTCTATATATATAAATTCTAACTTTATTTTTATGATTAGTAAATTCAAAAATTAATTATTCTGATATAATTACAATATGAAAACCCAAATAGAAAAAGCCAATATAGAAGAGATAAAAAAATATTTATCAAAAAAAGATAGAAATATGGCTAAATTTCTTAAAATTGCGCCAGAATTTAATCTTAGAATTAATTCTCAGACTACAGTATATCAAACTTTAATAGAATCTATTATTTCCCAGCAACTTAGTGGGAAAGCGGCAGCTACTATTTTCAAAAGACTATGTTCCTTTTTCAACAATAATAAGCTCAGACCTTTAGATATATTACGCTGTGACGATGATGAACTAAGAAGCATTGGTATTTCAAGGCCTAAAATAGCTTCAATTCGCGACTTAACTGATTACGAATTGAGAGGAGAATTGCCTAGCTTAAAACAACTCCATAAATTGGAAAATGAAGAAATAATAAAGAAACTTTCCCAAATAAAAGGAATAGGCAAATGGACTGTCGAAATGTTGCTTATCTTTAAGTTAGGCAGAATAGACATAATATCAGAGAAAGATTTAGGTTTACGTAAAGGTTTTGCCATAATCACTGGGAAATATCCAAATTTACCTACATCTGAAGATATGCTTAATTATGCGGAAAAATACTGGAAACCTTACAGATCTATAGCATCTTGGTATCTTTGGAGAGCCTGTGAAGGCATATAATAGAATTAGGAATTAGGAATTAGGAATTGAGAATTGAGAATTTGAAGTTAGTTAAATTAGTCGTCAAACTTTTTACTGCGAGAAGCTTTCTTTTGACTAATAATTTTTTTCTTTGATATTCTATCTTCAATGGAAGCCTTTGTAGGTTTAGTTGGTCTTCTTTTCTTCTTTACTTTTAAAGATTCAAGAATCATTAAACGAAGCTTTTCTCTAGCATCTTCAATGTTTCTGTATTGTTCTCTAAATCTCTGGCTGGTAATTATTATGGCTTCATCAGCATCTAGTTGGTTCTTATATAAATTTAAAAGTTTTTTAATTGCAGTTTCGCTAAGCTGAGAACAGTTTTTAGGGTTAAACCTTAACTCAACACAAGTTGAAACCTTGTTTACATTCTGACCGCCAGGACCAGATGAACGAACAGCACTAACCTTTATTAGTTCTGAAGGAATTGTAATTTTATCGTTAATTATTAAATCTTCCATAATTAGTAACTTTTTAAATATATTCCACTAGTCATATACATATAGTTTTCTGAAGCATAAGTTAAATAGGGTTTCCAAAAATTGTCTTCTATTTCACCCTTATCGTAATAACACCAAGCCCAGGGTTGTTCAACATTATTCTCATTTTTATCTTGTAAACTCAAATACCATTTCTTGTTTGTTTTTAAATATTTTGATTCAACATATACTTCGCCACAGTCTATATAAAGCCATCTAGGCTCATCATCTATAAGACAATCTACTACTATATCAAGTCCATAATCTCTATAACCACCGAGTCGTCTGAATGTATAATAACCTTCTATAACTTCAATTTTGGGAAAAGTTCCTTTTTTATTAATCATACGTTTGAGTAATTCAGCTAGCCTTGCTTTTTGTTCATTCCTTACACGCCAATTATTACGAAAAAGAACATACTCTATATCGTAATCATCTTCTAATTCTATAGCGTCATCAGATAATGACAGAATAAAAGCATCCTTATAACTTTTTTCACTAGTTGTGCTACCACAACCTACTAGCAATGAAGAAAAAGCCAGTATTATAAAGATTTTTATGAAGTTTTTATTCATAATCAAATGTAGATTAATAAATTAGATTTCCTACTTTAAATATATATAAAAAAGGAGGCTTGACAAGCCTCCTTAATATTAATTTAGATTCTTAATATTTATTTATATTTAGAATGTAATTCATCTAGAAACTCATTATTATCGAAGTAATTCAACTTCATTGCTGCTTTTACATCTTTCAAAGTTTGAGAAGCAATTGCTCTAGCCTTGTCACAACCTTCTTTCAAAAGATTATAAACATAATCAATATTATTTTCGAATTCTTTTCTTCTATTTCTAATTGGTTCTAATTCAGCTTGAAGAATTGAATTGAGGAACTTTTTAACCTTCATATCACCTAAACCACCACGTTGATAGTGTGCTTTAAGTTCATCAAGGTTTTTATATTCTGGCAAATATTTAACAAAATGTTCATCTGTGCAGAATGCATCTAAGTAAGTAAAAACAGTATTTCCTTCCAGATTTCCTGGATCAGAAACTTTCAAATGGTTAGGATCTGTAAACATGCTCATAACCTTAGCTTTTATTTCTGATTCCGGGTCACTCAAATAAATACAGTTACCTAATGATTTACTCATTTTTGCTTTACCGTCAGTGCCAGGCAATCTTAAACAAGCATCATTCTTAGGAAGAATTATATTGGGGTCAACCAATACATCTCCATAGATAGAATTAAACTTATGAACTATTTCGCTGGTTTGTTCAAGCATTGGCTTTTGATCTTCGCCAACAGGAACATCTGTAGCTTTGAAAGCAGTTATATCAGAAGCCTGACTAATAGGATAAGTAAAGAAACCA
>CAMJNS010000037.1 GCA_946407375.1 uncultured bacterium
ATCTTACCATTGAATGTAAGACAAGAGGTCAGGCAATGCTAGAATTAATTTACGGAAAACTAGTAGACCTTATGGGGCAGATAACAGGCAAAGAATATGCAGAACAGCTTACGCCAATTCTTTCTTCATTGTTTTTATATGTTTTTGGTTCCAATATTTTAGGGTTGATTCCTGGCTTCCAGTCTCCTACCAGTTTCTTTTCAAACTGTCTTGGGATGGCTTTAATTACTTTTATTTACACAACTTATTTAGGAATAAAACAGCACGGTTTTAAGTATATTAAGCATTTTACAGGTAATATATGGTGGATGGCGCCTATAATGTTACCTATACATATTATAGGAGAAATTTCCCACCCAATCAGTTTAACATTAAGACTTTTCGGAAATATTATGGGTGAAGATACTGTTATTCTTGTTTTGACAACTGCTCTTTGCCCCCTATTATTGCCGTTACCAATGATGTTTATGGCAATTTTTACGGGCTTCTTGCAAGCCTTGGTTTTTACAATTCTTAGTGGAGTCTATTTTTCAAGTGCTCTTGCAGAAGCGCACTGATTCGGAGGTTATATTATGAACGATGCTATTGCTACAGCAACACAGGCAATTGCTAATGCAACACCTGATATTGTTACAAAAGCTCCAATTAACACAACTTATGTGTTGATTGCTGCTGCATTATGTGTAGCTATAGGTGCAAGTATTTGTGCTATTGCGCAAGGAAAAGTTATAGAAAAGGTTGCTGATAGTATTGCTAGACAACCAGAAGCAGCAAACGATCTTCGTGGTTCTATGATTATCGGTCTTGCTATGATTGAATCTCTTGCTATTTACTGTTTGCTTATTGCTCTATTACTAATATTCATGAAGTCATAATATGTTTGCATTTAAAATTTGGGTTCTGATTTCTCAGACCATAAACTTTTTTGTTCTGTTCTGGATACTGAACGAATTCTTGTTTCGTCCTATAAGCGCAATAATAGACAAGCGCCGTGAAGAAATACAAAAGATTATGGGCGAAACTAATGCTGAGTATGATAAAGCAAAGCATTTAAAAGAAGAATGTCAAGAACGTTTGAACAAAATACAATTCGAAGTTGACGAATTAAAGCGTCAGAAGCTTCTAGAAGCTGAAGATTCTGTTGCCAAAGTAATTGTTAATGCTAAATACAAAGCTGAAACAATGAAAGAAGAAGCAGAGCTCGAAATCCTTCTAGAACGCCAAAGAGCCTGGGTTGAACTTCGAAGTGATGTTGTTAATCTTACTACTCAAGCTGTGGAAAGAATCATTGGCGAAGCCATGAATGATACTATGCATAAAGTGATTATCAACAGAACTATCGAAAAACTTGAAAGCGATCTTCCAAATTCGAATATGGCTTTAGTTGATAGCAAAACTCAACTTCCAAAAGAATATGCTGAAAATTTCTTCGGGAAAATAGATGAACGAGAATTAAAGCCTATTTATGCAGATTTCAGAGCATTTTTTAAATTATATAACGAAAATAAAGAATTACACGAAGTCATTGATAGTCCAACCGTTCCTAATGAAAAGAAACTTTCTTTGATACAAAGTGTATTTGCTTCAAGTATGCAGAAAGATACTATGGATTTTATCGTTAAGCTAATTAACGAAAAACGCATACATCTATTAGATAAAATAGCTGATGAAGCAGATAAAATGTATCATGACAGAAAGTGCATAAAAGGAATTCGTATCAGAACCAAAGTTCCATTGACAAAACTTGAAATGGACCGTTTGCAAAGAGTTCTCAGAAATAAATTTGGTGCTCTTGAAATTGAAGAAATCGTTGATCCGAACATGGTTGGCGGAGTGATAATACAATTAGACGATTTGGTAGTTGATGATTCTGTCGATTCTAAGTTAAAAGAACTTCGTGAATCTATGGAAAAAGCTAAAGATACTTGGAAACATCAGATTGCTGACAATCCAGGTCTGGCACTATTCTAGGAGAAGGTTATGGCTATAAAACCGACAGAAGTTCTTTCTGTTCTGAAACAGGAAATAGAAAAGATTTCAGTAGAAACTAAGGCTATTGAATCTGGTAGTGTCATTCAGGTTGGTGACGGTGTTGCTCGTATTCAAGGGCTTCCCAAAGCTATGGCTGGTGATTTGGTCGAATTTCAGAACGGAGTCAAAGGCTATATATTGAATCTGGAAGAAGATAACATTGGTTGTCTTCTTTTAGGACCAGATGAAGGTATTCATGAAGGTGATATAGTCACAGATACTGGAAAAATTCTTTCTGTTCCAGTAGGACCTGAGCTTTTAGGACGTGTAGTTGACGCTTTGGGAAATCCAATTGACGGAAAAGGTGAAATAGTTACAAAAGAAACCCGTAACGTTGAAAGCCCTAGTCCAAGTATTATTTATCGTCAACCTGTTTCAGTTCCTCTTCAAACAGGGATTCAGGCTATTGACGCTCTTATTCCTATAGGAAGAGGGCAACGTGAACTTATTATCGGCGACCGTCAGACAGGTAAAACTTCTATAGCAATAGATACTATTATTAACCAAAGAGATAAAAACTGTCTCTGTGTTTATGTTGCAATAGGTCAGAAAATGTCTACCGTCAGCCAGATTATAGACGTTTTAAATAAATACGATGCAATGCAGAACACGATTATTGTTGTTGCCTCTGCTTCAGATACTGCGGCAATGCAATATATTGCCCCATTTGCAGGCTGTGCTATGGGTGAATTTTTCAGAGACAGAGGGCAAGATGTTCTTTGTGTCTATGACGATTTGAGTAAGCACGCTGTGGCTTATAGACAGGTTTCATTATTGCTTAGACGACCTCCTGGACGCGAAGCTTTTCCTGCTGATATTTTCTACTTACATTCTCGTTTATTGGAAAGAGCTGCTAGACTTTCTCCTGAATTAGGAGGAGGCTCTCTTACGGCTTTACCAATTATCGAAACTCAAGCTGGTGATGCTTCTGCATATATTCCAACCAACGTAATTTCTATTACTGATGGTCAGATTATTCTAGAATCCTCTCTATTTAACGCTGGTGTAAGACCGGCAGTTAATGTTGGGCTTTCTGTATCAAGAGTTGGTGGAAGTGCTCAAGTCAGTGCAATGAAAAAGATTGCAGGTCCTTTAAGAATTGAATTAGCTCAATATCGTGAATTGGAAGCATTTTCCCAGTTCTCAAAAGACCTCGACAAGGCGACTCAAGATCAACTGAACAGAGGCGAGCATCTTGTAGAATTTTTAAAACAACCTGTTCACGAATGTATGAGTGTTGTTGACCAGATTATCGTAGTCTTTGCTTCAACAAAGGGTTTTGCAGATAAACTGGAAATAAAGGAAGTCAGCGGCTTTGAAAGCTTATTGATTAAATATTTCCATAAAAAGCACCCCGATTTTATTAAAGATTTTGAAAAAAATCTTGTAATGAATGATGAAGTAAGCAAAAAGATGTCTGAAATTATTGAAGAATTCTTAGCTAGGATTTATATGCCTCGTTATCATTCTGCAGAACTTAAAGCTCAAAAGGCTTTAGAAGAGCTAAAAGAAAAACAGGGCAAAGTAACCTTAGATATGGAAGAAGAAGAATAGCCAAGCGAAGCTTGGCGTGGTAAGTGTTAAGTGGTAGGTGGTAAGTGATACTTAAATTCCTAATTCCTCATTCCTAATTCCTAATTTAATCGAAAATGGCTTCTCTACGTGATATAAGACAAAAAATTAAAAGCGTTAAGACTATATATCAGATAACTAACGCTATGAGAATGATGTCTACTGCAAAACTCAGTAGAGCAATTGAGTCTGTCAACAGAACAAAGCCTTATGTTAACATACTTTTGACTCTTGCACGAGACATAAAGTCTATGATACCTGATTTTCATCACCCAGCTTTGGAAGAACGTGAAGTTAACAAAAGCACTACAATCATAATTGGTGGTGAAAGAGGTCTATGTGGTGGTTTTAATCAAGATTTAAACAAATTTGCTTTGAATCAAATTCAGAAAATAGAACTAGATAAACAACAAATTTATGTGATTGGGCAGAAAGCAATAAGGTTTTTTGAGTATTCTAATATACCTATGGCAAAAGAATACCCTTCGATGAATGTAAAAGAACTTGAATCTGAACTTTTTTCTTTGTCAAAAGAGCTTTATGACAAGTTTAAAAATAACGAAACTGATAAGGTCAGTATTATTTACACTTCATACATTTCTTCAATAAACCACCCTATACTTTGTAATCAACTTCTGCCTATTCCTAAGAATAGTGATTTGCTAGAAAAGTCAGCAGATGATTCAGAAGAAAACCAAGAAGAAAGCATTCTTAACGCTTCTTTTGATTTTTATCCTTCACCTGATGAAATTTTCGACCAGATTTTGCCAAGATATATGTATAATAGTCTATTAAAGGCTGTTATAGAATCTGTTGCAGCCGAACAGTCTTCTAGAATGATGGCTATGACTTCTGCAACTGACCGTGCCAATGAAAAGCTAGACAGCCTAAAACTTGAGCTCAACCGAAGCAGACAGGCCCAGATTACTCAAGAACTTAACGAAGTCATCGCTGGCTCACAAACCTAGGAAACTGAGAGTTGAGAATTGAGAGTTGAGAATTGAGAGTTGAGAATTGAGAGATATAAGACCTTAAATTGAGACACAAGGTTCTTGTAACTTGAATCTGATAACTTGTAACTTAATATACAATCACACCAAGAGCAGAAGGCTCTAAACAACCACACCAATTCATAACCTAAATTGTGTTTTCATTCTTCCGTAATCAAACTATAAATATATAAAGCACTTTGTCCATATAATCCCATGGAATCATCTTCCAAAAGAGGGGCTATTGGAGATTCATAGATTGCTTTTAAAGCTTCGTTTTCAGAAAGACCTTTGTTTTTCATCAAAAGCTCTGCAACTTGTGGTATTAAAATACTTTTAACAAGATGATGGGTGTCTGACATTATCTTTCACTCCAATATACACTTTTTACAATATATTCTTCTTTGAAATTAAGAAATTGTAAGGCTTTTTCTGAGCAAAAACATATTTGGTCATTTATTTTTGCAAATTTTAAACGTTCAACAGCATCTTCTTTTCTCATTATTCCTGCTAAAACATATTCAATCGTTTCACCCACATTATCATTTGCTATTTTCCCAGAAACAATATCAAAATTATGGTGATAATTTAAATCAGAGCGACAACGAATAATGAATTCTAACCAATCTAAATTCGCATTTGGAAAAGATTTCGTATTTAACTTAATATTAGCAGATTCATCGAATGAATAAACATTAACAATAGCTTTTTCTTCTTTATTTGTTTTTCTGGAGCAGAGTCTTGCTGAACGAATAGCCCAACGTTCAGCCTGCTCTTTTATTGTTGTGGTATAAAAGCCAAATCCGAAGTCACGACCTTTTTCTTGTATTAGTATTTTGGGCTTTTCAATCTTTGTATATGAACCATGATACAAAATCATTTTTGATTGCTTTCTCCAAGCCATTGGTCGAAATAATCCATTAAATATTCTTTACCCATCCCGTGCAAATCTTCATAATCGCTTTCTAAATGATTCAACAGTTTAGACTTTTCAAATTTAGAAAATACAGAAGAAGAAGATTCATTTTTATATTCTGCATAATTTTCTATGCAATAAGTTTTAAAAGATAGCAAAGACATAATTTTTTAATGAGTTTATTGGGTTAAGTTTTTATATTCTTCAATATTGCTTCAAAAATAATTATAATTATTAATTCTAGTATATGCAAATTGATTATTAAATGTTAGAATCAGTAGTTTCTAAGTATAAGTAAAGCAGTTTCGACAAAGAGTCTTTTATTTCTGGTTTTTTATTTATAAGCTTAAAAAACTCTAAAGTGAAAATCTTTTGCTCTTTGGTTAATTTGATTAATTCTTCATCTAAGTCAGATAAATCGTTATAGCTTTCTTTGCCTAATAGTTCTGAAAGTGGAATCTCTAATACTTTTGCTATTTTTTCAATCTTTTCAAGAGAAGGCTTAGCTTTTCCAGATAACCAAGTGTTTATAGTTACTCTAGAAACACCAAATAACTCGCCAAGTTCTTGCTGATTAAGATAACGAGTTTTTTTATTCTCTTTTATTTCCTTTGCAAAAATAAACTTAAATTCCATTGTAAAACCTTGCTTTACAAAAAGTTTGAATTTCTGTTAAGTGTACTTTATAATTAGAATTGCCTAAAAATACAAAAAGCCCTTTTGCTTAAAGCAAAATGGCTTTAAATCGGAATTATTATAGTAATAAAAGTTCTTTTTAGCCGTCATTGCAAGCCTCTGAAAGAGGTGTGGCAATCTAGAAAAATCTTATTATTGCTTTAACAATTCTTCTTACAGAGGTGTAAACCTCTCTTTACAGATTAACATATAAAAATGATTTTTTCATTATGAAAAAATCAAGTTTTTGTTGTTCTTGGTTTTTATTGCTCAATCAAGGTAAAACAAAGATGCTGCCCCGCTTCGCGGGGAAGCTGGATTTGGCGAAGCCAAAGACTGAAGGGGGAGCAATGCAAAGCATTGCGTTAAATATTTGAAGTTACGCAAAGCTGTCAGCTTTGCTCCCCCCCCTTAGTCAGCAAGCTGACAGCTCAGCGAGTCGCAGCTTCTGAAAGAAGCGTGGCAATCTAGACTCCCCTTTTTAAGGGGAGATGTCACGTAGTGACAGAGAGGTTTTTAATGAAATAGTTTACGGTAGTATTCTTTCTTAAATCTCAAGTTTTGGTCTTAAATCTTATATCTTAAATCTAATGAGGTTACTAAAATGAAAAAACACTTGCTTTCAACCATTGTTTCTAGCGTAATTTGTGCTCTTCTTCTGATCGGCTGCGGTGGTGGTGGAGGCGGTGGCGGTGGAACTCCTGCACCATCCGAACAAACAGAGTTTATATACTCAACCGAAGCCAATGGCAATGGTACCTTTAGATTGACTTCACAAAAATCAGGTGCAGTTATAGAATCAAGCGAAGATGGAACGCTGGCAACTGGTTCCAGCATAGTTCTAACAGAACGCTTGGCAAAAAGCAACGAAAGCAAGCTTTATGGCGGAAATTCAAGCAATATTTATACTTTGCAGGCTAAAAGTGACAACAAGACTGTAAAAAAGCTTGATAAGCCAATAATATTGACTATTCCTAATAATTTCAGCAAAGAATTTAAGACATTTTTCCTGGGTTCAAGGTCTGAAACTGCTTCTGATTGGCAGTATACTCAGATTCTGGATGATAACGACACTAACCCGACTATAGTTAAAACAGCTCGTCTAGCTGTTAAAGATTTAAATACTTTCAAGATTAAAACCTTCAGATTGAGCTACTCTTTTGCTATTTTTGCCTCAAAAGACAATGGAGAAGATAAACCCACAAACTCTGATTCAGTAAAATTAATGACATTTTCTGTTGATCCAATAAAAGTTTATTACGACAAGAGTTCTAAATATATCACTGATATAAAAGTTTCAAGTTGTATTACAGCAAATAAGTCTTCTGCTCTCTTTGACGGAAGCGAAGTTACAAGTCAGCTTGTATTTTTCAACAGCAGTTCTGCCGATGTGAGCGGTTTAAAAATCGATGGTTCGACAGCAGTTCAGACTTCTTCGACAGACAAAGATTCTTCTAATAATCAATATTCTCATACTCTTTATATTAAATCCTATAAGAAAAACAATATCGCTATTAGTGGGAATAATGCTACTTATACTTTTGAGCTTAAACTTACTGGAATTTCCACAAAGGATTTTCCTGATTCATTCAGAGTTAAAACAGTTTTGAAAGATGCCAATGGAACAGAATTTGCTTCAGAAGGCTCTGTAAAACTCAAAAAAGAAAAAGAACCCGAAAAGATAGATACTGAAACAAATACTTCAACTGGTACTAATACCAATACCAGGACTTCAACAAACACTTCTACTGGTACTAGCACGAATACAAAAACATCGACTGGCACCAGTACTAATACTAAAACCTCTACAGGCACTTCGACTAACACAAAAACAAATACTTCTACAGATACTGGTTCTGGCACAAATACCCAAACCGATACTGCAACAGGTTCTGCTACTTCCACAGACACTTCAACAAATACTAGTAGTAGCACATCTACTCAAACTAACACTCAAACAACTACAAACACCAATACTTCTACCAGCACAGGAAGCAGCACTTCAACGCAGACTCAAACTTCAACTAACACTCAAACAGCTACCAATACTAACACAGGCAGTAGCACTTCAACCCAAACGCAAACCAATACTTCTACCAACACTGGAAGCAGCACTTCTACTCAAACTCAAACAAACACTCAGACTAACACTCAAACAACAACGAACACTAATACTTCTACAGACACTGGAACTCTAACAACTACAGAAATATCAGTTTCCATAACTCCTACAAATAGTGAAACTACTAAAGTTGAAGTTACTACTCCTATAAAGATAACTTTCAACGAAAAGATGGATAAGAACCAGAATTTACTAACTCTGGTTACTCTTATCTGCAATTCAACAACAACCAATCTTATTACTGCTTCAAATCAGTTGGAATGGTCTACTGAAAATAACAAAGATGTACTAACAGTTAAGAATATTAAGCTCAATCCAGAACAAAGCTATACTATAAAACTTAACTCTGGCTTGAAAACTGAATCTGGTTTAACTTCTACAAATCAGATAAGCTCTAACTTTGTTACTAGAGATGCTGTTACTTTAAGTATTACTACACCTTCAGCACAAAATGTTGCTGTAACTAGTAAAATAGAAATAACTCCTTCTAGCGGTTCTATTTCTAGTGTTGCTAATGCTTCTATTAGTTTCGGTTCAAACAGCAAAACAGGTTCATTCAGCATTCAGAACGGTAAGGCTTACTTCACATTAACTTCTGGAACAACCTGGAATCCTGAAACTATTTATTCAGGCAGTATTAGCGGCTTATTAGACAGCGATGGCTGTGAAACCAAATCTTGTAATTTCAGTTTCACTACAAGGAACAAAGTGGTTCTTAATACTACTAATCTTACTTCACAGAATGCTCCTTTGAATACTAAAATAGAAATAACCCCAACTGGTGGAACTATTTCCAATATTGAAAATGCTACTATAAATTTCAATTCAGAAGGAAAAGCAGGTTCTTTTTCTATTCAAAATGGGAAAGTCTATTTTACTTTGAGTTCTGGAACAACCTGGAATCCTGAAACCTATTATGCTGGCACTATTAGTGGTATTTTAGACTCTGATAGTTGCGAAACAAAAACATGCTCATTCAGCTTCACAACCAGAGCTCAGACTACTTTATCATTCCAGTCTCAGAACTCTTATAATGCTCGTTCTAATTTGTCGTTTACAGTAAACAATGGCAGTATAACTGACTTATCTACAGCTAATATAGGCTATTCTGGGGGTTCTATTAATTGTTCCTTAAGTTTTAATAATGGAAACATATTGTGCAGTCTTGGTGAAAATGCTCAATGGGCATTCGATTCTAATTCTACAATAACAATTAGTGATTTAAAAGACACCGAAGGAGCTCCTGTAGCTGATAGCGAAGCAGATTTCTATATAGGTTCTCAACCCTATTTAAGCTGTGATAATAGCAGTATAAAAGCTAATGGCGATCTTGTTTTTGCTCTAAACGGTTCGACTATTACAAGTTTGACAAATGCAAATGTTTCTTTTACAGGAGCAAATGTTAACGGTAATTTACAGCTTGTTAATGGAAAAGTGGTTTACAAACTTGCCAACAATTCATTGTATCCATTTGGTTCAAATGGAACTATCAAAATAAGTGGCTTGAAAGACTCAAATGGAGTGACTATTGCAAATTTATCTCAAGATTTCTATACAGAAGCACAAACAGAAATAGATAGTTTCACCAAGAGCGAAAATCTAAGAGACAATATTTCTCTTTCTTATTCTGGTGGTTTTACTGGTTGGAATGTCAGCAATGCGACTGCCGTATTTGATAACGCCAATGTTAGTGGAACTTTTTCTATAGAAAATGGGAAAATACTATATAAACTTAACACTGGTTATAATTACCCACCTTCGACAACAGTTACTGGTAAAATCAGCGGTATTAAAGATGCCGATGGTTTGCCGGTAAAAGATTGTAATGTTTCTTTTGAAACAAGACAAGCTGTTGTTTTATCTTCTCAACTTACAAATGAATCAGAAGAATTATATCCATTAAATCAACAGATTGTTATTAATGCTACAAATAACTTAGGTGAAATTCAAAATGTAAGTATTATTCTTAATAGTGGATCTGCAATTGGGTCTTTTAATTTAGAAAATAATAGCCAAGTAGTATTTACACCTAGTTCTGTTTGGGCTACAAATTCGACAATATCTGGTAAAATTACAGGAATTAAAGATTTTGAAGGAATAACTTTGTCTGATTGTAATTTCTCATTTAAAACAAGAAAACAAAGTGTTATTAACTTATCTGAACCAGAATCAACAGTAATAGCTTATCGAGATGATAAACTTAAATTTAAAATAGTTAATGCTATTTCCGGGTATATCGATGATAACGAATTATGTAATGGTAATTTAAACAACATTTCAATAACTTTTGATAACTGCAATATTAATGGTCAATTTTCAATAAGTAATGATGGAAATAATTATGTTGTTTTTACCCCGAATTCAAATCAATTATGGCCTTCAAATACTACTGTTACAGGTACTATTTCTAATATAACTCAAAATGATGGTGGAACAGTTCCAGAATATAGCTTCTCTTTTAAAACTCATTACCTTGCAGGTAAAGGAACTCAAGAAGAACCTTGGCTAGTTTCTACACCAGAAGACTTATATAATTTACGTAATGTAAAATATGGCAATGGTGGTATTTATGAAAGTATTCCGTTTTTTAAACAGACTCAAAATATTGATTTGAGCGATTATGGGCAATCTTACGATAATGGCAAAGGTTGGAAGCCTATATTTAATTATGAAGATGATGGTGGTTTAAATGAAGATTTCTATGGTTACTATAATGGGAATAATTATAAAATTACAAATCTTTATATTAACAGACCTAACGAAAATGTAGGTTTATTCAATATTATACGAGGGAAAATCACTAATCTTGGAATAGAAATATCTAACGGAGGAATAACAGGCACAGAAGTAGGTGGTATTTCTAGTTCCATTTACTTTGATTCTGGTTATGGTCAAAGTTCGATAGAACAAACTGTCAAAAATTGTTGGGTAAAAGGCAATGGAACAATTTCTTGTAGTCAACTTGGCGGTGGATTATTTGGAACTATAGGTTTGGGAATAAATATAGAAAACTGTTATTCAGATATTAATTTAGAAGGAAGTGGATCTAATGTTTGTGTTGGAGGCTTAATTGGTAAAACTAATGGCGGTGAAATTACAAACTGCTATAGTAAAGGAACTATTAACAGTAATGGAGCTGCTGGTGGTTTAATAGGAACTGTAGAAGAAAGTTTTATAAAATCTTCCTATTCTAATTCTTCTGTTAATTGTGCTTCTTCCGGAGGGGGATTAATAGCTTGTATAAATGGAGGAAATGTCGAAAATTGTTATGCGACAGGAAATGTAATTGGAACAGGAAATTTATCCTCTTATGAAGGGATTGGTGGTTTACTTGGTTATATAATTCAAGCACAAACAATTAATAACTGTTATTCAACAGGCAATGTTAAAGGAAATGGCTATATTAGTGGAATTATTGGGTATTACGGAGGTTCTTTCAATTGTTCTGTAAGTAATTGTTTTACTAGTAGTTTGGAGGTTGAATGTGGTTCAACTTCTGATGAAGTTTCTGTGAATAGAATATATAATATTAATGATAATTATCAGCAATCAATTGTTCTCAACAATTGCTATGCAAACAAAAACATGACTCTGGTAAAGAACGGCGTATCTTCTCAGCCTGGTTTGCAGGAACCATTACCTGAAACTGTGGCTTTAGATGGTGTTGACGGTGCAAACTTACCAGATAACCCAGATTGGAAGAATGATATATTCAAAGATGGCTATGAAAATGGCGAATCCTTTGATAGTGTCTGGGAAATCGGCACATCTGGCTTGCCGATACTGAAGAATATGCCTGGTAATCCTGAACAATAACATAAAAGCTTGGGGGAACCCAAGCTTTTATGTTATTAGAGATAAGAGATAAGGGTAAAAGAGATAAGAGGATTGTTTTAGCAATGAATGACATAGTTATGGGTAATCCGAAGATCTTCTCCGCCATAGGAGGGAAGTGGCACGAAGAGGCTGTGCTAAAACTCGAAATTTGATGAAAAATCAGTATTTATTTGTTTGCAGCTACAGCTTGTCATAAATGTAATTCTTTCAGGGCTGAAGCCCATACAAATTACTTTTTATGACAAATGTGTAGGCAATTAGCATAATCTAGTTTGGACTTAAAAATTAGTTTTAGCACAGCCTTTCGCAATGATGATTATAATAAAGACTTATTGTTGGCTACAAAAACAACTATTGACTAAGCAATTTGATGTTGCTAGAATTAGACCAACAATTAAGGAGTCATGATGAACGAAGGAAAAATAATACAGGTAATGGGACCGGCCGTTGACGTAAAGTTCCCTTTCGGTCATTTACCCAGTATACATAACGCATTAGAAGTAATTAATCCTAACCAGAACACAAAGCTTGTTCTAGAAGTTGCTCTGCATCTTGGAAACGATGTTGTTAGAACTGTTGCAATGGGTTCTACAGATGGCCTTTCTCGAGAGTTAAAGGTTATAGATACTGGTAAACCTATATCTGTTCCTGTCGGTCATGAAGTTTTAGGTAGAATTTTCAACGTTTTAGGCGATCCAATAGATGGTGGCGCACCTGTTCCTGCTACTCAGGAACGTTGGGCAATTCATAGACCAGCTCCGACTTTCCAACAACAGGGTAAGGCTTCAGAAATTTTTGAAACAGGTTTGAAGGTTATTGACCTTCTTACACCCTATGCAAAAGGCGGTAAAATCGGTCTTTTCGGCGGTGCAGGTGTTGGTAAGACTGTTCTTATTATGGAACTTATCAATAACATAGCCAAGCAACACGGCGGTGTTTCTGTATTTGGCGGGGTAGGGGAAAGAACCAGAGAAGGCAACGACCTTTATCTCGATATGAAACAGTCTGGCGTTATGGATAAAACCTGTTTGGTTTTCGGTCAAATGAACGAACCTCCTGGAGCACGTTTGCGTGTTGCTCTTTCTGCTCTGACAATGGCAGAATATTTTAGAGACAGTGAAAACCAAGATGTTCTTCTGTTCATCGATAATATTTTCAGATTCGTTCAGGCTGGTTCAGAAGTTTCTTCACTTCTTGGGCGTGTTCCTTCAGCAGTTGGTTATCAGCCGACTTTAGCAACAGAAATGGGTGCTTTGCAGGAAAGAATTACTACCACAGATAAAGGCTCTATTACATCTGTTCAGGCTATTTATGTCCCTGCTGATGATATTACAGACCCGGCTCCAGCAACAACTTTCACTCACCTTGACGCTACAACGGTTCTTTCTAGAAAAATAGTAGAATTGGGCATTTATCCTGCTGTTGATCCACTAGCTTCAAATTCAAGACTTATGTCTCCTGATATTATTGGGAAAAAGCATTACAAGACTGCTCAGCTTGTTCAGGAAATCTTGCAGCGTTATCAGGAACTTCTCGATATTATCGCAATTCTTGGTATGGAAGAACTTTCCGAAGAAGATAAGCTCACTGTTAACAGAGCTAGACGTATTCAGAAATTTATGTCACAGCCTTTCTTTGTTGCTGAAAAATTCTCAGGTCATCCTGGTAGATATGTTCCTTTGAACGAAACAATCGATGCTTTCTCAGATATTGTCGATGGCAAATATGATGACTACCCCGAACAGGCTTTCTTTATGTGCGGTGGCATAGAAGACGTTATAGCTAAAGCAGAAGAAATTAAAAAGAATGAATAAGTTTTTGAAAATATCGGTGGTAAGACCAGGCAAGCAACCCATTAAAACAGAAGGGGTTGCTATGCAGATACCTAGCTATGATGGTCTTCTAGGTATTATGCCAGGAAGGAAGTCGCTTTTAAGCCTTTTAAATCCTGGAATAGTAAGTATTACTGCTGAAAATGGTCAGAAAACTATTTTTGCGACTTCTGGCGGTTTTGCAGAAGTTCATAACGATGTTGTTACTCTTCTATGTGACACAATAATAACAACAAAAGAAGTTCCTGACGTTGAGTCAAAACAAATATTTTACACAAAAGATATTTCTTCTATGACTGATTCTGAAAAACACGAATATCTCATAGAAATGCTTCGTAGCAAAATCGAGGATGAGACCGAAGAATAAAACCCTCCTTCAACACTTTTTGATATTGAAAGAGGGGTTTGTGCCTAAAAAGATTATTTCAATAAATTTTTAGTTAGTGACTAAAATTTGTATATAAAGATAGAAGAATTGCAACTAATGCCAAAGCTCCGATAATCCACCAGACATACCTGCTATTGGTGCTTTTATTTTCCATTTCCCAAAGGGTGCATTCAAAGCTGTCTGTTAGCATATTGGCATCTTGATAGCCATATAAACAGTTTTGTTCTTGTAATTCACCTTCAGCAAAGAAAAGAGTAGTTGGAAGATTGTTAATTTTTAGCATTTTGGCTAAATCTGAAGATTGTTCAACATCGTGGACTTCAATTAAAAACTTGTCTTCATACTTTCCACGAATTTCTTCAAGGTCTTTAATTTGAGTTTGGCTTGGTGAGCACCAGCTTGC
The DNA here is from genome assembly GCA_946407375.1 of uncultured bacterium. GTDB lineage: Bacteria > Muiribacteriota > Ozemobacteria > Ozemobacterales > Ozemobacteraceae > RUG334. The sequence continues at coordinate 14,766 of CAMJNS010000037.1, forward strand.
TGTAAAACAAAGAGCTGTCGGCTTCTTTTCTTCTATAACTGTTTTTTCAAATGTTTCAACTGTTAGCATAATGAAGTATTATAACATAAAAAAAGAGGTAACTGTCATAAAAAAACAATTACCTCTTTTTTGTTTAAGTTAAATAAGACTTCTGATTAATTGTTCTTTAGTTCCTGGCAAGTAGTCCATTGGAGGAATTTCAGGCATTACATAACAGCCAGGTTTTTGTTTAACAATGGCACGAGCACAGGCAACCATAATCTGACCTGTTAAAGCAGGGTTATTGATGGTCATTTCAAACTTAAAACGCTGACTTTGAGTCATTCCTGAAACGCCTTTTCTTTCCATTAAAACTCCATGACCCATGTCTTTACATTCGTCTATAGAATTTACAGGAATAACGTGAAGTTCATCATGAGCAAAATATGAGTCGGCCTTCAATTCATCATAAATCTTTTCGGCAGTATAGCCTTTTTCTAATTCTACATATACCATTCTGCTATGAATACCAGCACCACAAGGTATTGTCATAGAAAGTGCATTCTTAACGCCTTTTTTAGAGCGGGCAACAACAGAGTGACCCATGCTCATACCTGGTCCGAAATTTGTATATGTAAGACCTTTGGGAGCCATAGCCATCATAAGAGTTCTTACTACTGAATCTGAACCTGGGTCCCAACCTGCTGCAGTAACAGAGGCAACTTTATTCTTCTTTGCAATTCCGTCAAGTTTTTCATGCAAATCATATATGTCAGTGTGAATATCAAAGCAATCTACTGTGTAAATGCCTTTTGAAAGGTAAACTGGTGCTAATTCAGGAACGCTTCTTGATGGACCGCAAATTATTGCTACGTCAACTTTTCCTAAGTCATCTATGTTTGAAACAACTTTGGTATTTGATAGCTCTAAGGGTGTGTTTTTTAAAGATTTTGTTCGTCTGACTACACCTGCTAATTCCATATCTTCTGAAGCGTTAATTGCTTCAACTGTAAATCTACCTACATTTCCATAACCAATAACTGCTATTCTGAGTTTTTTCATTAAATATATAATCCTCTATTGGGTAAAAATTTATATGTAGATTACAAATTTTTATTTTTCTTGTCAATTTAAGTTTTGTAAAGAGTATGAATGAGATTATGAATTATTCTCAAAATTTTGTATTTTTGTTATAATTCGTTAAATTCAATAAAATTCTTTGCCCTCTAATCCCTTAATTTGTAATAATATGAATATGAAAAATAATAAAAACCGCATATTAACAGTTATTATCGGCTTTTTTGTTTTTATTATTCCTTTATTATTTTTATGCATTACTGTAAATAGAGAATTTGATTTCTCAAAAGAAAGAATTGAAGAAGATTTGAAAGAAAAGATTCTTCAAACTGTAAATCAGTTAGAAGAGAATCTAGACCCATTTAACTATTTAAATTCAGAATTTTCCGAAATTCACTCAAAACTTTTCCCAAATTGTTCAGAAGAAATATTAGATAAAATTCCAGACGACTCATATACAAAATCATTATATTCAAAAGAAACTCTTGATAAGCTTGTTTCTTTAATAAAAGACAGATATTCTCCAGTAATAGTAACATTATCAAATCAAGATGTAAAAGATATATATGCTTATTTTTCACCAAAGTTAGAAGAAGATATAGAAAAGAACTCAGAATATAAAGATGAAAAATCTGAATTTCTTAAAAACAAAACTTATTTAGATTCTAATATAATAAATGTTAAATATGAGCAAAACTTTAATAAATCTCCTAAAAATTATGTTCTTGAAATGACTGAAGAGGAAAAACGTAGATTAGGTTTAAACAAAAGACATTATTACAGATTATGTTATAAATATATTAGCCGCTTTTGCGCTTATGCTAGGAGTAACCTTCTTTACACTGATTATTTTAATAAACAAATTCTTTTTTATATATTAAAGTATACTATGAGTTCAAAAGGAATACATGGTTATTATAATTGTATAATTCCGCAAAGTCATATAGATCCTGATTTAATATTAAAATATGCTTTGGCTAAGCAAGATTTAAATCCATTTACAAAAACTGAAAAAGTAATTAATCATTCTGGAATTGGGATGATACATATTTCTGATGGGTTTGAATATATTTTGAATTATCCAACTTCATTTATAAGTCAAGTAGATGCCTATAATAGATTACGAAGAATAGATAAAAGTGATTTATTAAAATATAATTTAAAAGTAACTTCTAATTACCCAAAAGAACTCAAATATTTTAGTATTTTGGTTAAAATTACGAATATTTTATCTATTATTCTTCCTTTATTCTATATATTTTTCTCTTTTAATATAATTAATAAATGTTTTAACCTGAATATTGGTTTGACAAATAAATTAGTTATTATTTTAAGTATTTTACTATTGCTTCCAATACTGGGTATTGGTCTACTAAGTCTGATTATTTCAAATAATTTAACAGAGATAGTGAATTTGAATATGAGCAAATCTCTTCATAATAATTTAGAAAGCGTTGGCTTATTAGATAAAGAAAACGAATTAAGGAATTTTACCTCAATTGTTGAAATGAAAAAAAGCATATCTAAGATTGATTTATATAAACAATTAAAATCGAAACCAGATTATTTAAATATTTTTTCAACTAATAAAATTCCTTATTGGTATTACATTTTTATGGATTATTTTATTATTTTTCCAGAAAATGGAAAAGGCGAAGTTTTTTGCTATAACGAAAATGGAGATAGGATATTTGAAAGAGGGCAAAGCAAACGTATTTTAGAGATGACAAAAATTATATTAATTAAATATTTAAAGAACTTAGGTTTTTTCAAAAATGATAATGAAATAAATAATAATTTACTAGAGCAAATAATGGCAATCTATAAAAAAAGCTTTATAGAAACAGAAAATGTTGATAGAAAACAATGTCGTGCAGATGAGTGCTTTGATATAACTATAGGTAAAACACCACCAAGAAAAGAGCCCGAATGGTTTTCTACAAACAAATCAGATGTTAAATGGGTTTCTATTTCAGATATGGGTTCATGTGGTTTATATATATCCGATACTTCCGAATCTTTAACTCAAGAAGCTATAAAAAAACATAATGTTAAAGTTGTGCCTGATAATACTATTTTGTTAAGTTTCAAGCTAACAGTTGGTAGAGTTGCAATAACAGACGGTATTATGGCGACGAATGAAGCAATAGCACATTTTAATTCAGATAAAACTAATATCAATGAATATCTTTATTGTTACTTAAAAAACTTTAACTATCAAACAATGGGTAGTACTTCGTCTATAGCAATAGCCGTTAATTCAAAAATAATTAAAGCAATGCCTTTTATAGTTCCAACAGATTATGAATTAATAGAGTTCCACAACAAGGTTCAACCAATGTTTGGTCTTATTAAGAATAATCTGAAAGAAAATAAACAATTATCAGCTTTTCGTGACACACTTCTACCCAAACTAATGTCTGGAGAATTAGATGTATCAGATGTAGATATTTAGTTCTGTAAATTATTATTTACCGAACTAAGAAGTTATTAAAGAGATCGAAAATTCCGTATCTCCATAAAAGGAGATACATTATGAAAGAACTAATAAAACAGATAATACTCTCTGCCTCTAATTTCTTGAATACAGAGCAGTTAAAGAAGCTAGAAACCCTATTAAAACAGAAACTATCAAAAGAAACCCCATCTAATACTGTTGATGACTTGGATTTGACAGAAAAGTTTATAGAAGCTAAGAAAATAGAGGGTTGTTCATTAAAGTCTCTTCATTACTATGAAACATCAATTAAACAAATGCTCATCTATGTTGGAAAGAAGCCTGAGCAAATAACCACAGATGATTTAAGACAGTATCTGTCTAATTACCACGAGGTTCGTAATGCAAGCCATACTACGGTAGATAACCTTAGACGTATTTATTCCAGCTTCTTTGCTTGGCTAGAAGATGAAGACTATATAATAAAAAGCCCTGTAAGGCGTATTCATAAAGTTAGAACAGAAAAGAATATAAAAGAAACTTACACAGATGAAAGTTTGGAGATTTTAAGAGATTCCTGCTCTATCGCTAGAGATTTGGCAATTACCGATATGCTCTCATCTACAGGTATGCGTGTAGGTGAAATGGTGTTGCTAAATAAGGAAGACATTGATTTTAATGAGAGAGAATGCATTGTTTTGGGTAAAGGCTCTAAAGAGCGTGTAGTTTATTTTGATGTTAGAACTAAGATACATCTTCAAAATTATTTAAAATCGAGGGTTGACGATAACCCAGCTCTTTTTGTATCTTTAAGATACCCTCATAAAAGATTAACTATTAGCGGTATAGAAGTAATGCTGCGTAAAGTTGGTAAAACTCTAGGAATCAATAGGGTTCACCCTCATAAGTTCAGGCGAACTCTAGCGACAAGGGCTATCGACAAAGGTATGCCTATAGAGCAGTTACAGCAGTTGCTTGGTCATAAGAGAATAGATACAACCTTACAATATGCCATGGTTAAGCAGAGTAATGTAAAACTAGCTCATAGAAAGTATATTGGGTAAGTTAAACCAACTTGCTTAAAAGTTGATTAATTAATATACTTAAACATATATTACAAAAAGGAAGAAGGATATATGGCTACAGTTGATTATTCCTTTAAAATAGATGCTAATCTTAAGCAACAGGCAGAAAAAGTTTTTGCCTCTTTGGGCTTTAATCTTGATACTGCCCTTAGTATTTTTTTGAAACAATCAGTGGAAAAACAGACAATGCCATTTGAAATAAAAGAAGAGATACTAAATGATGAAACTTTAGAAGCTTTAAAATCATCAGAAAAAGATGAAGATATTTATGGTCCATTTGATTCCGTAAAGCAATTAATGGAGTCTCTTAATGCTTAAACCTGAATTTACAGGCAAATTCAAAAAAGATTATAAAATAGCTGTTAAGAGAGGATTAAAGCCTAAACTGCTAGAAGACGTCATCACTCTTTTAATTTCAGAAAAACCATTACCAGAAAAGTATCATGATCACCCTTTAACTAATTCTAAAGATTATATAGATGTGCGTGAATGCCACATAGAACCTGACTGGCTTTTGATATATAAAATAATAAAAGACAGATTGATATTAAGACTTATCAGAACTGGTTCTCATAGCGATTTGTTTAGGTAGCAAGGATTAAAAAACTTATGAATAATGAATGGGTAAATTGTGTATTATCTGATATAGGCGAAATAGTTGGTGGGGCAACCCCTTCTACAAAAAAAGAAGACTATTACGGTGGCAACATTGCTTGGATAACGCCGAAAGATTTATCTGGTTATAACCATCGTTATATATCGCACGGTGAAAGGAATATTACAGAATTAGGCTTAAAGTCTTGTTCTGCTAAACTTTTGCCCAAAAACTCTGTTTTGTTTACTTCTAGAGCTCCTATAGGTTATGTCGCTATTGCAAAAAATGAAGTTTGCACTAATCAAGGTTTCAAAAGCATAATACCTAAACCAAATATTGATTATTTATTTTTATATTATCTACTAAAATACAACAGAAACAAAATTGAAGCTATGGGTAGTGGAACTACTTTTAAAGAAGTTTCTGGTAAAACTATGGGGCAAATTCCTGTTTTTATACCTACAGATTTAAAAACACAAAGATTAATAGCTTCTGTCCTAGATTCTATAGATTCTAAAATAGAAACAAATAATCATATAAATAAAGAATTTTTTGCACTAACTTTTATTGATAAAATATTGAAGCTCAAACGAGAAGAAAAATCAGTAGGGCAGGAAAGTTTATATTCTAGAGATTTTATATCATTAAAAGATACTGATTTTTCTACTTTTTTTTATGCAAAAGATAAAAATAATAATAATGCCTATTTATATAATAAAATGACAAAAAGCTCTAAATATTACTCTTTTCTTGATTCTTTCACAGACAAAAATTATTTGTGTTTTAAACCAACTAGCAAATACGGAGATTTAAATATTGCAATATCATTTGATAATAAAATTCAAACATTAAATGGAATATATTATCCAAAATGGAATAAAGATAGAGAAATAAAAAAATTAGTTATTAAGGCATTGAATTATAGAAGCAGTGGAAGAGATAAAATAAAAATAAATAATGACAATATTATTCAGGAGTGGATTTTTTCAAGTGATAGTCCATTAGTAGTAATGGGTATGGCAGAGGGGAAAAATATTGATTTCTTAAAATATTTAACTAATATAATATTACCTGTTTTGTTAACCTATACAATTATTCTCTTGGTTTTATGCAGTGGTTTTATTTCTATATTTATAAAAAAACCAATTGATATTATAAAAAAAGCTATAGGCCTGCTAGAAGTAAATAATTTTGGAGCAACAATAGAAGCTTTTTCTAATGATGAATTCAACAATATATCAGATGGATTCAATGAAATGTCTATAGCTATAAAACAAAAGGAACAGATGAAAAGATATGTTTCTGAACGTTTGCTTCAATCGGTCGAAGTTAACGGTGTTCAAGAAGCAGGAAGAGGAAAATTGGATAAAGTTACCATACTTTCATCTGACATAAGAAATTTTACAGGAATAAGTGAAAAATACGAACCTTCAGAAATAGTAGAGATGTTAAATTCCTATTTTACTAAAATGCAGCAGGCTATTACTGCAAATGGTGGAATAATCGACAAATATATAGGGGACGCAATTCAAGCTGTTTTCTACGATGAACCAGATAAGGCTAATCAGGTTATAAGGGCTTCTAAAGCTGCTATTGAAATGAGAAAGGCATTAATCGAATTTAATAATGAAAGACAGGCAAAAGGATTATTTACAATAGAAAATGGAATTGGTATAGACACAGATGTTGCAATAACAGGAACAATAGGAACATCTAAAGGGCGCAAAGACTTTTCTGTAAATGGAGAAGTAATTAAAAGAGCTGCTTCTCTTGAAGCTAAAACTAAGAATACGCAAAGTAAGATACTGCTTAGTAAAAAGTCCGTTGAAGAACTGGATTGTCACGCCTCCAATTGCTTCCAGCAATCAGCCCCCTCTGTCGGCATTGCCGAAAGCTCTCCCATAAATGTGGGAGCTTCTTTGGTTTGCAATGACAAATTCTATTCTAAAATTGTTAACGACACTAACACCAATTACACCCCACAACAATCATACCCTTGTCTTATTACCAAAGATTTCGACTCAGAATCGGTAGAATTGATAGATGTCAGATAATAAAGCAATAATAATAAGAGAAAAAATCGAAATACCAAAACTCAGGTTATGGTTAATATGGTTGCTTTTGTTTGTGTTTCCATCATTAGCTACTATACTTTGCTTTAATTATTTAAGTAAGGAATATAAATACTTTGTAAATACAGATTTGATTTATGAAGGTTTCGAAAAAATAAAAAAATATAATGACTTAATTGTTCCTGAAAATTATATAGAAAATCAGCAAAGCATAATACAGAACTTAAATACAAATATATCTCCTGAAAAATTAAAAGAGCAGATAGACAGTATTATTTTAGGGGAAACCAGTTATTGTATTTTTTTTGATGAAGATTTTAATAATGCAAAAGTTGTTAAAAAAACTGATGCAAAAAATATATCTTTGCCTTTGCTGAAAAGATACCTTAAAACATTAGTAAAAGACCATTATTCAAAAGAACAGAACCTTATAACGGAATCCGAATATAATACATCTCAAGCTCAACTGGGAAATTTCCTTCAGACTATATTTAATACCGTTACTTCTATAAGTATATCAATAAATCAAATTTCTAAGAATTTTTCTGTTTTGCAGGAAGGTGAACTATATTTTATTTTCACAAAGTTTAATAATAGTAACAAAGAATGTTCTTGGTGCTTTTCTGTTTTAAAAGGTAAAGATTTTTCTTATACGAAAATGATAAAAAAGCTCCAGAATGATTATCCTGAAATAAAAATAATTTTAAGAGAGTTCCCGTTATATAAGACTGTAACGCCTATTGACACTCCTCTGAGCTATTGCGGCATTAAGAGTAAAAAAGATGAATTATATATAATTGCACCTACTGACTTAAAATTTACTCGCCATTTCGTTTTTAATGGAACTCACGAGATAGATAAAAGATACGATAACCTTTTCCCTTTTATAAAATATGATATTTCACTAGAAAAAATAGAGAAAAATATAAAAGAGATTTCTAGGAAAATCAATTTTTTTGCTCTCATTATTATAATATTTTCAGCTGTTTATGCTCTTTATATAAGTCTGTTTAATTTTAACAAAAATCTAAAATTTAAGACAAAAATCTTATTATTAACTTTACTATCTAGCCTTTTTCCTTTTAGCCTATTCAGTTTTGGAATATATACTTATGAAAAATACAATAGGTTTATTACCGAAACATCTATTAAACAGCAGGCGGAATTTGAACTAAATTTTGTTGCAAAAGAATTAGAACATTATTTGATGGAAATTGAATCTAGGCTTTCAGAAATTGCAAAATCCTTATCAGATGATTTGATTAATCCTGATTTAAAACCCTCATCATTATTAGACCGTTTAAATGATATAGCTAATGAAATTCCAATAAGTAAAGAAAGCTTATACTTAAATCCTGTTCCAAATAATTTGGAAATAATTACAACAGCTGGTCAAATTAATAAATCCTTTGATGAAAGATTATCAAAAGAATTTTTCGAAGAAATGACAAACAACGATATAGATAATTTTCCTGCTACAATTCTTCCCTATTTAAAAGAAGATCATCCTAAAGATAGAGAGGCAAAAGACTATTTTGAAATAGCAGGTCAAAAAGTAGTCTCATATGATATTGGAAAATCATTGGTAAATAGTGGAAAATTTATAAAATTTGATCAGCCAAATGGAGCAAGTTGGATTAATTCTCAGCAATTACGCAATAATGAAACTAACGAAATCATAGGTTTATTCATGACAAAATATGAACCAAGACCTATTTTGTCTTTCTTCTTTTCAAAAAGGTGTAATCAGGCTAGAAAAAATTTTAAAGAAGTAAAAGAAAAAGATAATTATGAAATTAATTATTCTTTTTTGCCCATAGAAAAAAGTGGAACTGCAAGTATTTGGGATGGTAGTGGCATTATTTCATCCGAAGATAGAAATAGATGTCTTAAGAATCTTCAAAACAATGAATTGCATTTTAAAAATAAAACGATTATTACAAAGGAAAATCAAAATGTTCCTTTCTTGTCTGTTGCCATTATAAAAGAATTACAGCCATATAATGAGACAA